>CANQUH010000315.1 GCA_947626965.1 uncultured Lachnospiraceae bacterium
TGTATCCTTCCCACTACCGGGCGGATTCGGGACTTTCACCCGTTAGAAACGTGCGCCGCCGGGCACACCATAAAAAAAGAGCAGGATACCGGGATGTTCTGGTAACAGTGCCCTGTATCCTGCTCTTTTTTTCATTTTCCATGGGAAATCATGCACAGACAGATAAATCTGCCAAAACAAAAATATGGCGGGTAATATTTCTGCCTGCACATGGACAAAACGGCGCCGGCCCCCCTTAAGGAACCGGCGCCAGTGCGATCTTATTTTATTTGTCTCCGTTGAATTCCTTGATCGCTTCCACCATCGCCACGATGTTCGGAATCGGTGTGTTCGCCTGGATGTTGTGGATCGTATTGCACACATATCCGCCGTCCTTTGAGAAGATGTCAAGTCTCTCAAGAACCTGCTCGCGGACCTCTGCCGGCGTGCCAAACGGAAGCACCTTCTGCGTGTCAACGCCGCCGCCCCAGAATACGATATCCTTGCCATAGGTATCTTTCAGTTTCTGCGGATCCATGCCCTCTGCGGAGCACTGTACCGGGTTCACCGCGTCAAAGCCGCCCTCGATCAGATACGGAAGGATCGGGAAAATACCGCCGCAGCAATGCTTCAGCGTAACCCATGTCGTGTTCTGATGGATCCAGTCGTTCATCTTCTTATAATAAGGCATATAGAATTCCTTGAATACCTTCGGGTCGATCATCGGTCCTCTCTGGGTTCCGAAGTCCGCGCCGCAGATGAACATGATATCGATGTCGGAGCCGAACGCTTCCCAGTATTTCTTGAAGTTCTCGATCGCGATGTCCGTGCCGCGCTCAAACACTTCCTTCACATATTCCGGATAAAGAAGCGGAGCCATGTACCACTCGGAAATGTCACGGATTCCCTTCGGATGTTTCAGGTTCGGACCAGGAATGTTGTTGGCGTCGCCAAGGCCCATGTAAGCGGGAGCAACCTGAATCGCGCGGTTTCCGCCCTTTACTTCCGCCAGAACCTTCTTGTGGAACTCGATCTGCGCGTCGCTGACCAGCATGTAATCCTCAACGTTGTCCGCGGGATCCGCCTCGTCCTCGTCGAATTCCGGCGTACGGGTCAGGTTGTCAAAGTAATAGCCGCCTGCCGGCATATGGCCGCTCGGAGCTACCGTGGTGTCGCCTTCCGGATATACGTAATAGCCGCCCTTGCCGTCGTCCGTGACCGTGCAGTTGGAAGGAATCAGCACAGAAATCCCGCGGTATTCCCACTCTTTCCAGTCTGTGTTGATGTGGCCGTACGTGTCGCCATAGTTGTACAGCTGCTGTACGTCGCAGCCCATGCAGTCCGCCAGATCCGGCTCAACAAATGCTGTCATCGTGGACATGTCGTTGATCTTCGGAAGACGCTTCTCAAGACCGTAGTAGTCTCTCAGATCCTTCATCACGGTAGCATTGATCATGGAACAGCTCATTCCGCCAAAATCCACCGCAACCTTGTCCGGCTGTTTGTGAGCAAAAGTAGTTCTGATTCTCTCTTTTGATGTCATGGTTTTTTCTCCTTTTTTATTTTATATTATTTTTCGTTTCCCTGTTCAGAACCCGCCTGCAGATTCCGGTACAAAACCCGGAGCCGCTTTCACAGGCATTCCCCCAAAGCGTATATCCGCTGGGAAATTAACCACAGACGCCTTCTGCGTTCCTGCACGCAACATACTGGCCGCACAGGTGCGGGCCGTTCGCGTGTGCGTGCACGCGCTTCATTGGTGCTATCATAGCATATTGTTTCCGATTTTACAATCCTTTTTTTATTTTTTGTACGATTTTTTTCAAAATAAAATCAGGCCCGTAAGATCTTCCGTCGTTTTTGCGGAGTATGAGGATTTCTCTGCCATTTTCCGCGTGTCATGCACGCAAAAATCCTGTCTTATACGCGCTTATACGCCCTTCGATTCGTCCCGGCAGTTTTTTAGCCCGTAATTCCATGACGGCTTGTTCCCGTTTTTTAGTGCGCCCGCCGGGCGATCGAGTAGGCTGCGAAGCAGCAGTTTCCTCTCTGCGAGCTGCGCTCTCCACTCCGTTCCGGTCGGTGCTAAACGCGCGTCACTGGCGCGCAGCACCCGCCGGAGGCTTTTTGTGTCACAGGACGAAATTTCCTGTGACACAAAAAAAGCAGGCTGTGTGATTTCTCACACAGCCCGTTCCTTTAAATCAGCGGATATTTATCCGTCAGTCCTTTTACAAGTTCCTTCGCTCTGGCTCTGGCGCTCTCCGTATCTCCTTCCTTGAGCATCAGCGCGATCGCCTCGGCAATTACCTCCATATCCGCCTCTTTTAATCCGCGGGAAGTCACCGCCGGAGTTCCGAGACGGACACCGCTCGTCACATACGCGGACTGCGGGTCGTTCGGGATCGTATTCTTGTTGCAGGTGATGTTGACAGAATCAAGCAGATGCTCCACTTCTTTTCCTGTCTTCCCCACGCTCGTCAGATCCACCAGCATCAGATGATTGTCCGTGCCGCCTGACACAATGCGGATTCCACGGTCCATCAGCCCTTTGCACAGCGCTTTCGCGTTTTTGACGACATTCTCCTGGTATTCTTTGTACTCAGGCTGCAGCGCTTCCTTCAGACAGACGGCCTTCGCCGCGATCACATGCATCAGAGGGCCGCCCTGCGTGCCCGGAAAGACTGCCTTGTCCAGATGCGTCTCTTTCGCAAATTCCGCATCGGAGAGGATCATACCGCCGCGCGGCCCGCGCAGCGTCTTGTGCGTCGTCGTCGTAACCACATGCGCATAGGGAATCGGGCTCGGATGCACGCCTGCCGCCACAAGTCCGGCGATATGCGCCATATCCACCATCAGATACGCTCCCACCTCATCCGCGATCTCGCGGAAACGTTTAAAGTCAATAATTCTCGCGTAAGCGCTCGCGCCTGCCACAATCAGCTTCGGTCTGCAGGACAGCGCGATCTCACGCACCTTATCGTAATCAATCACTCCATCATCATTAACCCCGTACGGGACAACCTTAAAATAAGTACCGGAATAATTGGCCGGACTTCCATGTGTCAGATGTCCGCCATGCGCAAGATTCATTCCCATCACGGTGTCTCCCGCCTTCAGCAGGGCAAAAAATACCGCCATATTTGCCTGCGCCCCGGAATGCGGCTGTACATTCGCATACGTGCAGCCAAAAAGCTCCTTCGCTCTTTCTCTGGCCAGATGTTCGGCCACGTCAATACATTCACAGCCACCATAGTATCTCTTTCCGGGATATCCTTCCGCGTATTTGTTCGTCAGAGGACTTCCCATCGCCGCCATCACTGCCTTTGATACCCAGTTTTCAGACGCGATCAGTTCGATGTGACTGTTCTGCCTTTCCTGCTCGGAGACGATCACATCCGCGATCTCCGGATCCACGGCCCTTACTTCTTCCAAAGTATACATAGTCTCTCCTCCAGTTCATTCTCTTTTCCTTTTCCTGTATACACTGCACTTGCCATAATACTTTGCTTCCATATAAAAGTCAAGCCCAAAACCCGGGCTTTCCGGCCATTCCAGCCGGAAATTATGACGAAAATTATCCCGGATTCCGTCTTGACGCAAACGGCAGCGTCCTCTGTCTTATCATAACATTTTATGTCCGATCATGTCACTAACAAAAATTTTTTAATATCACTCACGCAATATTTGACATTTCGTGCACTTTCATATAGAATAGTACTGAATTTTAAATCATATGGTATACATCCAGGAGGACATTTATGAATATCATTTTGATATGCTATGTGATTGTCAGCAATTTAATTGGTTTTCTGTTGATGGGGATTGATAAGT
>CANQUH010000316.1 GCA_947626965.1 uncultured Lachnospiraceae bacterium
TTTATCTTTTTCTCATGGTTCATTTTATAATCAGTACTCTTCCTTCTTCCGTCTTGCGTGTAAAACCGTTCTTGTCGAAATGTTCCAGCAGAGCCAGCGCCACTTTGCGGGAACAGGACAGATAATCCCTGAATTCGCCCAGCTGAATCACTTTTCCGCCTTCTGCCATCTCCCGGAACGCTTCTTTCGCTTTATCATAGTAATCGCTGTGGACACTGTACTGTTCATTCAGGCGGATCAGTGTCTTCTTATTTACAAGCGAGACGTACAAGGCTCTGAACTTTTTAGACTTTGAATGCTCCTGCAGATAGACTTCCGTCGCCAGAGGGGCAAAGCCCGCGTTTTTATAAAACTCCGTGATCTCTGTGAGAATGGCTGTCTCGTCCTCCTGCATGACTACTTTGAATGAGTAACGGCTGAACACCTGACCGCGCTCTTTCAGTATCTTCTCCTCCGTCAGGATCTGAAGAATCCGGTCCGCCGCCCAGGTACGATCCGCAAGCTCCAGCCTGCTCCGCAGCTCTTCTCTGCCCATACCGTCCTTGATTGGAAAATTTTTATGGAATTCATTGACGATACGGACTGCCTTTTTTCTGTAAAAATCAAATTCATCCCGGCATATGTAAACATCCCCGCCGAACTGTGCCGCATTGTCTTTTCCTTCCAGAAGCCTCACCGCTTTTCCTTCCTTCTCAAGAAGAGCCGCATTATCTTTCAGCGGACCTGATTCCAGCGAATGACGTTTCGCCAGTTCCCCTAAAGTCGGAAAACTGCCCCAGTGTTCCCCGAGAACCGTCTCCAGGATCTCTTTCTGATTCCCTGATTCCTTGATCTGAAGCGCCTCCAGAACATGGCGGTTGTTCCTGCGGTGTTTGGACGGACTCGCCTCCAGAATGATCCCGCCGCCTACCGTCTCCACCGGCGAGTAAAAGCGAATCACAAAATGATCTCCTTTCTTCGCCGCGAGTGTCTCCTCCAGGCGGAGCTGCGCATAGCAGGTCTCTCCCGCGCCCAGTTCATCCCGGTCGAGCAGAATCACCTTTCCAAGCAGTTCCCTTGTCCCGTGGTAGATATGAACCCTGCTGCCGTTTTTGACCTTTCGGTCCGTATGCTTCAAAAGAGTCAGCCGCACATCCAGCATCATCGTATCATACATGCAGCCGGGAGAGGCCAGGATATCTCCCCGCGCGATCTCATCCTTTTTCTTATTGGGCAGGTTGACAGCCACCCTCTGTCCGGCATAAGCGATCTCCGCATCCGAGGAATGTACCTGAATACTGCGCATGCGCACTGCCTCTTCTTCCGGATACAGCACCGCTTCCTGCTCTTTCTTCATCCTTCCCTCCCAGAGAGTACCAGTCACGATCGTGCCGTATCCCTTCAGAGTAAACACACGGTCGATGGGCATACGGAAAGATCCGCTGCCTTTTCTCTCCGGCAGGGAAAGACAAAGCTCCTGAAGCGTCTGCTTCAGCTCGTCCAGACCTTCCCCGCGAAACGCCGAAACAGGCACAACGGGCGCCGTCTCCAGAAAGGTTCCTTTCACCAGCTCCCGGACATCCTCCTCCACAAGCTCCACAAAATCCGGCTCCACAAGATCCGTCTTTGTGATCACAACCACACCCGCCGAAATGCCGAGAATGGACAGGATATCGAGATGCTCCACCGTCTGCGGCATGACGCCCTCGTCGGCGGCCACGACCAGCATGGCCAGATCCATGCCTCCCGCCCCAGCAAGCATATTCCGGACAAATTTCTCATGCCCCGGCACGTCCACGATGCCCACACGCTGGCCATTGGGAAGATCCAGATAAGCAAAACCCAGTTCGATTGTGATTCCTCTTTTCTTTTCTTCCTTCAGACGGTCTGTATCAATCCCTGTGAGCGCCTTGATCAGGCATGTCTTTCCATGGTCGACATGGCCGGCGCTTCCTACGATTACATGCTTCATACTTTTTCTCCCCAACTTTCTATGGAACTGCCATGAAAATATGCCAGGGTATCCTGGAAAAGGTCTGTAAAGGTGCCCTCCCCGGAATATCCCTGGCACAATGGTTTCTTAGTTCCGACAGATTAACATTTATCAGACAGTCATTTTATACAGTACGACGTATGTAACAGGTGATGCGCTAGGTGGCTGTTCGGCTCCTCCAGGAACTCGTCATACAGCTTCTTCACCGCCGGGCTCTCATGCGATTTGCGCAGCGGCAGTTCTCTGTCGTGTACGAACGTAGCCTCTCTTCTGGCCGCATACGCTTCTGCCCGGTCCGCGTCCATGAGCAGCTTCGGCTGTCCGCCGCCGCTGACGCAGCCTTCCGGACAGGTCATCACTTCGATAAAGTGGAGATCCAGCGTTCCCGCCTTCATCGCCTCGATCACCGGAGCCACGTTCTTGAGGCCGGTCACGACACCGACTTTCAGTTCCAGATCGCCGATCTTGATGACGGCTTTCCGGAAGCCTTCCGTACCTCTGACCGGAGTTACGTCCACGTTCGGGATCGGCTGGCCCGTCACCAGCTCATAGCCTGTACGAAGAGCCGCTTCCATCACGCCGCCGGTCACGCCGAAGATCGTGCCGGCTCCTGTGTAGATACCGAACGGCTGGTCAAATTCCTCTTCCGGAAGAGATGCCCAGTCGATGCCCAGATCCTTGATCAGCCATGCCAGATCTCTCGTCGTGATCGCCACGTCGACATCGCGGTATCCGCTGTCCTTCATCTCCGGGCGCTCGCACTCGAACGCCTTGCAGGTGCACGGCATAACGGAAACACTGTAGATATCCGCGCCCGTCTTCCCGTCAATCTCCGCGCCGAACGTCTTGAAAATGGCGCCTCCGATCTGCTGCGGGCTCTTCGCGGTGGACAGATGATCCTTGATCTCCGGATAATTGTTCTCCATGTACTTCACCCACGCCGGACAGCAGGAGGTAAACATCGGAAGAACGCCGCCTTCCGTCACTCGCTTCACAAGCTCCGTGCCCTCCTCCATGATCGTCACGTCAGCCGGGAAGTTCGTGTCGTAGATGCGGTCAAAGCCGATCCTGCGCAGAGCGGCCGCCAGCTTGCCGGGCGTCAGCTTTCCAAGCTCGTCGCCGAAATCCTCTCCGATCGCCACGCGGACTGCCGGAGCGCACTGCACTACCGTAAATTTGTTCGGATCCGCCAGAGCTGCCTTCACCTTGTCCAGATTGCAGACCGGATAAGCAGCAAACAGCGGCTCCGTCACGCTGTCAGGGATGTTTCTCTCTTTCTTTACCTTCTCATAAGCTTCCTTCCCATGCGTCAGGATCGATACATAGGATTTACATTTCTGGACACACTGGCCGCACATGACGCAACGGTCCGTATTTATCGTCTGGGGCTTTCCCTGATCTCCTTCGATGGCGAAAGCAGGACAGACCTCGGCACACTCACGGCAACCCGTACATATATTCTGATCAATTGCAACTATCATGTTGTATTCCGTCCTCCTTTCCTATCTCCAGTTTTTCGTCAGAAGCAGCGCTTCTGCCGCTCTGATGTTCTTCTCTTCTCTCTCAGCCTCCGGATCCACCAGTCTGAGCGCCTCATGCGGACAGGCTCTGACACAGGCAGGCCCTCCGGGAACGTCCTGGCAGAGATCGCACTTGGATGCAAACACTCTCGTCTCATCGCTTCCGACCTGCGCGACCACTTTGCCGTCCTTCGCGTACGGCAGCAGCGTAACCGCGCCGAACGGACATGCCTGCATGCAGTCCTTGCAGCCGATGCACTTCTCCGGATCCACGATCACCTGATTGTCGATGCGGCTGATCGCGCCCTTCGTGCA
>CANQUH010000317.1 GCA_947626965.1 uncultured Lachnospiraceae bacterium
CTGTACTTCCGAATCCGAAAGCATCAGAAGCTCCTGACCGCAGACTCCGCTGATCTCCGTGTAATCTCCCGGGCCGGTAAACGTCTGCTCGATCTCCCCGGTCTCCCTGTTGACCCGGTACGCGGTATTTCCATAATCCTGACCGATCAGTTCTCCCTGCGAACCAACACAGATCCGCTGCATTTTTTCGGCATCCTCCGCCACCGGAATCTGCGCCATGTTTCCGTCCGCGTCAAAGCTGTAATATTCTATCACAGCATCCTGACCGTCATCCGTCATCCTGTACACGAATCCCACGGCGCCTCCGTCCGGAAAAATCCTGAGATCCAGAAAATATTTGTCGTTCATCTCTTCCGGCAGAGCTGCCGCCTTCTCCCAGCTTGTTCCGCCGTCCGCGCTGTCCCACATCTCATACGGCGCACTTCCGCCGTCATCCGGTTCCCCCTGCCCAATCAGACGGATTCTGCCGTCCGGCAGCGCCGCAACATCATAGACCCATATTTCCGGTATCTCCAGCGTCTGTTCCACATAGCGCCCCATCGCTGAGCCTTTTGTATCACCGCCGCTCTCTTCGGCGTATACTGTTCCTCTTCCCGCATGCATTGTGGACGGCAAGGCTGTCAGTCCAAGACACAGGCAGATGGACAACCCGATGCCCAGACAAAAAGACAAAGCCGCGGCTGCCTTTTTGCTGCAGTGTTCTCTCCTCTTAAAAAACTTCATAACCATCCTCCTTATTAATCTCATGTTTTACGGACAGTTTCACTGTAGCACACAAATCTCTAAAAAACCTCTAAACTATCTCTAAATAATCTCTATTTATGGTATACAAAAAATCTGCCAGAGGCAGATTTTTGCATGCAGACACACTATTCAAAATCAAATATCCATGCAGGCATGGCTATTTTCCTCATTGCTCGCGGGAATAAAAACCCTGTCTACCGCGACTCCAGAAACAGCAGCTCCTTCTGTCCGCGCTCATCGGAAGGATAGCGCGCAACATATTCCTGCGCCTTCTGTTTTGCCGCCGCAAAGTCAAGTTTCTTCTCATAGGCAGTCATTTCATTGAAATACAGCTCTTGCTTACCCGCAAATCCGTCCATCTGCAGGCCCTGCTGTATATATTGGAGCGCTTCGTCGTACTTGCCCTCTTTCATCGCGCACATCGCCATTCCGTTGCAGCACTGCGGGCTGTCGCCGAAAGCCGCTTTTATATTTTCATACATATTTCTCGCATGCGTATAATCCTCAAGTGCAAGATACACCTGCCCCATCAGAAACATGGACTCCTCATGCTTCTCCTCCGCCGGATGGATCAGTTCGCTCTGCGCTTTCTCATAATCCTCAAGGTAATAATAGATGCGGCCTCTCTGGTAAGCATCCTCCAGTGTATCGCCGCGAATATCCAAAGCGTTCTGGAGATAGGAACTCCCGACTCCCGAAAGATTTGCCTCCTCATAACACATATAAATATTCAGATACAAGGTGTGGTCATCCGGAGTAAGTCCGACAGCAGCGTCAAAATCCTTTTTGGCCTCTTCCTCGTCTCCCTGCATCAGAAGACTGGCTCCGCGCAGGAAATACGCATCCACACAGTCTTCCTCCCCGTCAGAGATGATCTCGCTGCATATCGCTTCCGTATCTTCATACTCGCCAAGCCGGTATTTGGCAGAGGAAAGATAGAGACGGATATCTCTGACTGTGTCCGGCATTTTTTTGTCCGCACTGTCCAGCGCATCCTCAAAGGCATCCACAGCTTCCTCATACTGTGCAAGGCCCATATATGCCATTCCCAGCCCCCGGTACGCCAGAACTTCCGCTTCTCCGCTGTCCGCCGCTTTTGCAAACAACTCTGCCGCCTCTTCATAATTGCCTTCCTCAAGAGCTGTGTTTCCTGCCACCGTATTCTTCCCGGTCGCTCCGCCCATCGCGCAGCCGCTAAGAAGCACGCATGCGGTCAGCGCCGCCGCCGCTTCGATCCTTCTTATCCATCTCCTCATCATTTATACATCCCCCATCCTGCGCAGTATCCCGGAATCGCCGCAGATCTGTCTTTTTTGTTTTCTGTTCATTCTATCACAGGAGTATTTTCCCAGTCAATGCGTGATACGTTACAACTCAGACCAGACCGAAGCACTTGTTACTGTTCACTCCGTGATCAGCAACACAAAACAGGCCGGGATCTCTCCCAGTCTGTCTTTTTCAAAATTATTTATTCTACTTTGGAAAACAGTATTCTGTCGTTGTCGAGCTCCTTGCCCGCTCCAGCGCTGAATTTCTCCAGCAGTCCGTCAACGGTCAGTCCTTCCCTCTCTTCGCCGCTGATATCCAGCACAATCTTCCCGGAGTCCATCATCAGCGTCCGGTTTCCCATCTCCAGGGCAGAATGCATGTTATGTGTGATCATCAGGCAGGCCAGATGATTCTCCTGCACGACGCGCTTTGTCAGATCAATAACCTTATCCGCCGTAGCCGGGTCAAGAGCCGCCGTGTGCTCGTCGAGAAGCAGAATCTTTGGCGGAATCAGCGTTGCCATCAGAAGAGTGAGCGCCTGTCTCTGACCACCTGAAAGCAGCCCGACCGGCTGCTTCATCCGGTCCTCAAGACCCATGTCCAGAAGCGCCAGCCGCTCGCGGAACATATTGCGCTCCGCCTGACTGATCCTCGAAAAGACCGATTTCTTTTTTGCCACGCGCAGATAGGCGAGCGCCAGATTTTCCTCAATCGTCATGTGCGGAGCCGTACCCTTCATCGGATCCTGGAAAAGCCGGCCGATCTGCACCGCCCGTTTGTAATCCGGCACATAGGTAATATTCCTGTCATCGAGAAACACGCTGCCCTCATCCACATAGAAGCTGCCGCCGATGCAGTTGAACAGTGTGGATTTCCCGGCACCGTTGCTTCCGATGATCGTGGCAAAATCACCATCGTTGACCGTCAGACTCACGCCGTCGAGAGCCACCTTTTCGTTAACAGTCCCGGCATTGAACACTTTTCTCACATTCACCAGTCTCAGCATGCGCCGTCCCCTCCTTTCCCGGCAGAGAAGACTGCCACGCTTTTCCTCACATTCACCAGTCTCAGCATGCGCCGTCCCCTCCTTTCCCTCCGGAGATGGCCGCCATCTTTCTTCTCTGGAAAGCGACCTGACTCTTCAGATACGGAGAAGCAATCGCCACCGCGACGATCACTGCGGACACCAGTTTCAGGCACTCCGCCGGAATATGCAGGCGAAGCGCGACCGCAATCGCGAAACGGTACAGACAGCTTCCGACGATAACGCCGACAATTCTGCGGAAAACACTGCTTTTTCCGACCAGCGTCTCTCCGATAATCAGACTCGCCAGCGCGATTGTAACCATACCGGTACCAAGGTTGATATCGCATGATTTCTGATACTGTCCGATCAGACATCCGGACAGCGCAGTCAGGGAGCCGGAAATACACAGGCCGACCGTGATCGTAAAACCGGGATTGATGCTCGACGCCTTCACCATATCCGCGTTGTCTCCGGTCGCGCGAATGGACAGACCGAGTCTTGTTCCCAGAAACCACGCCATGACCGCGCACGCAATCAGCACGATCACGATGGAAACGATCAGCTTATAGGAAGTATTTCCCAGTATGTCTTTAAATAAGGAATAGATTGTATCGCTTTTGAAGATGGAGAGATTCGACGAAAATCCCATAACCGCCAGATTGACCGTGTACAGCCCTGTGTTCACGATAATACCGGCAAGTATGGATTCCACTCCCAGCTTCGTCTGCAGTAACGCCATAATATAGCCTGAGCATACGCCTGCCAG
>CANQUH010000318.1 GCA_947626965.1 uncultured Lachnospiraceae bacterium
TACGAATGCAGATTTTACTGTCATTTGGAATACAAAACAATAATCTATAAAAATATTTTATAATTCAAATATTCAGGACGGAAAAAAACAGGACAGCTTATACGAAAGATAAAGCTTCCTTGGATTTGATATCTTACTTAATCTCGAAGTGACAAATATCTGCATTTTGCAGAACAGAACGGAGCTTAGCTGCCCCAGTCCTCTAATCTGATGTTGGGAATTAAAAAGCGCAGAGCCTGACATTAAATGAAAACCTCACGCGTTTTTCCCTCCTGCCCGCCCACTCGGCCTGCATGCTGTGTCAGCAGCTAATCTCCATATGCGGGCCTTCTTTCTCCTGTCGAATCATAAAATTCCTTCAGAAAGAAGCCTCGTATTTTGGTTCTTCCTCCCGGTCAGAAGACACGTTCCTCATTCTTTGTGCGGCAAACTTCCGTTCTCCTGCTATCTGCAGTGCCATCGGCATCAGGCAGAAGGCGGCGTACGCTACGTAAAAGACACCCGACAGCAGCGTCATGGCGATCACCGCGGCAAAATACACAAAGTTGATCGCCGGATGGTAAGAATCAAATTTCATTTCTTCGCCTCCTTGTCCGCCGAACGGTATAATCTGAACTTCATCTCTTCGCCTCCATCATCCCGTATTTGATCCGGATACGGTCCAGTTTCTCAAACATCGGATCCGACACCAGCAGCAGCGTGAGCGCCGTCGCTGTCGCGTGGATTACGTTGACCGGAAGGCCGGAAAGGTAAATGGCCGCCGCCGATTCTTTTGTCACCTCCGCCGCCATGACAAGCAGAGAACCCGTGTCAAGAAAAGGCCCTACCACCACGAGCACACACACTGCTCCCGCGATTGCCAGCGGAACCGGCCTGCGTTTCAAAAGGCCCAGCCGGTATAAAAGCCCGATCACAAAACCTCCCATGCCGTAGGCAAACATCTGCCACGGGGTAAGCGGCCCCTGCCCGAACAGGAAATTCGACACGAAACCGGAGATCGCTCCCGAAAGGAACCATCGTGTAGAAACGGAAGCGATCAGGCGCTCGCGCTCCGCCTTGTCCTTCACACGTTCGGCAAGCATCTCCTGCAGATCCTCCAGCACCGTCTTTTTCACAAACAGGCTCTGCGGGTCCTGCGGCAGCATCGCCAGGTTCCCATTAAACAGCTCGGCGGATTTATATTTGTCCACGCGCTTTCCGTCAACCAGAATCTTTCCCCGGTACGGCCTGCAAATATCGCAGACTGCTTTCAGCATCGTCGATTTGCCCGTTCCGTTGCCGCCGACGACCGCGGAGAGCTTCCCCTTCGGTATTTTCAGGCTGACTCCTTTCAGCACGTCAGGCAGGTCCTTCCCGTAGCGGAACCAGACCTCCTTCAGCTCTACGGCCGGATCCTCCGGATCTTCGTACACTTCCTCATCCGGCAGATCTTTAATTTTTATTTCTCTCCCCTCAAACTCTCTGCTCAGCCAGCTGCGGCCCTCGCGCACGGTGAGGGGCGGTTTTTCACTTTCTTTCCTTTTTCCTGCTTCTCCTGCCGATTTCGGTGAATCTCCCCGACCAGCTTCTGAAAGCTCCATTCCTGGCTCCACAGTACTTCTCGTTTCTGGTTTTCCCGTCCGCTCCGTGAAACTGCCTTGTTCGTTTTCTGAAGCCTCCGGCCCGACCATCTCTCCCACAGGTTCCGGCGAATCTTCTTGATCCGATTCTGAAAATCCCGTTCCTGCGTCGGCCATCTCTCCTTCAAACTCTGGAAAACCTCGCCGGATACTGTCTGCTGACTCCAAAACCTCCACAGTTCTCCGCTCTCTCACCCCGTAATAAATCCTCACAGTATCTGCAATGAGGGCACAGAACGTCCCATCTCCACCTTGCAGTTCTTTCCATAGAAGGCAATTCCATATTTCACGATCTTCTTCATGCCTTCTCTCTTAAACTCCGCGTCATACCCGCGGCTCTCAATCTGGGCAAGCGCCTCCGCGCAGCTTTTCTCCAGATCCCCGTCCAGGGCATATTTCAGCTCCACGACCACGCCCGTCCTCTGCGGCGTCCAGATCAGGATATCGCCGTATCCCTTCCCCGACTCCGCGTTTGATCTTACCAGCCACCGGCTCTCATACTGCAGAAGCCCAAGGAGCATTCCATGATAGAAATTCTCCTTTCTCTCCACCCGGGCCGCGCTGTCCCGCACGCTGATCGAATCCCACAGATAACCATCCAGAAGCTCCTCGATTACTTCAGGCTCCTCCCGGACAAAAGCCTCGCAGAAACGCTCCAGCTTCGTGGTGTCCGTCCGAGCCGTATCCTTAAACCACTCCCAGATCTGTTCGACAAACAGTTCACGGACCTCCCTGTTCGGGATCGCCAGCTTATATTTCTTCCCCTCCATGCGGCCTCTCTGAGTCAGATACCCGGTGGAGAACAGTACGCTCCAGATGTTTTCGATCGTCTTATCCAGTTCGCCGTAAGTCAGCTCCTGGTTCACCGTCCGCTCGATCGTCTCCCCGTTGATCAGACGCTCGATCTCGTCCCTGGTACTTTTTTCCGCCCGGTCAACGAACCGCCTCACCAGCGCGTTCCCGCTCGTGTTCGCCCAGTAATTCTCCGGCCTGGCACTCGGGTCCGCCCGCAGAAGGTCGCAGTAATTAAGCACATCCCACGGGCAGTAAACCCTCGCATTGCCAAACTGATACCCGTCGTACCAGTCCCTGACCACTTCCGCGTGGTCAGCCAGCCCGTAAAAGTCCAGCATCTCCCCGACCTCTTCCTCCGTAAAGCCAAAGTATTCGTCGTACCTTGTATCCGTGACCGTATGGACTTTCAGATTGTTCAGCCCCGTAAAAATGCTCTCCTTCGAGATGCGCAGGCACCCCGTCAGGACGGCAAACTCCAGAAAATCATTCGTCTTCAGCGCGCTGCCGAGCAGCCCACGAATCAGCGATACCATCTCGTCATAGTACCCCGCCTGAAACGCCTTGTCGAGAGGAACGTCGTACTCATCGATCAGGATGACCGCCTTCTTCCCATAATGCTTTGACAAAAGCTCCGACAGAATTCGGATGCTGTCCGTAAGAACATCTTCCGGCATTATAAACGTCCCGTCCTTCATTTTCGTCAGAGACTGGTACATCTCTCTTTCCTCCGGAGACAACCGGTTGCTTTCTGATAAAAAGAAATGCCGAAGCGCCTCCCTGCCGATAACCCTGCGCAGCGCCGCATACGCCTCCTGAAAGTTCCGCCCTTCCACACTCTTCATCGTAAGAAAGACCACAGGATACTGTCCCATGTGCTTGTCACACAGTTCCTTTTCCCGCGAGATCTCCAGCCCGCCAAACAGGCTTCTGTCGCAGCCGGTCCCAAAAAATGTCCTCAGCATGGTCATGGTAAGCGTTTTCCCAAAGCGGCGCGGCCGCGTAAACAGATTCACTTTTCCCAGATCACGCAGAAGATCCGCGATAAACATCGTTTTGTCCACGTAGTAGAAATCCTTCGATACAATCTCATCAAAAAACTCAATGCCAATCGGAAGTCTCTTTTTCATAAATTCTCCGCCCCTTTCTTATACTGTTTCAATATTCTGATAATCATATTTTACCATTACAGAGGCGGCTCTTTCAACGCTTCTCTCAGGATTTCCTTGACTTTATAAATAAATTTATCTATAATTTCTTTATAAAGGAGGTGTTTTCATGCCAACAATTCGTTCCAGCGCAGACCTGCGCAACCACTATAATGAAATATCCAGTTTCTGCCACGACTATCTGGAACCTGTT
>CANQUH010000319.1 GCA_947626965.1 uncultured Lachnospiraceae bacterium
ATTTTTACGCGGACGATGAGATAAAAGAAATTTTTGACATATCCGGAGGGGATATCGCAAATGAGATCCTTCCTTATCTGGATTACAAGGTTATTGCCGGAAGCGATAAGCGCTTCTGGGGATACAGCGACCTCACCACCGTGCTGAATGCCGTCTATGCCAAAACCGGGCGTCAGACTGTCTTGTATCAGATCCGGAATCTGATCAATTCGGATTCTGAAAATCAGCTTGCCCGTTTCCGGAAATCCATGCTGGAAGGCACGCCGGATCTCTTTGACTTTTCTTCTGTTTTTATTCAGAAAGAGGAAATGGACGGAATCGTAGTCGGAGGAAATATCCGCTGTCTGTTAAAGCTGGCCGGCACTGAATACTGGCCGGATATGACCAGCAAAATCCTCCTGCTGGAAGCATATGGCGGAGAAGTTCCGCAAATGGTAACCTACCTGAATCAGCTTGCGCAGCTGGGAGTCTTCCGGCAGATAAGCGGTATTCTGCTCGGAACCTTCACAAAAATGGAAGAAAAAATGTGCCGGCCGCAGATAAGTGAACTGGTGAAAAAATACGCCGGAGAGGAAATTCCCATCGCATGTACGACACAGATCGGACACGGCGCGGACGCAAGGGCGGTCATGATCGGGAAAGAACTGACTCTCAGGAAACATTGATTCTGTTCTGCAGTCTGTCCATCACAACCGTCTGCGTCTCCTTCCTGCTCACAAACATACCGCTGATCCTACGGAGGCGGGGCATGAGCGTCAAAACAGCGCCGCCATCAGTGAGCTCAGATACCTTGTTCCTCCTCCCCGTTAATTATGAGATCCTCCAGCCGGCGCTTTGGTACGTAATGTACGTCGTTTTCATCCCGGTAATAGCCGGTCGGTTCACTCAGGCCAATCTCCGTCAGAACAATCTTCTCCGCCGGTTTTCCGATTGCCACCACGAGAAGCGGCGCCAGATAATCGGCAAGTTTCAGTTCCCTGCTGATGCCTCCGGCCGGAAAACTTCCGATCATGCATCCCCCAAGTCCCATCTCGGTCGCGGCAAGCAGTATGGTCTGCGCCGCAATCCCGACGTCTCTCTGGAATCGGGCGGTATTCTCCCACACTCTCGTATCCTGGCAGATGACAATAAAAGCGGCAGGATATTTTCCCGGATGCGGCAGTTCAAGCTCCGGGAGTCCTTTTGCCCATTTTGTCAGTTTCTGGATACGGGCAACTGTCTCCTTTTCATATGCCAGATAGTAGCGCAGCGGCTGCAGATTCACGGTCGATGCGGTCAGGCGCGCGCAGTCCACCAGTTCGAGAAGCTCCTCTCTCGTGACAGTTCTGCTCTCATCATACCCCCGACAGCTGCGGGTTGCCTTTACAAGTTCTTTTACTTTCATTGTGTTTCCTCCATTTAAAGCTCTCATAATCTGCTTTGGACATCCTCTTTCCTCTTCCCGGGGCCGCCGCAGTTTTATCTTCATTCTTTCAGTTTTTCCAGAGGTTCTCCGGATACAGCCCGCGTGCCTTCATATCGCGGATCGCCGCAACAACCTTCTCCTTGTCTTCCTTGTAAGTAACACCATACCACCGATCCTTTGTCGGAAGCACCCGCACATCAGCCTTTCCCTCTTCCAGCAGCTCATTGACCGCAAACGGAAGGAAAAATTCACATTTCAGAGGATTCTTCTCCAGATTTTCCGCAAGGAACACCAGAAAACGCTTTTCCAATTCCGGAAGAAGGCTCCAGGTAAATCCCCACATATTCATGGAAACCGTGCTGCCCGCAGGAATCTGCACCCAGGTATTCCCGCCATCTTCTGTATAAAAAGCTCCTCCGTCCCGTTTTTCAATGTGGGTGCGCTCCGTGATCCCGGCCAGATATTCTCCTGCCTGATCCGGCCTGCCCTGCGCATCCATGCGCTCGCACACGCCTCGCGCCACACTTCCCGATTCCGTCAGTGTATTTTCCAGGAGATAGCCCGCCATCGCGTAATGATATTTCTCATCATCCTGATGCGTCGTGAGAAATTCATACATAAGTTCGAACGCATGCTTTCCATAATAATCATCCGCATTGATAACCGCAAAAGGTCCGTGAATCAAAAAAGCGCTGCTCAGAACCGCATGTCCCGTCCCGAACGGCTTTGTACGACCCGTCGGAACCTGATATCCGTCAGGCAGCTCCAGCTTCTGAAATGCATATTCCACCTGCACATACTGTTCCAGCCGATTTCCGATATGTTCCCGGAAATCCTGAATATTTTCTTCCTTGACAATCAGTATGACCTTCTCAAATCCTGCCTGAACTGCGTCATAGATCGAGAAATCAATGATCAGATGTCCATGCTCGTCCATCGGATCCATTTGCTTCAGTCCTCCATAGCGGCTTCCCATCCCCGCTGCCATGACCACAAGTACCGGTTTTTCCATACAATCATTCCCCTTCCTGAAAAGAGCCTTACGCCTCTTTTTCTCTGCACCTGATTATATAGAGATTCCGCAAATTTTGCAACTGTATGTTATTCGTCCTGCTATTGCTTTTTTTCTGTGAAAACTATATAATGACGCTGGGGGCGAAAGGTATTCTGCCCCATGATGCTTCGATTGTTTCGCATTTTATGCTTACGCAATCCTGGGTAAAATCCAAAAAAGCACACGAATTTACATCGGAAATATGCTGCTTGCGCAGCGCAAATTCGGCACAGTAAACTTTCATGCCCGCGTTGCGGGCACCACCACGAATGAAAGCCGATATCTTTCAGTCAAAGTATCACACAATGACTGAATAACCATAAACTCTATCATAATTAAAGAAACGTGAGGACTGAACCATGAAGAAAAAAGTTGTTGTGGCGCTCGGTCACAAAGCCCTTGGAACCACTTTCCCGGAACAGCAGACCGCAGTCAAATTTTCCGCTGGAGTTCTGGCGGATCTTGTCGAGGAAGGCTGCCAGCTCATCATCACACACAGCAATGCCCCGCAGGTTGGCATGATTCACACGGCAATGAATGAATTTGCAAAATTCCATGAGACATACGGCGCGCCGATGTCCATCTGTTCCGCGATGAGTCAGGGTTATATCGGATACGACATCCAGAATTCCCTGCGCGCAGAACTGCTGAAACGCGGCATCTACAAGACTGTCACAACCGTCATCACCCAGGTCACCGTGGATCCGTACGACGAATCCTTCTATCACCCGGTCAAGGTGATCGGCAGATATCTGACCGAGGAAGAAGCCCGAGCTGAGGAGAAAAAAGGAAACTATGTCGTCGAGGAGCCAGGAAAAGGCTTCCGCCGTATCGTCGCCTCCCCGAAGCCTCTTGACATTGTGGAGATCGACGCAATCAATACACTTGTAAATGCCGGGCACATTGTGATTGCCTGCGGAGGCGGCGGGATTCCTGTGCTCAAACAGGGCAGCGTGCTGAAAGGTGCCGGGGCCGTCATCGAGAAGGATCTCGTGAGCGGAAGACTCGCGGACATGACGGACGCCGATCTTCTCATGATCCTGACCGACGAAGAATTTGTCAACATTCACTACAATACGGATGAGCCTCTTCCCCTCGAGCACATGACGCCGGAGGAAGCTCTGTTCCACATCGAAAACAAGGAGTTCGGAACGAATAAAATGCTTCCGAAGATCGAGGCTTCCCTGCATTTTGTCTCCCAGAAACCCAACCGCAAGGCAATCATTACCTCCATCGACAAGGCAAAAGATGCTTACCTTGGCAAGACAGGAACTGTGAT
>CANQUH010000320.1 GCA_947626965.1 uncultured Lachnospiraceae bacterium
AAACTGGTGGCAGGAGAGGTGATCGAAAAGGAGATTCATCAGGAACTGACCTATCGGGATATGTATGATTCGATTGAAAATATCTGGAGCGTTCTGTATATGACCGGGTATCTGACCCGGCGTGGGAAGATGCGGGAAGACAGAGTTCCTCTCGCAATCCCGAATGTGGAGATCCGGAAAATCTTTACAGAGCAGATCATGGCTCTTTTTAAGGAGAATGTCAAAAAGGACGGCAGCGCTCTGGATGCGTTCTGCCGGGCTCTGGAGGCTGGAGACGCCGCGGAAGTGGAAAAGCGGTTTGGAGAATATCTGCGCAGGACGATCAGCATCCGGGATACCTTTGTGAAAAGGGAGATGAAGGAGAATTTTTACCATGGCATCCTGCTGGGTCTGGCTGGCTTTAAGGATTCCTGGATCGTCTCGTCAAACCGGGAGTCGGGGGACGGATACAGCGATATTCTCATTGAGACGGAAGATGGGGAGACAGGAATCATTATAGAGGTGAAATATTCCCATGACGGGAATCTGGAGACGGGCTGCCGGGAAGCTCTCGCTCAGATCGGACAGAACCGCTATGAGGAAGAACTTCGGGAGGAAGGGACAGAGCGTATCCTGAAATACGGGATCGCCGGTTATAAGAAGAGATGCAAGGTGGTACTGCAGTGATATTCGGGAGGTCGTTGGAATGGGTACGTATCTGAATCCTGGAAGCAGCGGATTTGAGAGTATCCGCAGGGGGATCTATGTAGATAAAAGCGGACTGATCGCGCTGATCAATGATACAATTGAAACATCTGATAAGCTGACCTGTGTCAGCAGGCCGCGGCGTTTTGGAAAATCTTTTGCGGCGCAGATGCTTTGCGCTTACTATGATAAGACCGGAAATTCTGCGCTGTTTGACGATCTGAAGATTGCGGAATATAAATCTTACAGAACATATTTGAATAAATATGATGTGATTTATCTGGATATGACAAATATTATGGGGGAGGCGGGGACGGAAAGACTGGTTTCTTTTATCCGCCGGAAGGTGACGGAAGAATTGCTGGAGACGTGTCCGGATCTGAAAGAAGACGAGTCATTTTCCGCGACTCTGATCAAAGCCGCCGAACTGTTGGGGAATAAGTTTATCATGATCATTGATGAGTGGGATGCTCCTCTGAGAGAAAGTCCTGAAATACAGAAGGAGTATCTAAAATTTTTGCGCACACTTTTTAAGGGGAGCGGGACGACGGATAAAATTTTTGCCGCGGCGTATATGACCGGAATACTGCCGATTAAGAAAGACGGATCGCAGTCTGCAATCTCAAATTTTCAGGAATATACAATTCTTGAACCAGATGGATTTGCGGAATATACAGGTTTTTCAGAGACAGAAGTACGCGATCTTTGCCGGAAATATGGCATGAACTTTGAGGAAATGAAAAGATGGTATGACGGATATGTTTTGGACGACTCTGAACCGACGTATAATCCATACTCGGTCATGAACGCTGTAAAACGGAAAAAAATACGTTCCTACTGGAAAAAGACATCTGCGGCGGAAGCACTGCAGACGTATATAGACATAAACAAAGACGGTCTTCAGGAAGAAATTATCAGACTGATCAGCGGGGAAAGCGTAAAGGTTGATCCGGAGGAATTTGAGAATGATTTTCGGACATTTCGCAGCCGGGATGATGTTCTGACCTTATTGATTCATCTTGGATATCTGACCTATATGGAAAAAGATTCTCTGGCGAAAATTCCAAATGAAGAAATACGGGCAGAATTTCGCAAACTTTTACGCAGAGGGAAACATCAAAAACTGCTGGAACTGATACGGGCGTCGGATCAGCTGCTGGAGGATACGATTCATGGAAATGAGGAGGCTGTTGCCAGAGCTGTGGAAAAGGTCAGGGATTCTGCGTATGCTCCTGCTTTTTACAACGATGAACAGGCATTGCGCTCGGCAGTTAGGTGCGCGTATATTACCTGTGTGGATCAGTATATGAAGATTGAGGAACTTCCCTCCGGGCGTGGCATCGCAGATATTGTGTATGTTCCTTTTCAGGATTCAAGGCTTCCTGCGCTGGTCATTGAGCTAAAGTGGAATAAGTCGGCGAAAGGAGCAGTTGCTCAGATCAAAGACAGAAATTATCCGGCGGTGCTGGAGTCTTATGTAAAGGAGATTATCCTGGTAGGGATTTCCTATAACGAAACGAAAAAAAAGCATACATGTGTAATTGAAAAAATTCGTTGAAAATTTGCATATGAAAAGGAGAACAGCTATGAAATATGATTTTACTTCAATCATGGATCGGCATGGCATGGACGCCATAGCGGTAGACGGTCTTGGCGCAAATCCGGGATTTTCTCCCGACCCGCCGAAGGAGGGTTTTGACATTATCCCCATGTGGGTCGCGGATATGAATTTCCCGACGGTTCCCACAATCCCGGAGGCGATCATCGCGCGGGCGAAGCATCCGGCCTACGGGTATTTTTCGCTGACGGACGAATATTTTGATTCGATCATCCGCTGGCACGAGACGAGAAACGGTGTAACCGGTCTGAAAAAGGAGCATATCGGATATGAGAACGGCGTTCTGGGCGGCGTCATATCGGCGCTGACCGCATTTGCGGCGCCCGGCGACCCGGTGCTGCTTCACAGCCCGACGTATATCGGTTTTACCAACAGTCTCAATAATAACGGATTCCGGATCGTGCCCAGCCCTCTTAAGAAGGACGAGAACGGTGTGTGGCGCATGGACTTTGAGGACATGGACCGGAAGATCAAGGCAGAGCGCATCCATGTGGCCATTTTCTGCAATCCGCATAATCCGTGCGGCCGTGTCTGGGAGCGCTGGGAGATCGAGAAGGCCATGGAGGTTTATAAGGCAAATGACTGCGTCGTCATTTCCGATGAGATCTGGTCGGATCTTATCCTGAAAGGACATAAGCATGTGCCGGTGCAGTCGGTGAGCGAGGACGCCCGGAACCGCACGGCAGCTTTCTACGCGCCGAGCAAGACGTTCAATCTGGCCGGACTGGTGGGAAGCTATCACATTATTTACAATAAATATCTGCGGGAGCGGATTGAGGCGAAAAGCTCGAAGCCGCATTACAATGAAGTGAACGTGCTGTCCATGCACGCGCTGATCGGCGCCTACAAGCCTGAGGGATATGAGTGGGTGGACGAGCTGTGCCAGGTGCTCACGGAGAATGTGGACTATGCCTGCGATCATATCAGAGAACATTACGAAGGGGTTGAAGTCTTTAAGCCGGAGGGCACGTATATGCTGTTTCTGGACTGTACCGGATGGTGCGAAAAGAACGGAAAAACGATCGGAGAGCTGCAGAAAGCTGGATGGGACGTCGGTGTGGCCTGGCAGGACGGCCGCATGTTCCATGGCCCGTGCGCGATCCGCATGAATCTGGCGCTGCCGTTTAGCCGGGTGAAGGAGGCGTTTGAGCGGCTGGACAGGTATGTATTTTATGCGCAGTAAGGCGAATGTGTATGCATTCACAGGAAACTGCGGTGCAAAAGAATGAATTGAGAAAGTGTGAATCCATAGCCTGAATTTTGAGCGCACTTGTCCCTTGGATGGAAAACATCTTTTTTAAATGTTTATCCAGCTTGTGCAGTACATTGCTGCTGTATGAGTTTTAAAGTTTCCGGGTCAGCTCCCTGCTCTCTCAGGAACTGAAGGGTGTTGTCAAGAG
>CANQUH010000321.1 GCA_947626965.1 uncultured Lachnospiraceae bacterium
GTAACGGGCGTAGCGGAATCATACGTCTATGACGGAACCGTGAAGAGACCGGTCGTGACAGTAACCGTAAACGGAACGAAGCTTGAGCAGAACAAGGACTTCCGGGTATACAACACGGAGAGCACTGCGGCAGGCCCGAAGGAACTGGCAGTACAGGGAATCGGAAACTACGAAGGAGATGTACTGAAGAAGTTCACCGTGACGGCGGCGCCTCTTGCAGGAGCAGTGATCACGGGAGTGAAGGACAGCTACAAGTACAACGGAACGGCAAGACAGCCGAAGGTGAAAGTAACGCTGAACGGAAAAGTGCTGAAGAAGGATGTGGATTACAAGGTAACCTACAGCGCGGACAGCACGGCAGTAGGCGGAAAGACAGCGACCATTGAAGGAACCGGAAACTACACGGGAAGCCAGGTGAAGGCATACAGCGTGGTACCGGCGAAGGCAGTGGTGAGCAGCGTAACAGCCGACAAGAAGAAACTGACCGTGAATGTGAACGCACAGGAAGGTGTAACGTATCAGATCCAGTACAGGGTAAATGGAAAGACAGCCTGGAGCAGCGCGAAAGCGACCGGAACACAGAAGGTACTGAAGGGCCTGAAGGCTGGTAAGAAGTACCAGATCCGCGTAAGAGCGTTTGCGACGATCGACGGAGCAAGAGTAAACGGAGCGTGGAGCAAGGTAACGGTGAGCAAGAAGGTACAATAAGGAAGAGAGAAATCTTCTGAAAAGAACCTGAAAGAACCCGGAAGGGAGGGCATCCCTGAGAGGGGAGCCTTCCCGGAAGGAACCGGAGCAGGCATCTGCGAACCGAAAAACGATGAAAAAACCGCTTCCCGGAGGAATCCGGGAGGCGGAAGGAGAGAAGGACAGTCTGAGAGGGCTGTCCTTTTTTTCCGCGAGCAATGAGGAAAATAGCCATGCCTGCATGGATATTTGACGAATGCCGCGAGGATCAAAGACCCCCCGCTGCAAGCAACGGGGTCTTTGATTGAGTTTAATGCGCAGGCCCGTGTAAGGAACAGCAGCGCGGAGTGTCCAAAATAATAAAGACTCATAAAACATAAGATACAACTATTGTTTGACAATAAAAAATACTTCTTATATAATATATTGACATATTTAAATAAAGATGTATAATAAAACCATACGGCGGATCCAGGAGCCACGGCCATGCGGTTACTGTTCACTCCGTGACCAGCAACAACGCTCCGCGATGCACAGAAATGAGAAGAGGGAAGGAGGAAGTAACGATGTGTACGGTACTGGATGAGGTAGAAGAGAGAGGCAAAGAAATCGGAAAAGAGATTGGAAAAGAGATCGGAAAAGAGATTGGAAAAGAGATCGGGAAAGAAATCGGAAAAGAGATCGGGAAAGAAATCGGAATGCTGAGAGCATTGAGAGGACTGATGGGAACCATGAAGTGCAGCGGAGAGAAGGCGATGGAGCTGCTGGGAATACCGGAGGAGGAGAAGAAAAAGTACCGGGAGAAACTGAATTCCTGACAGGAAGGTGAAATTCAGAAGACAAAAACAAAGGAACAATCCGAAAATGGGTTGTTCCTTTTTGAATAGTGAGGCTTTATCAGGGTTTGTCAGGCAAAATGTGTAAATCTTGATAAACAACCCGGCATTGCTTTTTATGGCAGGCAATTCCGAAAGCATGCAGGATTTTCATTCCGTCATCCAGAAGCTTCTGCGCATATCTGGTATTTACGATCTGAGAAACGGCTTCGCGGCAGGCAGCGTCCAGCGCTTCGGCCGTTTCCGCGTATTTGACCTCGATAACAATGCCGATTCCTTCTTCTTCATTTTCCACAAGGATATCACTGTAGCCGTCTCCCGTTTCTGCGTTGGAGGAAAGGATCCAGTCTTCCTCGCTGCTCAGAAGACCGAGCAGGATACCGTGATAAAAATTCTCTTTTTTTGATTTTCGAACAAAAGTATCCCGGATGCTGATGGTTTTTCTCAGGTAGGAATTAAACATCTGTTCGATTTTCTCCGGCTCTCCATCGCGAAAAGCGGCGCAGAATGCGTCCAGCCCGGGCCTGTCCTGACGCACAGTTTCCCGGAACCATTCCATGATCTGCGTCACAAAGATCTCCCGGATTTCAAGGTTGGGAATGACGAGATGGCACCGCGTATCCCCAGGCGATACGCGCCGGGTCAGGTACCCTGTGGTAAAGAGGACGCTCCAGAGATTATCAATGGAATTGTCCAGTTCGTCATAGGTCAGCTCCTGACTGATGACCTTGGGCACAGCCTCCCCGGCAACCAGCTGCTCGATCTCCCGCTGTGTCTGCTTTTTTGCTTTATGAATGAAGCGTTTTACGATGGAATTTCCGCTGCTGTTGATCCAGAACGGTTCCGGTCTGGCATTTGGATTCTCTCTCAGCTTATCGCAGTAATTAATCACATCCCAGGGGCAGTAGACATGTTCTTCCCCAAAAAGATATCCGTCATACCACTCCCTGATTTCATCAAAATGCGCTTCCAGCCCGTAGCAGGCCAGCATCTCTTTCACCTCGGCGTCAGTAAACCCGAACGCCTCATCAAACCGGACATCCATGATGGAACGGATCTTGAAATTATTCATTCCGGTGAAAATACTTTCTCTGGAGATGCGCAGACACCCGGTCAGCACGGCAAAATACAGGTAATCGTTTGTTTTAAGCGCTTTGCTGAACATGTTTCGGATCAGGGAGATCATCTGTTTCAGATATCCCTCCTCAAAAGCCTTGTCGAGAGGGACGTCGTATTCGTCGATCAGAATGAGAATCTTCCTATCATAATACTGGCAGAGAAGTTCCGACAGCAGGAGCAGGGAATTCATCAGTTCAGTTTCTGTCAGGCAGTCGGACTCCAGCCTGTCCAGAAGGGACTTCTGCTGCGCAGACAGGTTTTCCTCCTTCATCTGCCTTCGGAGACGGCGCGTTTCCATATTTATATTGAAGCGAAGCATATCCAGAGCCATCTCATAGGTCGGGGCATGGACATCTTTCAGAGAAAGGGCGATAACTGGGAATTTTCCCATGTATTTTTCGCATAAAGCCGGATTTTTTGATATTTCCAGCCCGTTAAAAAGCGTGCGGTCTGTGCCGATTTCGAAGAAATACCGGAGCATGCTCATGTTTAAGGATTTGCCGAAACGCCGCGGGCGTGTGAACAGGTTGACTTTGCCCCAGTTTTCGAGAATGTCCTGGATGAGGCTGGTTTTGTCCACGTAATAAAAACCTTCTAGGCGGAGTTCCTTGAAATCTTCAATTCCCACAGGGAGCTTGTCAGGCATAAAAATCCCCCTTTCGCAGAAAGAATAAATCGTTGTTTACAGTTTAGCATAGGACATCTGGGGAATGCAAGGCGAAGAAGAATCGCCAGAAGAAGAAAGAAGAAGAAAAGGGAGGGGAGGAGGGGAAGCGTGTGGTGTGGAGTGAGGTGAGGCAGAAAGAAGGCCCCCCTGGAGGAGAAAGGAGAAGGCCGTGTCAGGGGGGAAGCGACCGCGTGGGAGCCTGAGGCAGGTGCGGCTGCATGAGACGCGGGGCCGGGGGAGCGTCCCGGCCTGAACTGGATGTCCGTATCGGATGAGGCGGAAGCAGGAGGTGAAAATTGTTGTTGCAGAAAAAAAGGATTTGTCCATAAGGAAGGGGGCAGGGCAGGAGTGGAAG
>CANQUH010000322.1 GCA_947626965.1 uncultured Lachnospiraceae bacterium
TTACACACATCAATCACCTTCGCTTTCTCATCAATTTCGATCTCTGTATTCGCACACGCCTTTATCACTCTTGCGGCCTCCACATCAAGTGCCCGTAATCCTCTCTCTTTCGAAAGGAATACATCCAGCTCATCCCCATCATTTGAATATTTTATAAACCCCAAAACCGCTCTCAGACTAGAATGAAGCCTGTCAAGATCATCCGTTCCCATCGCCGCAGGTTCTATCAGATTAAGTTTATAATCAGCCACATATTTCAATATATCCCGGTCCTGCACAGACATCATCTCGTGCAGCGTCCTCGGTCCGTCCCACTTCTTCGGCCCAAACAGAATGACCAGTGTGATCACCGGCGTCAGCCTGTCATCCCTGTAGAATCCGGAAAGGAATTCTCCATCATCATGCCCTTTCCAGTCCTTCGCCTCCCGATGCCTCGCTGCCGTCTGCTGTACCTGCTTTGAGTACTGCAGAAAATCATACAGACCGGTTTTTACGGGTTCCGCGAACTTTACTTCCGCTTCGTTTTCCACGCCAAGGACAAGATATACCATATCATCGTCCGCCATGAAAACAGCCGCTTTCAGCAGATCCCTGAATTTCTGGACTGCTTCTTCATTCCTGTTTCCAAATGGGATCGCAATCTCCGTGGTATCAAGCTCATGCAGGTTTTCCGGTTTGATCACCTGTTTTCCATCGTAGATAAAATAATTGAAGGCGTCAGCAAAAACTGAATTGTTTTTCATATAATCTTTTGTTATTGTATCAATTCTCAATGTTATACCATAGCTCTCTCCTTACACTATCTTAACACATGAAAACCAAAAATACAATAAAAATTTTCAAAAAATATGTTGCTAATTATTAGTGATTTTATATTGTTATCCTATCGCGGATTATAAGCTCCCAGGACATTCTTTATCAGGATCTTCATCAGCTCGCTGTTCCCCCTGAAAAAGCTGATCGCTACTGTTCACTCCGTGACCAGCAACAGAGGCTCTACTCGCTTATCGTAAACGTCAAATCACTCGCCTTCCAAACCGGCAGGTTTTATGAGATACTTTAGAAAACTCAAAAAACTGTTAGTTTTCTAAAGGAGCGATGTTATTATGGATAAAATGACCCATGAAATCCGCGCGGCCAGCTGGAGATCGGTCATCAGCCAGTGCCAGGCACGACCAGCAGGCCAGACCCAGAAGCAGTGGCTGGCACAAAACGGAATCTCTGAAAAATCCTATTATTACTGGCAGCGCAAACTGCGCAGGGAAGCGTATGAACTTCTTCCCCCCGCACAGGAGGAATCCGCATCCCCCATACAGGAATCCCCGTTTGTCGAAGTTCCTTTTCCCGTCCGGCAGTCCGGACATGGAGATTTTACTCCGTCTGTCATGATAAGAACCGGGGAACTGGTTTTTGAAATCTCCAATACGGTATCCGAAAAGCTGCTGGGGCACATCCTGGAGAAGGTTTCCCATGCTGGATGACGCCGCACAGATCAGGCGCGTGATCCTGTGCACGGGTTATACGGACCTCCGCAAGGGGATCGACGGCCTCGCGCTGATAATCGGCAGCCAGTTTGCCCTCAATCCTTTTGAGAAAGGAACCCTTTTCCTGTTCTGCGGGAGGCGGACAGACCGGATGAAGGGGCTTTTGTGGACAGGGAACGGATTTCTTCTTTTCTATAAGCGGTTTGAGGACGGTTCCCTGTCATGGCCGCGGTCGCCGCAGGAGGCAGCGGAGCTTACAGAGGATCAGTTCCATATGCTGATGATGGGTCTGAACCCGCTGAGGCCGAAGATCCGGGAAGTCCATCCGTCAAAAATATTCTGAGATCCCATTGTGCAGAACGCAGAAATTTTTTCCATGTTTTCTGCCGGAAAAAAGAGGGGTTCCGGCAGCCCTGTCCGGCGGGAAAACGGCGTCCATGTGGCGGATGGGACCGTTTTGGCAGCATTTTGGGATTTTAAGAGTCCCTGGAAACGTTTCCTCCCACAGTCCCGGTTACGCTTTCTGCCCCCATAGTCAAAATGACGGAACAGGCAGTCCGCATGATTGGACTTTCCCCCTTTCTTCCTGTATAATAACATCAGGAGAAAGGAGGTGCCGTCATGCCGGCGAAACACACCGCGGAAGAACTGAGCGGATACAGCAGGGAGGAACTCATTACGCTGAATCTTTCCCTTTGGGAACAGGTAGAGCGTCTGAACGGGAACATGGAAAAACTGATCGAGCAGATCCGTCTCGCGAACGCGGACCGGTATGGGCGCAGGACAGAACGTCTTGACGTGCTGGAAGGCCAGCTCTCCTTTTTTAATGAAGCGGAAGCCCTGTCGGAGGAAGAAGTCCCGGAGCCTGACGCCGAAGAGGTTCTTCCCCCTGCTCCCAGGAAAAAGAAACACAAAGGGAAACGGGAAGAAGACCTGAAAGACCTTCCCGAAGAGAGAATCACGCACAGTGTTTCCGAAGAGGAACTGGATGTGAGTTTCGGGAAGGGCTGCTGGCGCCGCCTGCCGGATGAGACATACAAAAGGCTGCGGTACGAGCCGGCTTCCTGGACGGTGGAAGTACATACGGTGGAGGTATATGTCGGGACGGACGGGATACACCAGGATGAGTTCCTGCGGGGAGACCGTCCGGGAGACCTTTTACGCAACAGCATCCTGACACCGTCCCTGGCGGCGGCCATCCTGAACGCGAAGTATGTCAATGCCCTCCCCCTGTACCGGATCGAGCAGGAATTCCAGAGGAACGGCGTGAATATCTCGCGCCAGACCATGGCCAACTGGGTGGTCAGCTGCTCGGAAAAATATTTTGATCCCGTTTATGAAAGGATGCGCCGGAAGCTGCTGGAATATCATGTCAATCAGAGCGACGAGACTACGGTAGAGGTGATCCATGACGGAAGGGGGCCGGGCACAACGAGCTACATGTGGGTGCACCGGTCGGGAGAATTCTACCGGGAGGAACCGGTCGTACTGTATGAATACCAGAAGACCCGGAACCATAAGCATCCGGAAGAATTCTACCGGGATTACCACGGCGTGCTGGTGACGGACGGGCTCTCACAGTACCACCTGATCGAAAGGAACCTGGAAGGGCTGACATCCGCAAACTGCTGGGCGCACGCCAGAAGAGCTTACGCTGACGCAATCAAGGCTGCGGGGAAATCGAAATCCGCCAGCGGGGCCATAAAGCAGTCCGTCGCATACCAGGCGCTGGCGAGGATTTCGACGATCTACAAGCTGGAAGAGACCCTGAAGGACCTTCCGCCCCAGGAAAGGCTGAAAGGGAGGCAGGAAACGGTCCGCCCCCTTGTTGAGGAATATTTTTCCTGGGTAAAAGAGCGGCTGGCGGACACGTCGGCACTTCCGAAGGGGAAAACAGCCGAGGGGCTGAGGTACAGCGTCAACCAGGAGAAATATCTCAAGGTCTTTCTGGAAGACGGGGAAGTGCCGATCGATAATTCCGCGTCAGAGCGCGCGATCCGCCCCTTCTGCGTAGGGAGGAAGAACTGGATGATCATCGATTCCATAAAAGGAGCGCGTGCCAGCGCGGTGGTCTACAGTATTTCGGAGACAGCAAAGCTGAATGGTCTGAACCCGTACCAGTACTTCAG
>CANQUH010000323.1 GCA_947626965.1 uncultured Lachnospiraceae bacterium
GCGTTCAGCGCGTCTACATCGTTCCCATCCACAGAAATCACGTTCCAGCCAAAGCCCGCAAAGCGCGCGGCCAGATCATCGTGATGCATGACATCCTCTGTGCTGCCGGAAATCTGGAGCCGGTTGCGGTCCACGACCGCACAAAGATTGTCCAGCTTATAATGGGAAGCCGCCATGGCTCCTTCCCAGACGGAGCCTTCTGCCAGTTCTCCGTCTCCCATCACCGTATAAACTCTCGCCTGACTCTTATTCATCTTCTCCGCCAGCGCCATTCCCACGCATACCGGGAGCCCATGGCCGAGAGAACCCGAGTTCATCTCAATGCCCGGAAGCTTGTTGTTTGGATGCCCGATAAACTGGGATCCGAACTGAGAATACTCTTCAATTACCTGCTCAATCGGGAAGAACCCTTTCGCCGCCAGAACCGCGTACAGCGCTTCCACACAGTGCCCCTTGCTCATGACAAATTTATCTCTCTCCGGATCATCCATGTTCTCCGGACTGATATTCATCTCATGAAAATAGAGAGATACCAGCACATCCATAACGCTCATATCGCCGCCGATATGTCCCGCCTTGCCAGCCTTGATCATCCTGACCACGTCCTGGCGCAGGGCAAACGATTTTGCCTTTAAATTTTCCATAATGGTCTTCTCCATTCTGCCGCCATACTGACGGCTCATTCAGGAAAGCCCGCGCTTCAGTTTTCACTAGTACTTCTCTGCGCAATTAATTCAGGGCAATACCAGCCGTCCCGCAGGCTTCCGCCTCATTATTTCACTCGCCGCGCAGATACGCTTTGACCTGCTCCTCTACCGGGTCGTACAGATCCGGCTTGATTCCCATGTACTTACACGCCTCGTACAGTACCGGAACGACGTCCTTGTGAATGCCCACGCAGTGATGAATGTACGGACCTTCCACAATCTTCGCCTCAAGGCGCTTGATATTCTCCACCTCAACCCAGAGATAAGTTCCCATACCTTTCGGCCCGTCCACGCCTTTCGCGTTTCCGAGCAGCAGTGAGTATTCTCCGCCGTCTCCATCAAACCGCGCAAGTGTCACAAGACCGTGCTTTGCTTCCGCCGTAATGCTTCCCGGATGATCGAACGCCAGCGGATAAGTCAGCTTCGGCGTCTCCTTCGCGACGGAAATCGGCCACGGACCACAGTGCTGCAAAAGCTCGCCGTTCGGGATATCCGGATGTCGGATCGTCCAGTCCGCAAAGAAACTTCTCAGCTCACCCATGCCTGCCGCTTCCACCAGAAGCGCGGTGACCGCACCATGAATATCTGTCTCGCATACAACCGGAATCCCTTCCTCATTGAGCAGGGAATTCGCCGCGCACGGCATGATGCCGATCTCGCTCTGCAGCTGGTTCCAGCACTGGATCGCCGCTGCCTGGCAGCCGTATTTGTCCACCAGATTCTTCATGGCAACCTTGAGCGCCGCCACATTCTCCAGCTCATTATCCTTCACCATGATCTCCATGTGGTCGCGGCAGTACTGCATGACCTTTGCCACTTCCGTGCCCTCAGCCTTTGCCTTTTTCATCTCGTCTGTCAGCTCCGGCATCGGAACCGGTGCAAGCTGGATATTGAATTTCTCCAGAAGCTCTCCCTCGTTGCACATCGTTGACCAGAAATCGAACGGTCTCGTGGAGATCTGCAGGATGCGTATGCCGCGGAATGTCCTGACCACGTTGCAGACCGCGAGGAAGTCGCGCAGGCCGCGCTCAAACACCGGATCATTCAGACGACAGTTTGTCATATAGGTGAACGGCACCCGGAATCTCCTAAGTACCTTGCCGGTCGCGAACAGTCCGCACTGCGTATCGCGCAGACGCGTGCCATCCGCCTCCGGACGCTCGTCGAGCGGGCCCCATAAAAGTACCGGAACATTCAGCTCCTTCGCCAGTCTCGCGCACTCATATTCTGTACCAAAGTTGCAGTGCGGCAGGAACAGGCCGTCGATTTTTTCCGCCTTAAATTTTTCCGCAATCTTCTGCCGGTCCGTATCGTCGTAGAGCAGACCTTCCTCATTGATATCCGTGATGTCCACAAAATCGATCCCCAGCTCCCGGAGACGGTCAGCCGTCAGATTGCGGTATTTGATCGCGTCCGGCGCGCTGAAAATACTTCTCCGCGTGGGGGCATATCCCAGTTTGATCTTTGTCATTTTTTTCCTCCTTTAAAACGCCACTCCCGCCCGCAGTATAATGTTTGGATAAGGAGTAAATTCCCCGGTGCGGACGGCAAACCTGACGTTTGCCGCCATCTTCTTCAGCTCGCTGTGAGGAACGAAAGTCTCCTCAGTCCCTTCCAGCTTCTCACGGATATAGGCGAGCAGTTCCGGATTTTTCTCCACGATCTCGTCCGCGATCGTATAACCTTCGACTACCGTCTCTCCAAGAATCGCGTCCATCGTCTGCCGGAATGTCGGAACCCCTCCGCAGAGCGCCAGATCCACGACCGGAACTCCTTTGGGAACCGGCATGCCGGCGTCCCCTACCATAAACAGATCCATATGACCGAGAGCTGCGATACATCCGATCAGCTGTGCGTTTAAAATTCCGCCCTTTTTCATTCCGATCACTCCCGCCTATTTATTCTCGTTGCGTGCCTGCAGCGCCATCTTTGCCTGCAGATTTCTCTGGGTCTGGTCAATCACAACCGCGAGGATGATCACGATACCACGGATCACTGACTGCCAGAACTCGGACACGCCGCACATCGTCATACCATCGTTGATCACGCCGATAACGAAAGCGCCGACCACTGTGCCAAGGATCGTACCGGAACCGCCGGCCATCGAAGTGCCGCCAAGTACTGTCGCCGCGATCGCGTTCATTTCCCAGCCGTCTCCTGACTTCGGATGTGCTGAGGACAGCTGAGCGGTATTGATCATGCCGACCCACGCGGCGCAGAAACCGGAAATCATGTAAACAAGAATCTTGATGCGGTCCGTCTTGATGCCGGACAGACGCGCAGATTTCTCATTGCCTCCTACTGCCAGCACATGCCAGCCGAAGCTCATCTTCTTCAGAAGAATGTAGGAGATTACTGCCAGGGCCGCGAAAATATATACGCCCGCGGGGATTCCCGCGATATTGCTTCCAAGTACCTTAAAACCTGTGTTCCCCAGTCCCTCATATCCGTTGATCTGCGCGAATGTGGCGCCGCCGGAACGAAGGTTTGCGAGACCACGGCCAATGTACATAGTACCCAACGTGGCGATAAACGGGGCAACGCCGAGTTTTGTGACGATCAGGCCGTTGACCGCTCCGATTATGCAGCCCGCAAGCAGCATCAGCACGACAATCATCGGAACACTGAAGTACAGCGTAACGCCCGCAAATGACACGGTGAAGCCTTCCTGGATCAGGCCGCCGGCCAGCATGCCGATCAGACCAACCACGGAACCGACCGACAGGTCAATACCCCCTGTGATGATAACAAACGTCATGCCCAGAGCGAGGATACCGTACAGAGCGACGTGCTTCGCGATCATGGTCAGCGTGGCCGCCGACAGGAAATTATCTTTTACAACACTGAAAAATATGACCAGAAGGATCAGCACGATGAATGTACGTCCCTTCAAAATAGTCATTAA
>CANQUH010000324.1 GCA_947626965.1 uncultured Lachnospiraceae bacterium
ACGCGCAGGGAAAATGGAAAAGGATTATGCTGGTGGAACATTAAAAATGGGAAGCCGTCGCAGAATCATACAGCATTACAATATTTGCGGAACTTTTCAAAATTTCCGCAAAAAATTGTGGTCTGTATGATTCTGCTTTTTTTTACTGCATAAGTCCAGTCTCCGTGCAGAGACGGGAGGCAAGTTTACTTGCCAGACCGACTATGCACAGGAGACGACAACAGGTATGAGCAATACAGCAGCGTGAACAAAGTGAACGATGCGGCGCCGTGTGCCAGTGGCACACGTTTGGCGCCGACCGAAGCGGAGCGTAGACTTTGCGAATACTGGCGGCGATGACGAAAGTGCTGAAAGCACGGAGTCATCGGCTTTCAATCATGAGGATGCCCGCAGCGATCTGCGGGCTTTTTAAACAATAAAATTTTTAAAAAAACATATGGGAAAATAGGTGGAAATGACCACTTTGTGACTTTGGGGGGGGTATAATGAGAAAAAAATAAATGGGCGTGAGGTCATGGATATAAAAAAAACCGAAAAACAGACCTTTATCGTAGAGGTAATAAGTCATCAGAAATCCACCTGGCAGGGACAAATTCACTGGATTCAGGGGAATAAAAAAATATCATTTCGAAGTGTAATGGAAATGCTGCATCTCATGGATTCCGTGTTCTCAGGTGAGAATAGTGACCAGCTGCAGGAAGCAGACGTGGCGGAAGAAAAGTAAAAGAGAGGGCAAAAGAAGTGCTGAAGGCAACAATATTTGGAACTTTTTCTTTGTCGAATGGTACAGTGGTTCTCAGGGAAGAGGATATCCGGGCAAATAAACTGGTACAGCTTCTGGTTTACATAATCAGCAACAGGGATAAGGCGCTGACGGGAAAACGGCTGAGCGAACTGTTCTGGTCAGGAAATTCAAAGAATCCGGAGAACGCGCTGAAAAATCTGATCTACCGCCTCCGGAGCGTGCTGAGGGCGCTGGGACCGGAAGAATATATCTGCACACAGCCGGGAGGGTATCAGTGGAATCCGGAAATTCCGGTTGAAACAGATTACGAAGAATTTGAGAGACTCAGCATGGAAATAGGAAAACAGCCGGACGGCCCGGCCAAAAAAGAGCTTTGCCGGAAAGTGATCGACAGTTATCGTGACGGCGTTTCGGCCAGGCTGACTTACGGAACATGGCTGCAGTCCCAGATTATAAAGTATCAGGCGACATATCTGAAAACAGCGAAGCTGTTGTGCGATATTTACGAGAAGGAAGAAGCATGGGGGGAACTGGAAAAGCTCTGTCAGGAAGTTGCGGGACATGAGCCGCTGGATGAGGATATCCAGTGCTTTCTTGTCAAAAGCCTGCAGATGCAGCAGAAATTTGATCAGGCGCTGTACCAGTATGAAAGCGTAAAAAAGCAGTTTTATGAGAACCTCGGAATAGAAATGCCGGAAAAACTGCAGAAAGTTTTTCAGAATGTAGCGACAGACGGAAAGATACAGCTGAACAGTATTGCCAGTATCCAGGATGAAGCGCAGGAAAAGGAGAGGCCCAGAGGAGTTTTCTTCTGTGACTACCAGATTTTCCGCCAGATCTACCGTCTGGAGATGAGAAGGATCGGGAGACTTGGAATCTCCGAGTACATACTGCTGCTGACAGTCCGCCGGGTTGGAACCTTCTGGAACGGAGCGATAGCGGATACGGGGCTGCGGGAAGGAGCCAGTATCCTGGAGCAGGTGATAAAGGAGACGCTCCGTATCGGAGACGTGGCGGCGAGGAACGGTCCTACACAATATGTGGTGCTGCTGTCGGCGTGCTCGTACGAGGCGGGGCTGCTGGTGACGAAGAGAATCCGGAAGAACTTCCTGAGAAGGATCAAGAACCGGAAGATCGAGCTGAAATATGAACTGGAGGAACTTTCTTTCCCGTGGAAGGAGAGAGAGGAACGGGAGGCGATGGGGAAATGAGCAGTGCGTCGGTTTTTCCGATCAACATGATACGGCTGTGCATAGACGGATACCGTGAAGACCTGTCAGGACGGGCGTACAACAAAATGCTGCTTGTGCCGCTGCCGTTCTCGGGATACGGGGCGCTGCTGCTGGGGATGGATGACCTGTTCGAGCGGGTGGGATACCCGCAGGCGTTCCAGGCGAGGCGGACGTTCCTCAAACCGGCAAAGCTCAGAGGGAGCATCCACATCCCGGCGGAAACGATGGAGGATGAGGAGATCGGGAAGCAGAACGGGGAATGCCGGACATTCGACATCGTGGTGCAGAGCCGGAGGCAGAGCGGGTGGCAGGGGATCCTGATGGATCCGGAGAGGACACATATCAGGAAGTTTCAGAGCGAGATGGAGCTGCTGGACTACCTGTGCCGGGACCTGGACGAAACGTGTAGGAGGAAGGGCCTGCCGGAGGCCAGATTGTAAAGACAAGGCAGGGTGGAACGGCCGGGCAGGATGCCTCATAAATTAAAAGGAACAGAAGAAATCCATGACAGGAAAGACAGCGGTACGGCGCGGGACACCCGCGGAGCTGGAAAGCTGATGTGGAAAATAAAATTTTCATTAATATTTATGCCGTCGGTCAGAAGGCGGCGGAATGGAGATTTTTATGACGGATAAAGAGTTGAAGAAGCTGACCAGGGCGGAGCTGCTGGAAATGCTGCTGGTTCAGAGCAGAGAGAAGCAGCGCCTGGAGGAAGAGCTTCAGGAAGTAAAAGGGAAGCTGGATGAGAAGGAAATCAAAATCGCGGAATCAGGTTCGATCGCGGAGGCGGCGCTGAAGCTCAGCGGGATATTTGAGGCAGCGCAGAAAGCGGCGGACCAGTATCTTGAGAATGTGAAACGGGCGGCCCCCAGGGGGCAGGAGCCAAATCCGTAAACCGGGGAAACGAAAACGGGGGCTGGGCCTATGAGCAGGAAGAAAAGAAGGAAAAAAGCGGTGGTGATCCCGGAGATTCCGGAGATCGAGCGGGAGCTGAAGCGGGAGCGGTACAAACGCAGATACCGGAGCACGCTGCGCAGCACGGTGTATTCGCTGATTGTTGTGGCGGCGGTGGCGGTCCTGGTGGCGACGCTGTGGATGCCGGTGCTCCAGATCTACGGTACCTCGATGACGCCGACGGTTGAGAGCGGGGACATCCTCGTCTCCCTGAAGGGAAGCGAGTTCAATCCGGGTGACATCATCGCATTCTACTATAACAACAAAATCCTGGTGAAGCGCGTGATCGCGGGACCGGGGGACTGGGTAAACATTGACGAGGAAGGGAACGTGTTCGTCAACGGGGAGCCGCTGGAGGAGCCGTACCTGGAGGAGAAGGCGCTTGGGGAGTGCGACATCACGCTGCCGTACCAGGTGCCGGAGTCAAGGATCTTCGTGATGGGGGACCACCGGAGCGTGTCGGTGGACTCGCGGAGCACATCGATCGGGTGTGTGGCGGAGGAACAGATCGTAGGGAAGCTGGTCATGAGGCTGTGGCCGCTGGAGAAGATAGGGAAGCCGGAATAGGAGGCGCCTGTTACTTCAAAATTAACGCAGTGTTGTACCAGGGAGCCGAAACGGGGAGGAGGAACAGCAGTGGAGAACATATTCACACGGGCGGCAAGGTTTTTGAGAGAG
>CANQUH010000325.1 GCA_947626965.1 uncultured Lachnospiraceae bacterium
AATTGGAGTAATGACGCGACGGATATCTTCAATGCTATACACTGCCATGTAACCACCTCCTTTTTATGCGCAGGCCCGCATATGGAGATTAGCTGCTAGACACAGCATGCGGGCCGCGCGGACGAGCAGGAGGGAAAGACCGCCTCTTACTCGATTCATAATCATATTATATCTGTTATGCCCACTTTGTCAATATTTTATGTGAAATTCTGCTTCCCACATCTACTCTAAAAATGTATTTACAAAGAAAAAATATGGCAAAAAAACAAGGGTTAACGCTGCATTTGCACGTCAGTGTCAACCCCTGATCAACATTTATTGGATCACTGTCAGATTAATCTTAATCGTGTTGTTGCGGGCCCATTCGCTGACCATCTGGTTTAGGTTCCTCCTTTTCGTTTTATCGAACCACCACGGTCTCAATCTCCACTCGTGCTCCTTTGGGCAGCGCGGCCACCTGGAAAGCGGCGCGTACCGGATACGGCTCACTTTCTATGATTTACGCATCTGTTTGAGGTTCCGGCACAGCGCCCGTATATACTCCGGCGTAGTCCCACAGCAGCCCCCTACGAGATCCGCCCCGGCTTCCACAAGCCGCATCATTGAGATTGCGAATGATTCAGGTTTCATGTTGTAGTGTGCGCGCCCGCGCGGATCTATGACCGGCATGCCCGCGTTCGGTTTCACAATCACCGGGATCTTCGCTGCCTGTTTCATCGTCCTCGCAACAGCCGCGAGCTGATCCGGACCAACCGAACAGTTCAGTCCGACGGCTGCTGCCCCCATCTCCTGCAGCGTCTCAACCGCCTCCGTGAAGCGGCTTCACGTTTTGAGGAAGAATAAAGGATCCCGTCCATTACAAGATACCGGAATACTCCGTCCAAGGAATACTTCCCCCGGAAGCCAGATGCCTTTTGGTACCGTTCCAAGAAAAATCCCAAGGAGCTGGTATACAGTTTCCGGAAATTTGTAATCATAATTCAGGGGCCGGTTATTTTCAGAGTACATCCTTCGGAAAGATGGATCTCGATCCACAAGTCCCATTTTTTTCAGACTGTCATTACATTCCCTTCCTTCCAGAAAGCATCCGGATCCGGCTGGTCTTCCAGTTTCGACTCTGATTTTATGGCAAAACTGTAAAACTCAGGAGACTTTTCCGCGTGCTCAGGTACACCCAGGAATACTGCGGACGGTCAGTCAACCGCCACTTTCAGTGTCTGTGAATACTGCCCCACAATCCTCTTTCCGTTCACCTTACGGAAAGCGCAGACTTTATAATAATAAGTGGTGTCTCGCGAAGTGTTTTCATCATACCATCCGCTGGTATTTACTTCTTTGACCTTTCTGTAATTTCCGTCCCGGCCCACAGAACGATATATCTCATATCCTTCCGCATTATCAACTTTTCCCCATTTTATCCATACGTCCGCCGACCAGCTGTTCCTTCTCTCAAATGTCAGTCCTTCCACTTTTCCCAAGCACTTCGGCATCACAACGCCATTTACCTTCAGGCGGTACGTTGTCGCTTTCTGCGTACCGTAGTCTGCAGATGTCCAGTAGAGATAACCTTTCCGGTAGACCGGCGCTTCATATATGTTCAATCTGCGTCCGTCCAGTCCGGTCGCTTTCTGAAGGATTTTTCCACTCGCTGAGAGAATCATATAATAACTCTCTTCAAAATCATAATTTCCCAAAAAGTTATTCCCAGGAATAGTATTTTTCATTTTCTCCCACATAACAATCACACGGTCATCGTCTGTCGCTGTGATGGAAACGGCACTCGCCGTATATTGCCTGGAATAATTCGTCAGCCAGAGAATTCCCTTATCCGCCGCACTGGTTCCGCAGCTGGTGCCGCTCCTGGAATTTCCCTTCAACACAGACTCCAGATCCGTCTTGGAAAGGAGCTGGACAAACACATTCCGCGACTCGTCGTATGCTTTCTCAGTCATGGATTTCCGCCCCGCAGCCGCCAGGAAAAATCCGCTGCTGACTTCCGCGATCCCGCCAAGCTGTGCTCCGGTCCAGTTATCTCCCAAATCTCCATAAAAGTGGAATGAAACATTTTCCGTAGCCGGAGACTCCGAGACTCCTTTTCTGCAATGTTCCGTTCCTGACCTTGTGGATCTGACAAATGCTCCTTTGCGGTCTCAATACCCCTTGGATACGCATCTCCATGATTCACGAATACTGCCTCATCGTCTTTTGAGATCAGCAGACTCTGGTTAAACGAGTGTCCGACACGATTAGAAAAACGAGACACCTTTTTCATCGTCACAGTATTGACGCTGAGTACATCATTCGACTGATGTCCATTGTACATCTGGTGCCCATAAGAACAGATCAAAAGATTGCCTTTGATTGCAATCGCGCAATTTCCGGCGTGAAATGGATACCGGGTATCCCATGAGCTTTTATATAAGCGATACAATAATTTCCTTTTCCGTCCAGAAACTCTGTCACATCCGACACATGGGACCAGTTTTCCTCTCCGGCGGAAGACAACGTGTCAAGCTTTACTCCCAGATCCGTTTTCGCAGAATTGACTGACGCGACCGCTCCTTTTTTCACACTGTTGTTGGTCTTCTTAATTGACGCTTTTTTCGGCAGCGTGCGCACCATGAGAATACTCGAATAGTCCCCATAAATAGTCTGACCATCCACGTCAGCACAGGCGCGTACCCGATATTTGTAATTCGTGTCAGCCTGGAGACTGACATCGGTGCATGTCGTTTTAGAAGTTTTCTTTACCAGAAACCATTTTTTCCACTTGCTCTCATAACGCCGGACTTCATAACTGTCCGCTCCCAGAGATTCGTTCCACTGGAGAGCAGCCTTGCCGGAAGCTGTCTTCAGACCGGAAACCAGATGCCGCACGGTGCGTGGCCGGATTGTATAGGTAAGCGTACTGCTTCCGGTATAATTCTCGCTCAGTAAGGCTTGAACTGTGAGCGTATATATACCCGGATATATACTTTCCTCGTATTTCACAGTATAGTCGGTTCTCTCTTTCAGCGCAGTTCCGCCATCCAGCACATTCACTTCAGGCCGTATCTCATAACCATTGCAGACAAATTCCGTCTGAAGCAGCGTTATCTGCAGACTGGAAATATTCTTCGCATCCAGCACTGTGCAGTTATTTGAGTAACGTCCTTTTGCGTAGGCGAAACCGGCGGTTCCTCCATAACATTCTATATGCGTATCCGAGGCAAACGCATGGTAGCCGATTTCCCTTACACTCCGCGGAATACAGACCCGGGACAGTTCTTCACAATAAAAAGCTTCACTGCCGATCACTTCCAGACCTTCCGGAAGACTGATTTCCCTGAGCGCGGAGCTGTAAAACGCAGAATTGCCAATCTCCCTCAAACTTGCCGGCAGGACAATCTCTTCCAGAGCAGTTCTGTAAAACGCACGCTCGTCGATCACCTGAACCGTCTCCGGAAGCACTGCCTTAAGCATCGTCCGGTTCCCACTGAAACACCATGGACCAATCTCAATCGCCCTTGTATTATAGGTACATAATGGATTTTTTTTAATTGATCTCTCCCACAAATCGGTAGAAAATCCGGATGTTCTGGACTTTCTCCCCGTCTATGGTCTGAGG
>CANQUH010000326.1 GCA_947626965.1 uncultured Lachnospiraceae bacterium
GTAATCCCTGATCTTCTCATTTTTCAGGCCCGCGAACCAGCCGTACAGACCTCCCAGGAACGGGTAGAATACAAGTATCGCAAGAATTATTCCGATCATCCCCTGTTCCCCCTTTCTACATCACTGAGCTGATCTGCTCCAGCATATCGGTAAACCATCCGGAGCAGACGCCGAAATAAATAATCGCTATCGTGAACACCGCAAGCGGCAGAATCATCATCCAGTTCGGATCTTCCACATCCGAAATCGTGGAAAAATCAAAATCCTTTCCTGGGAAGAACGCACGCACCACAATCGTCATCATATAGATCGCCGTCAGAAGCGCCGATACCAGAAGCGCGGCAATCCCAAGGTAAGCCGCTCCTGTTCCCGCGTCAAGCGCCGCTTTCACAAGATTCCATTTGCTGACAAAACCCGCAAGGCCGGGAACTCCCATCAGAGCCAGACCGGATATGGTGAAGACCACGAATACCTTCGGCATTCTGTATCCGAAGCCGTTCAGCTGATGGACATACTCGCACCCCGTTTTGTAAATGACAGCGCCCACGCAGAAGAAAGCCGAGATCTTGATAAACGCGTGGAATACCATGTGGCTCATCGCGCCCGCAAGGCCGAGCGGCGACATCAGCACGACTCCAAACAGCACGTAGGAGAGATTGCTGACCGTGGACCACGCAAGCCTGCGCTTCATATGCGTCTCCTTCACCGCACGGCTGCAGCCATAGACGATCGTGATGATGACCGCGGCCATCACAACGCCCTGCGCCCATGTTCCGCGCAGGAAATCCGCGCCAAAGCTGTAATACGTCACACGCATGGCCGCGAACGCGCCCGCCTTCACGACCGCCACCGCGTGAAGCAGAGCCGTAACCGGTGTCGGGGCGACGCCGGCCTTCGGCAGCCAGGAACAGAACGGCCAGATCGCCGTCTTGATCGAGAAACCGAAAAAGCACATCACATAAGTAAACAGGATCATATTTCTGTGATCTCCGATCTTCGCGAAATCCAGCACGCCGCCAGGCACAAAATTCGAGGTTGTCCCGTAGATCAGGACAAAGGCCAGGCCGATAAAGCCGAACGCCGCGCCTCCAAGCATGTAGTAGACGTACGTACGGCCCGCGAGGATTGCCTCTCTCGACAGCGTATGGATCACCAGAGGCAGTGTCACGATGCTGAGCGCCTCGTAGAAGCAGTACATCGTCACAATATCCTCCGCAAGCGCGATGCCGAGCGTGATGCCGTAAGTCATTGTGTAAAACATGAAGAAATATTTCTCATGTCCTTCGTGTTTCATGTACTCAAACGAGTACAGCGTCGCCAGAGGCCAGAGAAACGCGACCAGTCCCGCGAACACGGAGCCAAGTCCGTCGAGCTTAAAGCTGAGCGACAGATTTCCCGCAAACCGAAACAGGACAAACTCCTCCTGCGGCTGGTTAAATAAAGTCACAAACATCAGAATCGTCACAAGAAGCACGGACGCCTCGATATAAACCATCATCCAGAGTCTGTTTTTAAACGGGATGAAAGGAATCAGCGCGCCTGCCAGAACCGGCAGCAATACGACAACTGCCAAAATAGCTGCATTCATTTCCTCTCCTCCTCTCTAAAATACAAGATCCGCGATCCTGCTGATAAAGCCGATCAGCGGATTCGGAACAACGCCGGGCAGCACGGCAATCGCCGTAAGAAACAGAACCGGGTACAGCATTCCCTTTGGCGCGTCGTCCTTTGGCACGGACGGGTAATCTTTCCCGGGGAAGAATCCCTTCATCGTGACGGGAAGAAGATAACCGGCCGTAAGAAGCGCGCTTACAAGAAGTATGACCGGACCGAGCCATCCAAAAACTCCGACATTCGCTTCAAGAGCTCCCTGCGCCAGATACCATTTGCTGATAAAACCGCTTGTCGGAGGAATTCCGATCAGGGCAAGGGACGCAAAAGTAAAACACCACAGCGTTCCCGGCATCTGCTTTCCGATTCCGTCCAGTTCATCCACTCTCGTCTTATTGCATTTGACGATAAAGACTCCGGCCACGAGGAACAGCGTACACTTGATAAACATGTGAAATACCGTGTGCAGCATCGCTCCCTCGAAAGCGGTCGGGCACAAAAGCGAGAGTCCGAACAGAATGTAGGACACCTGGCTGACCGTCGAGTAGGCAAGCCTTTTCTTGAAGACGGGCTCGCGGAATGCCAGCAGAGATCCCATAAAAACCGTGAGCAGCGTAAGCGTCATCCATGCGGTCTGTACCCAGCTTCCACGCAGGAAATCCGCGCCGGCGACATAGTAGACGACGCGAAGCACGGCGAGGACGCCGGCCTTCGCGATCACGCCGGAGAGCACCGCGGATGCCGGAGACGGAGCCACCGGATGCGCGGTCGGAAGCCACGCGTGCAGCGGAAACATACCGGCTTTCGCGCCGAAACCGATCAGAGCCGCGAAAATGGCAATCAGAAGAATCGTGCCGTTCTGTGCGGCGAGCTCCGGATTCAGCGTTCCGCCCGCGGTAAAGGTGAGCGTGTCACAGTTCTGATACAGGAAAAAGAGCGCAAACAGTCCGAGGTATGCGCCGCACATCGAGTAAAACAGATATTTCAGGGAAGCCATGATTGCCTCCCGCGAACCGTTGTGCAGCACAAGCGGAGCGGACATAACCGTCATCAGCTCATAAAACAGATACATCGTCACAAGATTTCCGGAAAACGCGAGCGCGATCAGCACGCCGAACACGATCAGATAGAAAGCGAAGAACTGCTTCTCTTTCCCTTCATGCGGCATGTAGGTGAACGCGTAAATACCGACTGCCGTCCAAGCAATGCAGAAGATCGCCGCAAACAGCCTGCCGGCTCCGTCGATCTGAAAATAAACCGGAATTCCTTTCACGATCTCAAACAGCGCGAGGCTTCCTTTTCCCGCCCACACCAGAGCCAGCGTGAAAACCGCAGTCGCGATGAGGGTAAAAAACACGATGATATGCAGCTTTTTCAGTTCCTCTTCGGACGGCCCGGACGCGTCTTTTTTCCGGTCAAATGCCAGCGAGATGAGCAGGCAGGCGCCCACGATCACGGGAAGGCATACCGGCAGCAAAATCCAACTATTCATTCTTCTCTCCTCCTATGCAAACATCCCGAGTCCCTGCTCGATCATTCTCACAATCGGGGCCGAACCAAGTCCCAAGATCAGGTTCAAAGCGACGAGACACAGCATGGCGGCTGATTTTGTCCTGTTCTCTGTCATATGGATCTCCCGGAAGCCTTCTCTGCCCGCAGTCCGTTCCGGCGTGTACAGGCGGATTACCGTCTTCATAAAGTAAACGGCATTCAGAACCGTACTGACAGCAAGCGCGATCAGAGCCGGGAACATTTTCCAGCCGTCCCCGATTGCCGCCTGCGCGAACAGCAGTTTCGAGATAAAGCCTGACAGAGCCGGGAAGCCGACCATCGAGAGACTTCCAACCGTAAACGCAATGCCGGCCAGCTTGTTGCGGTATCCCGCTCCCGTCAGATCAAAGAAATCCGTGCTGTCATTCGAAGAGTCCGTGATCCCTGACGCGGAAAGAAACAGCAGAGATTTCGTCGCCGCATGGGACAGAACATGGAAAAT
>CANQUH010000327.1 GCA_947626965.1 uncultured Lachnospiraceae bacterium
CTTCCTGCGCCTGCTCGGTCGTAGCGGTCTTGCCTGTTCCGATTGCCCAGATCGGCTCGTAAGCGATGACTGCCGTCCTTGCCTGATCTGCCGTTACGTTCAGGAAGCCAACTTTCACCTGCTGGCGGATCCAGTCCATCGTGATGCCCTGCTCTCTCTGCTCAAGAGACTCGCCGCAGCACATGATCGGTGTGATGCCGTGCTCAAACGCCTTGAGCATCTTCTTGTTGACTGTCTCGCTCGTCTCAGCGAAGTACTCTCTTCTCTCTGAGTGGCCAAGCACAACATACTTCACGCCTGCGTCCACGAGCATTGCCGGAGAAATCTCACCTGTGTAGGCACCTTTCTCCTCAAAATACATGTTCTCAGCGCCTACCTGGATGTTGGAGCCCTTTACCGCCTCAACGACCGGGATAATGTCGATCGCCGGTACACAAAATACAACGTCAACTTCCTCGTTCGCGACGAGCGGCTTCAGCGTCTCGACAAGCTTCACAGCCTCGGTCGGAGTCATGTTCATTTTCCAGTTGCCCGCAATAACTTTCTTTCTTGCCATTTTTGTAATCTCCTCATTGTTTATTTTTGCAGTCCGGCGCCTTTTTAACGGCGGCCGGACCTCAATTCCATCATCATTTCACAATCAGCATTCGGCTGTTCTTATTTATCGTCCGCCGCCACAACGCCCGGAAGATCTTTGCCCTCAAGGAACTCAAGGGAAGCGCCGCCGCCTGTGGAGATGTGGGACATCTTGTCGCCAAAGCCAAGCTGATTTACAGCCGCCGCGGAGTCGCCGCCGCCGATGATCGTCGTCGCGTCTGTATCCGCGAGAGATTTTGCAACAGCAATCGTACCTTTCGCGAGGATCGGGTTCTCGAATACGCCCATCGGTCCGTTCCACACAACGGTCTTCGCGGACTTCACAGCCTCAGCGTAGAGCTCCGCTGTCTCTGTTCCGATATCAAGACCCATCTGGTCAGCCGGGATCGCGTCAGCTTTCACAACAGATACCTCGATTTCTGCGTCAATCGGGGACGGGAATGCGGGAGCGATTGTCGTGTCAACCGGAAGAAGCAGCTTCTTGCCAAGCTTCTCTGCTTTCTCCATCATCTCTTTGCAGTAGTCGATCTTCGTGTCGTCAACGAGAGATGTTCCTACTTCAAGACCCTTAGCCTTCAGGAAGGTGTAAGCCATGCCGCCGCCGATGATCAGCGTGTCGCACTTCTCAAGCAGGTTGGAGATTACGTTCAGCTTGTCCGCAACCTTTGCGCCGCCAAGGATCGCTACGAACGGACGAACCGGATTGTTCACGGCGTTGCCAAGGAAATCGATCTCTTTCTGCATCAGATAGCCGACTGCGCAGGTGTCAACAAACGCTGTCACGCCGACGTTGGAGCAGTGTGCGCGGTGCGCCGTACCAAACGCGTCGTTTACAAAGACGTCGCACAGAGAAGCCAGCTCTTTGGAGAACGCTTCGCCGTTCTTTGTCTCCTCAACTCTGTAACGGGTATTCTGAAGAAGAATCACTTCGCCGTCCTTCATGGCCTCAACAGCGGCCTTCGCGTTCGCGCCGACAACCTCGTCGTCAGCCGCAAACTTTACTTCCTGGCCGAGCAGCTCGGAAAGACGCGCTGCAACCGGTGCAAGAGAAAGCTCCGGCTTCGGCTCTCCCTTCGGTTTTCCAAGATGTGAGCAGAGGATCACTTTTCCGCCGTCAGCGATCAGTTTCTTAATGGTAGGAAGGGCTGCGACGAGACGGTTCTCATCCGTAATCTTTCCTTCCTTGAGCGGTACATTGAAATCACAGCGCACCAGAACTTTTTTGCCTTTTACATTGATGTCATCAACAGATTTCTTGTTAAGCATTGAAATTCCTCCTGATATAAATCCTTTTCCTGTAAACTCTCATGCCCGTACTGCGGGCAACCACCACAGGGATACGTTCACGGACTGCCCCGCAGCTCTTCTTTTCCTGCGGCAGACCGCAAAACAGCATTTCCTCTGATGCAAAAGAAGTCCGGTCCTTTCAGACCGGACCTCTTTTCAGGTCATACTACGAATAGTTCAGATCGATGAAAACCCACGGCGATTATGCCAGCTCTGCAAAGTATTTGATCGTACGTACCATCTGGCTCACATAGGAATTCTCGTTGTCATACCATGAAACAACCTGTACCTGAGATGTTCCGTTTCCAAGGTTCATAACCATGGTCTGTGTAGCATCGAACAGAGAACCAAATCTCATGCCGACAACATCAGAGGAAACGATCTCGTCCTCGGTGTATCCGAAGGACTCTGTGGTAGCTGCCTTCATAGCTGCGTTGATGTCTGCAACTGACGGAGCGCCCTTTACAACTGCGTTCAGGATCGTGGTGGAACCTGTCGGGGTCGGTACACGCTGAGCAGCGCCGATGAGCTTGCCGTTCAGTTCCGGAATAACAAGGCCGATTGCCTTTGCAGCGCCTGTGGAGTTCGGAACGATGTTGATCGCAGCTGCGCGGGATCTTCTCAGATCGCCCTTTCTCTGCGGTCCGTCAAGGATCATCTGATCGCCTGTGTAAGCGTGGATCGTGCACATGATACCGGACTCGATCGGTGCACAGTCGTTGAGAGCCTTAGCCATCGGAGCGAGGCAGTTCGTTGTGCAGGAAGCTGCGGAGATAACGGTATCCTCTGCCTTCAGTGTTGTGTGGTTTACATTGTAAACGATGGTCGGAAGGTCGTTTCCTGCCGGAGCAGAGATAACAACTTTCTTAGCGCCAGCCTTGATGTGAGCCTCAGCCTTAGCCTTGGAGGTATAGAAGCCTGTGCACTCCAGAACTACGTCAACGCCAAGCTCTCCCCACGGAAGCTGGGAAGCGTCTGCCATAGCATAGATCGTGATCTCTTTGCCGTCTACAACGATAGCGTTCTCTTTGCTGGAAACTGTGTCAGCAAGAGCGTACTTGCCCTGTGAAGAGTCATACTTCAGCAGGTGAGCCAGCATCTTCGGGCTGGTAAGATCGTTGATCGCTACTACTTCGTAACCCTCAGCGTTGAACATCTGTCTGAACGCCAGACGACCGATACGGCCAAATCCATTGATTGCAACTTTTACTGCCATGATTTCAATTCCTCCTAAAAGTAGTTTACTGCAAGCTGTCGAAAATTCCTTGTTAAGAATTTCCCAACTTGTTCATATTCTAACCAATTTATCCAAAAAATTCAAGTGTAAATTTATACATACCGCAATTTTTCATGGACTTTTTTTATTTTGACGCTTATAATGGGGAAAAATCATCCGGATTTTTCTTTTTGTTCTGTACCATTACGTTCTATTTTTGATTTTTATGTTCATTTTTACGTTTATTTTACGTTTGAGGTGTTTTTTATGAATATATTGTATGACTATCATCTGCATTCGGATTTCTCCGGGGACTGTGAAACGCCCGCCAAACGCATGGCAGAGCACGCACTTGCACTTGGACTGCACGGAATCTGTTTCACGGAGCACCTGGATCTGGACGCTCCGATGATCGATGATATTGATTTTACTTTCGATGCCGGTCTTTATTTTAGAAAAATGCAGAATTTGAAAGAATTGTTTCAGGGAAAACT
>CANQUH010000328.1 GCA_947626965.1 uncultured Lachnospiraceae bacterium
AAAGGTATGAGTCGTGTGAATATAGAACAGCTGATTAAGAAAAATCCAATCCTGGCGGATATCCGGCAGGAAAAAGAGGTTGTCTGGATCAATCTACGATCCGTGACGCGAAGCTCTATGATTACATGCGTGATCTTCTGGAGAGTGAGGATATCTTTCTGGAGCCAAGCGCCTGCGCGGCTTTCCAGGGTCCGATCCTCGGAATGAATACGCAGGAGTTTCAGGAATACCTAAAGGAGCATAACCTGACAGATAAACTGGATTGTGTCACGCATATCGCGTGGGCGACCGGAGGGAGCCTGGTGCCGGAACAGATTCGGGAGGAATACAGAAATACATATCTGCGGTAAACGTTCAGTGCCTCTGTGCTGCGGGGTGCTGTTATGGATGCCTTAGTATGCAGAAAAGCTGCCAGTGGCAGGTTTTCTGTATGAAAGTCCGCGGATCATTATCTGATGATCGAGGACGCGGGTACACTGAATAAGTTCCAGGATGACAGGCGGGGGATTTCATGGTAGAATGAGAGAAATTCTCTGGAGGTAAGTTCGGAATGGAATTAAAGAAAAAACTTCCCATTGGAATTGAATTTTTTAAAGATTTTAAGAGAGAAGGGTTTTATTATGTGGATAAGACAGGCTTTATCCGTGATCTGATAAATTCGCGGGGGAGCGTAAATCTGATCACGCGTCCAAGGCGCTTTGGGAAAAGCCTGAATATGGATATGCTGAAAAGTTTTTTCGAATTTGGCGCGGATATTTCCCTGTTTGAGGGACTGGAAATATTTCAGGAAAAAGCGATCTGCGAACGGTATATGGGGAAATACCCGGTTATTTCTGTCAGCCTGAAGGATGTGGCCGGAATGGATTTCCAGACGGCCTGTGATATGCTGGGAGCTGCCGTCAGTGAAGAGACGAGACGTATCGGCCAGTTTCTGGAAACAGACCGCCTGACACAATTCGAAGAGAAAAGACTCCATGCCCTGATGGACGGCGATTTTGAAAAGCCGGCTTATCTTTATAACAGTCTGCGCTTTTTGACAGAATTACTTTACAGATATTATGGAGTCCCTGCGATTGTTTTAATTGACGAGTATGATGTGCCGCTGGACAAGGCCTGCCAGTTCGGTTATTATCCGGAGATGGTCTATCTTCTTCGGTCTCTGTTCAGCCAGGTATTTAAGACAAACCAGAATCTGTATTTTGCGGTAATCACAGGATGCCTTCGGATTGCCAGAGAGAGTATATTTACAGGACTCAATAATTTTAAAGTGAGAACCATCTCCGACATAGATTTTGCGGAGTATTTTGGTTTTACAGACAGTGAAGTAAAGGATATGCTGCGCTACTATGGACTGGAATCTTTTTATGTGCAGATTCGGGAATGGTATGATGGATATCGTTTTGGGAATACGAATGTGTACTGTCCCTGGGATGTGATAAACCAGTGCGATAAACTCCGGGTGTGTGCCGACGCCCCCATGGAAGCGCACTGGGAAAACAGCAGCAGCAACGCAATCGTACAGGATATTCTTGAAACAGCCACAGAAACCACAAAGAGTGAGGTAGAAGCCCTGATTTCCGGTGAATCAGTGGAAAAAATTCTGGTTCCGGAGCTGACTTATACGGATCTGGACAGTGAAGATCAGGAGATCCGTCAGACATATTTGTGGAGCGTATTGTTTGCGACAGGATATCTGACAGATGCCGCAGCGCCGGAAAATGGAGTTCACAAGCTTGTGATCCCAAACCGGGAAGTGATGGGGATATATGAGAAACGGATCCGATCCTGGTTTAAAGTAAAAATCATGCGGGATACGGACAGGTGGAAAGACTTCTGCGATGCGGTAAAAACGGGAGCATATGAGGAAGTACAGAAGTTATTTAATGAGTTTATGGCGGATTCCATCAGCATAAGGGATACTTATGTAAAAAAAGAAATGAAAGAAAACTTTTATCATGGCATGCTTCTCGGTCTTCTTCGGGCAGAGGGAAGCTGGAACGTCAGGTCAAATGCGGAATCCGGTACAGGCTATACGGATATCCGGTTGGAAATTCCGGCATCTGGAGTCGGTTGTGTCATAGAGGTAAAATATGCGGAAAACGGGAAATTTGACCAGGCCTGTGCCAGAGCAATGGAGCAGATTGAAAAAGGCGCGTATGTTGATGTGTTGAAACGAGATGGGATGCAGACGATTCACAAATATGGAATCGCATGTTATAAGAAAACCTGCCAGATAGCATACTGCCTGGAAACAGGATAATATGACACAGAAAGAAATATGAAAGCTTTTTTTCCATACAGGAACAGGCGGAAGATATCTGCCAGGCAATGTTCTTCCAGAAGGGCTTCCTGAAATGAAATATCTCATCCGGTTCGTCTGGAAATACAGTTAAAAACATAGAATAGAAGGGAGTTCTCCTCGTATGAAAATTTATGTGGATTGCAATGCCGGACATGACGGCGACGGCACGAAAGAAAATCCGTTTCGCCGGATCCGGGAAGCGGCGAAGATTGCCCGGGCCGGGGACGAGGTGCTGGCAGCGCCGGGCGTGTACCGGGAGTATGTGGATCCGGCAAATGCCGGGAGAGAGGACGCGCGCATCGTATACAGGAGCACGGAACCTCTGGGCGCGGTGATCACCGGGGCGGAAGAACTGACCGGTTGGGAGCTTTACAGGGGGACGGTCTGGACAGCCAGCGTGGACAATTCGATTTTCGGAAAATACAACCCGTATACGACCTACGTGTATGGGGACTGGTACTTTGCCGGCCGCACGAAGCACACCGGAGCGGTCTATCTGAACGATAAAATGCTCTATGAGGCAGGCAGTCTTGAGGAATGCCTTGCGGGAGAGATAAATGAGTGCTCCTGGGAGCCGGAGGCGTCCCGATTGAAATGGTATGCTGAGCAGCAGGACGGGCGGACCGTGTTTTTCGCGAATTTTCAGGGGGCGGATCCCAACCGGGAGAACGTGGAGATCAACGTGCGCCGGGAATGCTTCATGCCATCCAGGACAGGCGTCGGCTATATCACAGTCAGCGGATTTGTCGTCACAAAGGCGGCCACCACATGGGCCCCGCCCGCGGCTTTTCAGGACTGCATGATCGGCCCGCACTGGTCGAAGGGCTGGATCATTGAGGACTGTGAGATTTCCAACAGCAAGTGCGCCGGCATCGGGCTGGGGAAATATCTGGATCCGGATAACGAGCATTATTTCACGTACAAACATGTCAAAAGTCCGACGCAGATGGAGCGGGACGCGGTCTGCCGCGGCCAGTATCATGGCTGGGTGAAGGAGAAGGTGGGCAGCCATATCATCCGCCGCAACAACATCCACCACTGTGAGCAGGGCGGCATCATCGGCAGGATGGGCGGCGTCTTCTCGGTGATTGAGGACAACCACATCCATCACATCAATAATATGATGGAGCTGGGCGGCGCGGAGATCGCGGGAATCAAGATGCATGCGGCCATCGATGTGATCATGCGCAGGAACCACATTCACCACTGTACTGAACTGTACCCTTTGTCAAGGACATTTTAATTATTTTTTGTGGGGAACATACGTTCCTTTTCACTGCTGCTTA
>CANQUH010000329.1 GCA_947626965.1 uncultured Lachnospiraceae bacterium
ATATCCTGTGATTGATATAAAAAGAACCGGCCAAAATATAAAACATATCATGCAGATGCGGGGGATGACGGTAAAAGATATTCAGGCGTTTTTAGAACTAAGCACTCCCCAAAGCATTTATCACTGGTTTGATGGACGGAATTTGCCAACGCTGGACAATCTGTATGCTTTAAGCGAGCTGTTTTGTCTTCCAGTAGATACGCTCATAAAAGGAAACAGGGAATTTAAATACGGGCAGACAGAGGATGCCGTATATTGCCGGATAATTATATATTATGAAAAAATAATGCAGCTCAGAGGGAGTTATACTACAGGTACAATGACATGACTGCAGTTTTGCACTATATTATATTTATTGCAGAAAGGAGGGCAATATAATGGCAGACGATATATATCAGCTTGCGGGAAAAGTAAATGTTCCGGCAGAAAAAAAGGATGAGATGAATAAATATGTCCTTGAGATTATGGACAAATGTGGCATAAGAAAGACAGAGAAGATGACAATTGCAGGAGTAGAAGTGACTGTAGTCAGTCCTGCACGGCCAAATGCGGACGGCATCGTTATGTTTGATTATTCGATTTTTGAAAAGAGGCAAAGAAAAATTTCTGCATATGACCTGAATACCTGCGAACTCTATACAAAGGACCGAGGGTATGATGAGTTTGGTGTTGTCATGAATATGATCATGGTTTTGCAGGAAGTGTATACAAATGGCAGATGCTATTTTGTAAGATCAGGTAAGTTATATAATATAGAAGTATATCTGCTTTTGCTTCAGGGAGTACTGGGAAAAAGGATAACCCTTCCCGGACGGATCAGAATGTGGGATACTTATCTTTTTTTCAGAAATTCGGAAGAATACCAAAATATTACATATAAGGATTTGTATGATGATTATTCTAAAAGTTATGGAGAATTGAACATAGAACATTTAATTGCTGTTTGGGAGGTGGAAGATCAAAAGTTGATTTTCTCGAATAAAGAACCGATATCCTGCAGAGAGGATATACATTCCGCAAGTCCACTCAGCCGGACTGAGTACGCATACAGAATTTTCTGTGGCATGAATGAAGATGAAAAAAACACAATGGAAAGTTTTCTTGCGAAACTTCTGAACTCGGATTTTTCTGAAAGAAACGAACTATTGGCGCGCCAGGATGAAAAGGGTATTATTGCAGAGCTTTCCTTGTATATGCTGCCTGCACGTCTTATACTTGCATATGCACAGGCTGTTGAAAAAGATTTCTGGGAAATATGGAATTTTTTTGGAGGCAAAGGATATTCTGATATCATACAGGAAGACAATCCGGGAGACGCTGATCCTGTTTTCCGTGAGATCCCTTTCTACAAGGCTGTGCAGAGAAAAAATGAAGATGAATTCCTGGAGTTTTGGGATGGCTGCAGTCTGATTTTGTCTCAGGATATGCAGGAATGTATTCAGCGCTGGAAAGAGCAGTTTAATGGTATAAGCGTACCTTCTGATATGTTAACAGAGTATTTGCTGGCGAAAATTATAATCAGATTGAAAAGTAGTTATTGCCGATACGTGGACAAAACGTTTGTGACAGAGTTCGTAGAGCATGGGAAAGATTTAAATTATCAGAAGGCACTTATTCTTCTTGAACGGCTTCTGGATAAAGGACAGGAGTATTTTCCAGAGTTAACAGGCAAACAGGCGGATGAATGGATCATTCGAAGAAAAAGAGACGAGTTTGATCGTGTGGCGATAAGCGCATTTTCATCTTTGATGACAAATAAGAAACAGAGGAATAAAATATTCGGATTTTAGGAGGTAATATGGGAACATTTGCGTGTTATGCAGGAAGAATATATATATCAAAAGAAAAATGGAACTGTTTTGGACAGCAAATGATGAAGATTCTCAACTATGGAGGAATGATGCAGTTAGAGCAGGTGTCGTTGTTTGACCGCAAACTGCTTCTTTTAAATCCGGTGGAATTATCCAAAGAAGGTGATGTGAATTTCTGGTACAATTATTTTGAAGAGAGAAGCTGGGAAAATGCCAAGTTTAATATGAATGGTTTGGTTTTCTATTCCGAAAAGATAGGCAGCTGTGAATTTGGCGACGTTATTCTTGCCGCATATATGTTGTATGAAATGTATGTTGAGACTCCAGGGTTTGCAGAGTGCAACGGAGAGATTATTGATCCACGATTCTACGGAGGATGGCTCAACCATATCCTTGGAACGGAATTTTCTATGAAGAAGCGGTATAATCTCTGGGAAAATGCAGAATATATCGCATTTTCTGAAATAGATCATGATGATCCATTTTCCATATCGGAATTAAAAAACCTGATTTCGGATGAGTTTGAAGCCGCTGGCGGAACGGAACTGGCGGATCTTTTATATATCATATATGGAACAAAGACTCTGGAAACGGATCATATAATACCGGGATCCTATCCAGATGATGTATATCAGTGTAAAAAAGCATTAATAAGCTTTCGGGAGATCTGTAGAGATAATTTTTTTGAACATCTTTTACACTTCCTCCAAATGAACAGGAATAAGAGAGAAAAAAATACGGATATAGATTTAGATGTACTTGCAGAATTGTCGTTGTTTCTTCCGGCGCGGGTATTTGTTTATCTTGCCGCAGAAATAGATCACAAACCGTTTTGGAAAATATGGGAGGAATGGAAAGATAAGGTATATCATGATGAGCAGATGAAACAGTATGCTTCTGAAAAACTGCAGAAGCAGCGGAAGGAATGGAGAGAAAGAATTATTCCGGAGATAAGGACCTCTGAATTTCTCCGCCAGGACAGCTGGTTCACATTTCGTGATACGCCGGAAGAATTAAAAGGTAAAGGTAATTACTATTTATCAGATGACGATCGAATTTTCTGGTGGGACGGTACGGATGAAGTCATTATCTCAGATGATATGAACGCCTGGCTTATGGAACTTTCCAACAGACATCGCAGGCTAATGGATTTGCCGGATGCGGGCTGCGGGAATAAATTTAAAGGTCCTGATTTCATAGAGGATTTTATTATTCTCCTGGATGAAATATGTGACTGCTATAAGCGTATTTATCCTTTCAAGACAATGTTTTATGATTTCATACAGAATTCAGGAAAGAGAGAATACAGAGCCGCCATAGCATTGCTGAAAATGCTCTATGAAGAGAATAAAGAAGAAGGGAAAGTAATCAAATATGCAGGATGGGAATGGGATTGGGTCAGCAAAAATGTCACGCAGAACATAGCGCGTTTGCGGTTGAAAAGATATCTGAGTGTTATGGCAAATGTTAAAATGAGAAAAAAGTATTTTGATTTCTAAAATTGCAGTATTTTGTTTTTGGAGCTGGGCGTCAGCTACAATACGCCGTCCATTATCAAGTACCCATTCTGGCGTATGACCGCACAGAACAAAGCAGCAGTTTATGCGTGTATCAACTATGGCGAGGCTGTCTGTCCGAAAGAGATTGAGAGACAGGCAATTTGTATTGACGGAGATATTGGAAATTTTTTGGAGGAATTTTCCAGGCCATAGCGGCCACATTGCCAAAGGGGAACAGTCCTGATTTCGGACTTTTTTATTGTATCAT
>CANQUH010000330.1 GCA_947626965.1 uncultured Lachnospiraceae bacterium
GTTTTTCTGCCGAAAAAGAATTCTCATCTGCCGGCGCTGATCATTGAACTGAAATGGAACAAAAACCCGAAAAGCGCTTTGGATCAGATCCGAAACAGGAATTATCCGCAGATTCTGCAGAACTATGGAGGGGAAATTCTTCTGGTTGGCATCAGCTATAATGTAAATACGAAAAAACATATCTGTGCGATCGAAAAATATGAAAAAAGGTGACAGATCATAACATATAAAAATTTCGAACAGAACAGCAGGACTTTGGCTTTTAATCTGCTGTCGGCATCACCCGAACAATACTGGTTTTCTGTCCGGGTGATGCTGATTTTTGTTTATGCGTGGTCTGTCAGCAGACCTGAATCATGTGCCAGGACTCACAGACAAGTCCCGCACAAAACGCAGTTCCAGTATATCACGCCAGCGATCCCATGGGATCCCACGGATTCAGTTCGATCACTTCTGAGTCGATGACAGCCAGCTGGCTGTCGGTCAGATATTTCTTATTGACTACTACCTGGTACATGTATTCGTCAAACCAGGCGTCGCTCATGATATAATATCCCTTCTGACCGGGCTCGTCGCCCCAGCTGTTTTCCACGCGCCAGCGTGTGGGAGCGCCGCTGTCATCCAGGTTCACGCCCTGAAAGACCATGGCGTGGGTCATCTGGCTCTGGCCGTAATCCAGCCTTTCGGCCTTGGTCATGCCGAGCCGGATCTGCAGCGTACTTTCATAATCATAATTGCCAGTGTCCAGAAGTCCGGTTTCGCGTTCAGAGTAAGAACCTACGTCGCAGCCGAACCAGACCGGTTCTCCGTCTTTCATCTGGGCGATGGCCGCCGCTTTCAGCTCCTCGATGGGAAGGTTGATGTAGCATACCGGATTCCCTTCCTTCACATTGCCCAGCATCTTCACCGTATAGCGGCGGTAGAACGGTTTGTCTGAGGTGGGGGCATTGATCAGGCTTATGTAATCGTTAAGATTCATGTCTATGTATTTCTCATAAAACTGCTTCGGCGTCAAGCCGCAGTCGCGGATAAAATGATCGTCCTTGTCGCGTACCTCAAAGTCCACGGTCTTTGGCGGCTCGCCAAGGCAGATGACGAGAATCCGGTAGATCTCGCCAAGCATTTTCTCTTTTTCGGCAGTGAGCGCTTCCCGGTCCGCTCCATTGGCCGCCATCCTGCGCAGGATCACTGCGTCGCCGCGCAGCAGCTCAGTCATAACGCGGCCCATCTCTCTGGTGGAAGAGGAGACTGCGGATTCAGGCATGGCGTATTTGGGTACCACGCCATACTTGGCGACCAGATTGGCCATCATGTCCCACTGTCCGCCGTCGCCGATGGGATCGCGCAGGAGGAAATCCAGAAGACGGCTTCCGACGGGCTCGTCGAGCGTATCCAGGATATTTTCCAGGAAATAATTGGATTTCTCCAGCTTATCCCAGAACAGCATGTAATTCTGTGACAGTTCAAAATCTTCCAGATTCCATTTCTGAATGATGCGTGCCCGCATCACGTTCATGGCGGCGAACAGCCAGCAGCGTCCGCTCTGCTTCTGGTTCGTTATGCTTCCCTGCTTCAGGGAGATGGAAAACGTGTTGGGATGCTGCCGTCTGGCATTGTGGTTCAGGCAGCTTTTGTTCAGGCCGTTGGTCATGACTGCGTTGCATGCGGCCTGACTGGATCGGTCTGCGTGGAAAACCTCACTGCAGGTTTTTAGCAAATCCGGGGTAATATTCTTACTCATTTGTAAGCCTCCTTCTGTGAAGAAACATTTTCTTCTTTAACCATAACATGAAAATCCGTCTCTGTAAAGAAATAAACGTTTCTTGCGCTGATGCCGTAAAATTACCTTATTTCAGTATTTGACAAGATTCAGAGATCATCATATAATGTGCTTGACAGGACGGCCGGAAGGTGAGTGCAGCTCACCCGGCTCGGCGAAAAATATTGAACTGTAGAAACAGTCGTTCTATTCTTTTGCAGGGAGCAGGACGGCTATTTTTATAGATGATATATGAAAAATACACAGCGGAAATTACTCACAAGGAGGGCGACAGATGTCAGGATGCTTGATAAAAGATGATGTTCAGGATAACAAGATAACAGTGCTTTGCTATGGGGATTCCAATACTTACGGCTATAATCCGGCAAATGGCATGCGTTACCCGGAGGATGTCCGCTGGACAGGACGACTGCAGAAGCTGCTCGGGGAGGAGTACCGGGTGATCGAAGAAGGCTGCAACGGCAGGACGACTGTGTTTGATGATCCGATAGAAGGGTGGAAAAATGGTCTGGGTTATCTGAGGCCTTGTTTGAATACCCATAAGCCTGTTGACTTTGTGATCCTGATGCTTGGCAGCAATGACCTGAAGGAAGTTTTTCATGCAGCGCCGGAGGAAATTGCAGATGGTGCAGGAACTCTGGTCCAGGTAATACAGGAATTTACCAGGGCGAAACAGGGCTTTGCCCCGAAGATCGTTCTGGTGTCGCCGCCGGAGATTGGAGAAGGGATCCGGAATTCGAACTTTTATGGTTCTTTTTACGAAAATGCTGTTGAACGCTCCCGGGAATTTTCCAGGTGGTACCGGAAGACAGCAGAAAAGTATGGCTGTATCTTTTTTGATGCCGCAAAGTATATTAAACCGTCTGTGGAAGATTCTCTGCACTTTTCGCCGGAGGCGCATCGTGAACTGGCAGAGCAGCTGTACAAAGTTTTGGCGGAAAACAGATAAAAATCACTTCATTTCAGTATTTGACAAGGGTCAGGGATCGTCGTATAATATGTTTAACAAGACAGCCGGTAAGGAAGGTCAGGACTTCCCGTTCCGGCGAAATAAACAGTTGTAAAGCCGCTTATCTTACCAGGGACAGAGCGGCTTTACTTATTTTTCAGATTCAGAATCGAGACGATTAGCAAACCCAAGGTCAGTAAAATCATAAATTCCTCATATGTACTCATAAGCATTCCCCTTTCCGCAAGACTCGGAACGGGAGAGGGCCGCCCCACCGGCTGCCCGGTGAAGCATATTATATTGTCAGGGTGCGGAAGGTTCTTGCCTGTACTGACCACAAAAAGGTTGTCAGTTCTGCCGGTTCAATTCGTACCGTGGTAAGGGTTGAAGCAAACCATTCGTCCTGCATGACGAGCCGGAACAGCCAGGCCCATTTGGGACTCAGTGCGGAGCATTCGCCTCTGGTGGCAAACGAAAGGGCGTCGTATTTCGCTACTTCCTTTAATTTTGGCTCCGGGACATTTGTCTGTGAGCATGGCTCCGGACTATTATAAATATTTGTCTATGGCAGAACTAAAATTTCAGCGCGGCATATCCGAATCGAGTATGCAGGCGCCGCCCCGATCCAGACCCCACCAAGGTGCAGGAACTCTCCGATCAGGAGTTGCCCCAGGTGCCTGATCAGATATCCAGCTTTGAAAAATCTATGGAGAAATCGTCGTAAATGCTGGCGGGTACGGAATCTGAAAAGGAATATTCTTCCATGTCTTCCAGTTCTTCTCCCTTAAAATCCCATGCAGTGATCTTTTCTTTATCCGGATCCACGATCCAGTACAGCCGGACTCCGGC
>CANQUH010000331.1 GCA_947626965.1 uncultured Lachnospiraceae bacterium
GATATCTGGCCTTCCGATATCCATTTTTACCTGAACGATACCTTCATCGGCATGTGGACCAGTCCCGGCGACTTCGCGGACATGCATGGCCTGTTTACTCCTGACTGGTGGTTCCCGAACTGGAACCAGTACGGTCTGCTCAAGACGCTCACGATCGGATACAACGGCGTATTTATGGACAATGTCAAAATCTCAAATGTATCGATCGATCAGTTCCATTTTGATTACCGCGACACGATCCGCTTCCGGATGGCAGTGCCGGACACGGCAAGACATTCCGGAGGACTGACCATATTCGGCAGGGGATTCGGCAATTATAATCAGGATATCGAGTTTCGGATTCAGTACAGTCCGATCTACGGGGAAAGCACTCCCGCGGATACGGCGCCGTAGACAACCGCCTGCCGCAGAGCGGTAGTTTCCGGCAAAACAAAGGAGCAGAGGCTTTCAAGCCGACTGCTCCTTCTTTTGCCTATTCGTAGGAAAACCGCGGCGTCCCGTCCTCATTCCATTTCACTTCCATCAGCATCGCGTGGCGGTTCGGATTGTACAGCGGGTTACCCTTGATCTCCGCCTCCGTCCTTGCGTGATATACCATGATATCGCGGCCATCCTCATCCTGTGTGAAGCAGTTGTGGCCCGGCCCGTAAATTTTCAGCGCCTCATTTGTGCGGAGCACTGGCATCCTTGATTTTCTCCAGGAATTCGGATCAAGCAGATCCGCGTCCGCGTCCGCGGTCAGCATGCCGACGCAATAGTCAATCCCCGTTTCACTCCCTGAATAAGTGATAAAAATCTTTCCGTTGCGCTTCAAGGCAAACGGCCCCTCGTTGACCCAGAAACCGATCCTCTCCCAGTCGTAGCACGGGGTAGCAAGAAGCACCTGCGCCGTCTTTAATTTGCACGGAGACTCCATCTCTGCTATGTACAGGTTGGAGATCTTCTTTCCGACGCTGACCTTCTCCGCCCAGACATAGTAATATCTGCCCTTGTTCTCAAACACGGTCGCGTCGAGCGAAAAATCCGTAAAGGAGAACGGATCGTCCGCGCTGCGCTCCATCATGCCCTTCTCTACCCAGGTCCCGGTGATCGGATCCTCATCCTGGCACTCCAGCACATACGGGCGGATCTCCCAGATATCGTCCTTGTCGCCGCCGGCGTAGTAGATATACCACTTCCCCTGCAAGTAATGAAGCTCCGGCGCCCAGATATGGAAGCTCATGATGCCGCTCTCATGCTTATGCCAGATCATCGTCTCCTCGGCGTCCGCCAGTCCAGCCAGTGTCTCTGAATGCCGCAGGGCGATCCCGTCATACGCCGGAAGGGAAGCCGTAAAATAATAGGTGCCGTCCGTGTGACGGTATACGTACGGATCCGCGCGCTGGAGGATCCACGGCTCGTTGAATTTCAGTTTTTTATCGTTTTCCATTTTATCAACCTCTCTGTCTGATTTTTCTCTATACTTGTGTCCGTAATAAATCTATAATAAACAACAAAACAGCTTTTGTTCTGTTTGTTTGCACGACACTGATTTTTCTAAAATATTTTAACTGGTTCTAAATATTATAACGCAGACAGTTCCAACATTTCAACCTTAATTTAAAAAAATTCTTTCGCAAATCCAAAAGGGTGACAAACCGCACTCGTCCGCAAATCCAAAAGGAGGACGAACATGAAAAAGAAATTGCTTAGTTTGTTACTCGCGGCTTCCATGGTGGCGACCATGGGCATGACAGTTATGGCTGAGGAAACTGAGACTGAGGCGGGTCCCACCGCTGTCACGACAGTTGGTCCGGACGACGGAACACACTTCGAACTGTGGACATTCGTCGATCTGCATCAGAAGTTTTACGCGAACATGGTAGAACAGTGGAATAAAGAGAATCCGGACCGCCCGATTCAGGTCACTTTCAGCAACTACGGATACTCCGATATGCACAACAAGCTGATGACTTCTCTGATCGCAGGTTCCGGAGCCCCCGATATGTGCGACATCGAAGTCGGCCAGTTCCCTAACTACACCGGCGAAGACACGCCGCTTTATGATCTGACTGACGCTCTGGCTCCATATGAGGAAGACATGCTGCAGACCAGACTTGAGATTTACTCTCGTGATGACGGTACCCGCGTAGGCGTTCCGACGCACGTCGGCGCGGCTGTCATGTACTGGAACGCGGCTATCTTCGATGAGTATGGTCTTGACTACAAGTCCGTAAAGACCTGGGATGATTATACCGCGCTTGGCGAGCAGCTCAAGGAAGCTTCCAACGGAGAAGTTTACCTGACTTCTGTCGATACAGGCGGCACGGACTGGATGTGGATCGCTATGGCGGAGTACGGTGAAGACTGGACCGGCGGCCCGGGCGGAACCCCGAACGTAGAGCTTGAATCCGTGAAAAAGATGATGACCATGCAGCAGCAGTGGCTGAACGACGGCATCGCAATGATTTCCACAGACGGTCAGGTGGACCTGGAAGCCGGCTATGCGAATATCGCCGCAGGCAAGATTGCTTCTTTCCCGAAGGCCATGTGGTTCATGAGCCGTTTCACAGGTTATGACAACATGCGCGAGCTGGAAGGCGACTATGACATCACTACACTTCCGGTCTTTGAAGAGGGCCAGCCAAACTCCGTTGGTATCGGCGGAACCGGCACGGTTGTGACACAGCAGTGCGAAGATCCTGAGCTGGCGGCTGAGTGGCTGGTATGGGCAAAGTGCTCTCCGGAAGGTGAGAGTCACATCTTCACAGACCTCGGATTCGACGTCTGCAACACCTCTCTGTGGACAGACGAAGAATTTGCGCACCAGGATACCCAGTACAATACATTCTTCCGTTCAAAACCATACGATGTTCTGGCTGAGCTGCAGGCAAACGACGCGATCGGTATCATCTACTCGACCACAGCTTCTCCGACCATCAACGACTACATGAATACCACGACCTTCAACGAAGTATTTGAGGAAGGCATGGATGTCGATGAAGCTCTTGCGGAGGCTCAGGAATATATAGAGTTTGAATTAATGTGATCCTGTTTCTTTTTCAGGATATCAATCGAGCAGGAAACGGTTTTTCTTTTCTGCCCGCCGCGCGGCCCGCATGCTGCACCAGCAGCTGATCTCCATATGCGGGCCCGCACATAAAGACAATGTCAGGGGAGGCCTGGGAAATCGCATTCCCGGACCTCCTCTTTATTATGCGCAGGCCCAGGCATGAAACCCAGCTACTGACACAGCACCTGGGCCGTGCAAACGAGCAGGAGGGAAAGTCGCCTCCTGCTCGATTAGAAAAATCTGCTATGGTTTTTACACTGCCGCTTTTGTAAGGAAAACGGCAGTCAGGAAAGGAGGAATTTACGGTGAATAAAGCAAAAAAGCTTCTGTATTCCCAGAATATTGCGCCGTTTATATTTTCACTCCCGTTCGTGCTGAGTTTGCTGATTTTCTGGCTGTATCCGCTCGTGACGGGCATCATGATGAGTTTCCAGAATGTTTCTTTCGGCAGTTCTACCTGGGTAGGAATCCAGCATTATCAGAAACTGGCCAGAGACCCGTTCTTCAGAACCGCCGTCCTCAACAG
>CANQUH010000332.1 GCA_947626965.1 uncultured Lachnospiraceae bacterium
GCAGAGAAGAAAGAGAACGCTTATAATTTAAGTTGACATTTCTTAAATTAGATGATAAATTTAATTTAAGAAATTTTTTAAAATTAAAAGGTAAAGAAGGCAGGAATATCATGAAGAAAACAGTTCTGGACGATAATGCCAGTATTTATCAGAAAAGGGAAGAAGAATCAGAAAAGCAGAAGTGGGAACGAATGGATAAAAAGCAGAGAGCCGGATATTTTCTGGATTATTATCTGCTTAAAATTATAGTCGGTATTCTTCTGTCAATTCTGATTATTTTTCTGATCTGGAGTGTGGTGAGACCAAAACCGGAAACTGTGCTGGGAATTGCCATTGTGGATGAACAGCTTGCAGAACAGCCGAAAGAGAACTTTCTGGAAGAGCTGAGATTATTATGCACGACAGACAAAAGAGAAGAAATTTTGCTGGATGATACGGTTTATCTGCGGGATGGAGGACTGGACAAGCTTCAGATCTATTTATATAATCAGCAGTTGGATGTCATAATCGCTGATCAGACAGTTTTTCAAAAGCTTGCCGGATATGGATATTTTCAGGATCTGCAGGATTTTCTGGATCAGCGGGAGATATCGGATTATCAGGACCGTTTTGTATATGCTGCCGGGCCGGAAGAAGAGAATCTGCAGGAGACCGGCCAGTCAGAAAAGGAGGATCAGAAAGATACGGCGGCATATGGACTGGATATTTCCGGAAGTGAAAGATTTAAGGAGATGGAGCAGTATCTTGAAAATCCGGTTCTGGGAATTGCGGCAAATGCGCGGAACCGGGCAAATATTGAAAAACTGATGCGCTGCCTGCTGCCCTGACAGATCTGTTCGGATCAGGCGAAGGAAGGATGATTTTTGGTTACAGAAAGATTGCGATTCTGATTTACAGTCTGCAAAGCAAGGGAAAAAGAAAGAGGGGAAGGCATATGGGTGTATGAAGAGAAGAAAAGAAATCAGGATGGAACAGATTGCGGCGGAGGTCGGTGTAAGCACTGTTACGGTATCAAACGCACTGCGCGGGAGGAAGGGAGTCAGTGAAGAGCTGAGAAAGAGGATCTGTGAGACCGCGGAGGCGATGGGATATCAGCTTTCGGAGGATGTTGTAAAGGAAGAACGATCCTTTACTATAGGAATCGCTGTTGCTGAGCGCTATATCAAGATATTTCCATCTTTTTATATGGAAGTGTATAAATGCGTGGCGCACGAGCTGACAAAACGCCGGTGTATGGTGGTTTTTGAAGTGATCAACGCGGAACAGGAAAAAATGATACATGGCTTTTCCATGTTTTACGGAGCAGAAATTGAAGGAATCATTTTGATCGGGGAAACGGATCAGGATTATATTCGTGAGATGGTAAAGAAATATGCTTCCATTCCGCTGGTATGTATTGATTATTATGATATGTTTGAAAATATAGACTATGTTGTGACGAATAGTTATGGAGGGATGCAGCAGATGACAGAGCTCCTTCTCGATGCAGGACACAGGGATCTGGTTTTTGTGGGAACTCCTGAAGCGACAGGGAGTATTATGGACCGGTATCTCGGATTCTGCAGAGCTATGGAGAAACGGGAAGTTAAGCTCCGGGAAAATCATATCCTGCATGACAGGGAAGCGGACGGATATGATTATAACCTGGATGTCGAGCTGCCGGAGACTCTTCCTGACGCATTTGTGTGCAACTGTGACAAATGCGCAAATATTCTTATTGAGAAATTACTGCAGAAAGGAATACAGGTTCCGGAGGATGTGTCGGTAGTGAGTTTTGATCATCATGGGCTGCAGGGGCGCAGCGGACTGGAGCTGACGACCTATGAAAATGATGAAAGGGTTCTTGCTCATGTTGGCGTCGGTATTATGCTGAAACGGCTGAATGGAAATGAAAGGGCCGTCGGCATACATATTGTGGAAGGAAAAGTGATATGCGGGAACACGGTGAGAACAGCAAAGAAAAATATTTCAAAGTAATCAGAGCGGTCATATGACAAAATGACGAAAAAGGACAGAGTAACTGTATGAAAGGATGCCGGGGAGCCGGAACAAAATTATATGACAAATGTAAAATTAAAAGATATCGCGCAGCATCTGGGAGTCAGCACAGTGACCGTATCCAATGCCCTTTCGGGGAAGAAAGGCGTCAGTGAGGAGCTTCGCGGAAAGATACTTCAGGCCGCCAGACAGATGGGTTATGATATGAAACGGTATGAACTGTCAGAAGACAGTTATATGATCGGTGTGATTGTTAACTATAATTATCTGGGGATAGGAACTTCTTTTTACTGGGCATTGTACCAGCAGCTGGCGTTTGCGGCTTTGAAAAATCAGAATCTCACGATGCTTGAGAGCGTAGAGGATACTCAGCAGAATAAAGGGATCCTGCCGCAGATGATCCGGGAGAATAAGGTTGACGGTCTGATCGTGATTGGATGGATGAAGGAGAGCTACATCCGGAAAGTGGTAAAGGAAGCCGGAGTTCCGGTTGTGTTTCTGGATTTTAATCTGAGCGAGGTAAAATGTGACGCGGTATTATCCAGCAACTATATCGGAATGTATAAAGTGACACGCTATCTGGTGGAGCATGGTCATCGGAAGATTGCGTTTCTGGGCTCGGTAAAAGAGAATGATAATGTTCTGGACAGATATTACGGGTACCGCAAGGGACTTATGGAGTCGGGCATCGAACCGCAGGAGAAATGGAAAATAGGAACGGAGGATCTGCAAAAGGAAAGCTTCTGGGAAAATTTTTCAAAAGATATGCCGACGGCGGTCGCTTGTTTTAGCGATTATCATGCGGGGAAACTTTACGATGGGCTGCAGATGCACGGGTACCGTGTGCCAGAGGATATCTCAGTCGCTTCCTATGATGATTATCTGTTTGGCCACAGCTTTGCGCAGCAGCTGACTTCTTATCATGTGGATATGAAATGCATGGCGGAGACGGCGGTAAAGATGCTGCAGAACAGGATCAGGGGGAGCAATAAAAGTTTTGAAGTACGGTATATTGACAGTAATATTACGGAAAGAAGCAGTGTACGGAAAATATAAATACGGACAGATTTTTAAGGCCGCTTATCCCTGTTGGGATAAAGCGGCTTTTTAAATCTTTGTTTATTCTGCTTCCGGATCTTTCGGCAGGTAGAATACAAGCACCCGCCGAAGAATCAGAACGGAAAAGACCGCGCAGAGAGAACATCCGATAAAAGCCCAGTAAACAAGTGTAAGGCCAAGTGCGTTTGGAAATACCAGGGTGATCGTCAGAGGAAGATACGTCGCCAGAAAAAGAGGGATTGTCCAGGTCAGGTGACGCAGTGAGGTCAGAAAACTGTTGAGGATAATTCTCCATGGCGTATTGATAAAGGTGGCCTGCAAAGGGAAAGCGTACAGCAGAGAAAAAGATAACCATATAAAAATGATCAGATACAGTACGATCGCGGGCAGGTTGGTCAGATGAGACGCGATATAAGAAGAAAAAAATGCCATGAGTATCAGAGCAGCCAGAAAGACGATCCAGATACATATGCCGTTTACAAAATTTTCT
>CANQUH010000333.1 GCA_947626965.1 uncultured Lachnospiraceae bacterium
ATCTGCTTTGTATTGTGATTTTTCATCTGATCCATGATGTTGTTGGCAACTACAGTATTAATATCAACCATTATTCCGCCTCCATGGTCATTTTCTGTCATTATTATATGTCAAAACGCTTCATTTTGTCAATATTTTGAAGACTAATAAAGGTACTATTTTCCTTTTTTTAATTATAGGTCTTTATTTAAGATACTTACAGGGAATAGATTCAATACTTCTTACTCCATTCTTCCAACAATGATTCCGGATCTGTAAGCCTTAGTCTATTAGAATCCATGTAAGTAGGTAATAATCCGTGTCTGTGAATCCCTCCATATATTTGATATGCTGGTTTCAAATATATGGAGGTGTTTTTATATGGATAGTAATGTAACTGCCAAATCTGACTTCTGGGCAGAACGGATCCAGGCTTTCCGGGAAAGCGGCCTGTCCCGCAGGGACTGGTGCCTGGAGAACGGGATCTCCCAGTCTACATTCAGCTGCTGGTTCCGGAAACTGCAGACGGCGGATTCAAAAGCTGACCAGGACAGTGATCCTGTATTCGTCAGGCTCCCTTCCGGGCAGGAGATCTCCTCCGGCTGTGCCTCCGTGCATCCCCCTGTCGCGATCTGTCTTCCACGGAACATCCGCATTGAAGTCAGCGCGGACTGCCCCGCTGGACTGCTTCTGGCCCTGCTTGAGGCTGTAAAGAATTATGCTTGATTTTTCAGGAGGCACTACCGTCTATCTGGCCTGCGGCGTTACGGATCTCCGCAAGAGTTACTCTGGCCTGGCCGCCATCATCAAGCTGAAATTTCACCTTGATCCGTATTCCCGCTGTATGTTCGCCTTCTGTAACCGCAGACGCACCCTGATCAAAATCCTCCAGTGGGACGGGTCCGGGTTCTGGATCCTGATGAAACGGCTGGACCGGGATTCCTTCCACTGGCCGGATACGCCGGATGAACTTCAGAAGGTCACACTCAAAGAGATCCACTGGCTCTGTGACGGCCTGTCCATAGAACCGGAAGGCGCCTTTAAGGAGCACCATCCGAAGATCGTCATATGATACGCCTGTCAATCCGCAAAAGGACGAAATTCCCCCGGTTTTCCACGTTATTGTGCGTTTGGATCAAAAAGGTTTTTTAGAAAAACCATTGCAAACCACAAAAGATATGTCAGTTGTTGCACAGCTATCTTGTGAAAGAGGAACTGCATTACTTTCCGGAGTCAAATTGCGCTCTCATAGTGCTCCGGTATTTTGAGTGTATCAATGATCCCCGTATCATCGCCGGCTCGAAAAGTGATCTTAATTTCGTCGCCATCATCAAGGATTTCCACTTTCCGTTTTAGCTTCTCGTAATCAGCAATCCGAGCACAGTTAAACACTCTCATAAAGCGGAACTCAAACTCCGCGCCAAATAGTCGAACATGACTGACACCAACATAAGAGAAACCATAAAAAACTTCATCCATTGAAATCAGTTTTTCGCGGAAAGCATGGTCAAGTACACCTGTGAAAGTTACTTCGCTCCATGTTCCCTTCACATTATCATTTCTGATAAGATCCGATATCTTTAAAACGGCATCATATTCTTTCTGACTAATCTTACCCTCCGGAGTAAGGGTAACATTGAAGTAGTCCTCAATGGCACAGACGCGCTTCAGGAAATCTATCTCTTTGTCTATATCGCTGAATCCTGTTTTCAAATCTATCTCATTTATGCAGCCGGCGATAAGGTCCTTGCCTACAGATAGCACAAAAATATGAAGATACTTTTCTTTGGAAAGCGCGGACATAAATTGGAGATATTTTAAATGCTCCTTATTGTTGCCCTGAGTCATTGTGATCTTGAAGTCGGGTTTACTCGGTGTGCCGGGCTTGATTTTTACCTCAAAATATAGTGCACCGTCCTGCTCTTTGTTCCCAATGATATAGGTTCCATCATCTTCAATTTCCTGTGTTCGCAGAAGAACATAATCAAAAAATGTCTGCTCTCTGACCTTAATAGAGCACGGGAAGGCGGGGGGAAACTGTGGCGGCTCGGCAACTACAGTTTGTCCGACAAGTCCAGTCACCTCGTCCTGTCTTGGATCTGGTTTAGAGCCAAGCAACTTGACAGCTTTCTGGACTTCCATGATGATTGGAGTCTGATGCCTGTAAGCATAATCCAGAGGATTGCCATTGGCGTCATTATAGTATCGATCGCCAAAACGCACCGCTCCTGTAAGAACGACCTTTGGGGGATAAAGAGTTTTTGCTTGCTCTGAGAGAGGTTTGCTTACCATTTTTCCGTCCTGATAGTCATAACCAAAATAAGGATAATAAGGATGAGAAACAGAGATGTGATCTAAAACCTTCCTTATCCCGCTGCCCACAGTACCAACATTTCCGCCTTCGGCAAGTTCCACAACCTTGTCAAGTGAAAATAATGTACCATCATTGGAAATTTTGGCAAGAATCTCATCTTTGGCAGCATTAACTGCCGCAACAGTTGTATTAGTGGATGTTTGCACTTCTTCTGACACTGCATTCACAATCTCAGAGGTAAGAATATAGTCTTTTATTGTGAACTGTTTTTGATAAAACTCATGGATGATATCAAGACAAATGGCTATTGTTTTTCCGACTCTACGTCTGGATTCTGGAGTGTTCGCTTTCGAATGGGAAACCGCCGCATCAATAATCTCCTGACGTGCCTGTCTGCGTTTTTTCCGGTTGGGTGAGAAGATTCGCGTGCTTGTTGTCTCAATAAGATTATTGCTAATATATTCGACCAGCTCCTGAAAATCGATTTCTTCTGCCATAGTGCATATGTCATTGTACTTTTGTTGACCCTCAATATATGAAGTTAAGGTGTCGCGGAGCTTCTTTTCGTCCAGACCGCCGGAAATATGATTCTTCGCTGCGTCAAGTCCGAGACCGGCGGTGTATTCGGCAATTGTTTCTATCATAATATCATCCTCCTTTGGATGAATCTATTTTACCAAAAAAACGGGGAAATGTCTCGTCTTTTATGGCAATGTAATCAATAAAAGGTAAATGCTGAATAACTTGGCAATTTTACAGCCTTTCGATTTCATGAGATAGTCTCCATGACTGGAGGAAGCATCTACTAGTTCCCTGTGTTGTATATACAGTGAAAATGTGCTTCTGTTTCGAAGGAACCCTATGTCTCCGGATTAGCGGACTAAAAGTGCTTAGAATACTCAAAAGAATAAAATCAAAAAATTTGAGAGAGCGGGAGAAGGAGGTCACGGATATCATGTTTGATCTGTTTGATGAAGATTATATTTTTGAAATGTACGTAAAAGACAGGCAGAGAGAAGCCGCAAAGGGCATGTATGAGAAAAAATTCCTGTAAATGACATAGCTGATATTTTTGAGGTATCCGTAAAGACGGTGGAGAAATGGCTGGGACTTGTGAACGCCTGAAATGTTTCTTCGGATCCGGACAGCAGAAAGGTCGGCTGCTGCTACCTGGAGTGTGTTTGAAAATTATAGGGAACGACAAAACGATTTTCGTTTTGCTCGTTCCCTGCGCCGAATTTGCGCCGCT
>CANQUH010000334.1 GCA_947626965.1 uncultured Lachnospiraceae bacterium
CCGTCCGCCGCGAAATCCACATAATACCCGTCATTCTCCAGGTAATTTTTCAGAATATCCCGGATGTCCTCGTCATCCTCCACCACTAAAATTCTGTACATATCAATTCTCCTGTTTCCTACGAATCTGTCCCTTTCCACGTAAACATAAAGCGGAATTTCGACCCTGACACTATCATAACATGAAAGTATGGAGTTTGTATGGAGTTTGTGTTCTGCGGGCCTGCGCAGAATAAAGAATGTGCCAAAGCACATTCTCGCGCCGAGCGCGGCTGCGAAAGCAGCATTTTCCATGCACGCGCTCGTGCGCTCTCCACTTCGTTCCGGTCGGTGCTAAACGCGCGCCACTGGCGCGCAGCACCCTGCCGGAGGCTTTTTATGTCACAGGACGTAATTTCCTGTGAATCGAGTAGGAGGCGGTTCTCCCTCCTGCTCGTCCGCGCGGCCCAGGTGCTGCATCAGCAGCTGATTTCCCTGCCTGGGCCTGCGCACAAAAAACAGCCATACCCGGATCAGACTTCTCGGATACAGCTGTTCTTTTCCCATATTTTTTGTTTTGTTCCTCGCCCGGCAATTCAGCAGAACTGCAGACGCATCTCACACAGAGACGCAGACTGACTTCCCGCAGTGCGGATTTATCTCCCAACGCCTGCAGAAGCGAAAATCATCTCCTGCATGATCTGTCATCAATAGTTCTCCGCATGAACCTCAAAATAACTCTGCGGATGATTGCAGGTCGGACATACTTCCGGAGCTTTCGTTCCGACTACGATATGTCCGCAGTTGCGGCACTCCCATACCTTCACTTCACTCTTCTCGAATACCTGAGCCGTCTCAAGGTTCTTAAGCAGCGCACGGTAACGCTCCTCATGATGCTTCTCGATCGCCGCTACCAGGCGGAACTTGTGAGCCAGTTCTGTGAAGCCCTCTTCCTCAGCAGTCTTCGCAAAGCCTTCATACATGTCAGTCCACTCGTAGTTCTCGCCATCGGCCGCCGCCGCAAGGTTTTCCGCGGTATTTCCAATGCCCTTCAGCTCCTTGAGCCACAGCTTCGCATGCTCCTTCTCATTGTCAGCTGTCTTCAGGAACAGTGCGGACATCTGCTCATAGCCTTCCTTCTTCGCCACCGAAGCAAAATACGTGTATTTGTTTCTCGCCTGGGACTCGCCCGCGAACGCGGCCTCAAGGTTCTTCTCTGTCTGTGTTCCTGCATACTTTGTTGCTTCTCCTGCCATAATTCTATTCTCCTTTTTTATTTGATTTTCTGCTTTTGCAGAATTACTTTTCCTTTGCCTCGGCACGGCATTTCGGGCATAATCCCTCAAAAATCGTGCGGTGCCGCTGGATCTGAAATCCTGTCTCTTCCTCCACCTGCCTGTCGTACTCTTCATGATACGGAATCGGCGCGTCGAATACGGCGCCGCAGGAAGTACAGAAACAATGGTAATGACAGTCCATCCGCAGATCATAGCGGTCGGCCGAAGGAACCTTCACATGCGTGATCTCCCCGCTCTCCGCCAGAACATTCAGGTTGCGGTATACTGTTCCGCGGCTGATCCTGTTGTCCTCCCTGCGTACATCGAGATAAATCTCATCTGCACTGGGGTGATCATCCCGCGACCTCACCGCGTCAAGCACCAGACTGCGCTGTTTGGTATTTCTATGAGGCATACAATCACCCTCTTCTATTAATATTAGGACTTAATCCTATTATAGAGGAAAACACCAAATTTGTCAATCTATTTTTTCAAAGATAAAGCCAGGTTACTGGTTATGGGATGCAGTAACCTGGCTGAAACATCAAAAAGAATTCTCCGTCAGCCATTTCACGGCTTTCTCCACAAGTTCCGTGATATCCGTGCCGTCCGTCGCGATTACCTGCTGTTTCGGCAGTCCCTTGAAGAAATCCAGATGCGCATTCTCGGCAAATGCATTCTTCAGATAATTGTTGTCGTCCGAAAAGCCCGGATCCGGCTGAATCTGGCAGATACTGTAGGCCTGAAGAATTGCCGTCACCGGCACGTTGTGGTACATAAGGCCCTGATACTTTTCAATCTCGCTCTGTTTGATCGGCGCACTCTCCCGATAAATCCTCATCGCTTCCGCAAGAGCTTTCCTCTCCGCCTCGGACAGCGGCTGCGCTTCATTGCTCGTCCTGATATTATCTTTTACCTGCTCCAGCGTACTCATACCGGAAAGAACCGTAATCACATCCTCCTTCTCCAGGCAGAAACGCAGAGACCAGGAAGCGATGGATGCGTCAGGATTTACCGCTTTCAGAACCGCTTCCGCCTCATCCGGCAGCTTCGCAAGGCCGCCGCCCTTGACCGCCTCCATAATCACGACTTTTTTTCCATGCCTGCGAATCACATCATAGCATGCATGCGCCTGCACAAGCTCGCTGTCCCAGTCGATCGGATTCAGCGCAATCTGAACAAATTCAACTTCCGGATGCTCCGTCAGCACGCGGTCCAGCAGTTTCGCGGAAGAATGGAAAGAGAAGCCCAGATGACGGATTTTGCCATCCTCTTTCCACTTTTTTGCGTGCTCAAAAAGATTTGTCGTTTTTATGATGCCGCCTTTTCCGTCCACACCGTCATAATATACATTCTGGACATTGTGGATCAGATAATAGTCAATATACTCTACCCCGAGATTTGCAAGCTGGCTCTCAAAAATAGACTCAATCTGCTCTTCCGGAACAAGATTAAAAGTCGGGAATTTTGTCGCAACCGTGTAAGCCTCGCGCGGATGACGTTCCACCAGCGCCTTTCTGACTGCCTCCTCGCTCTTCCCTTCATGATACACAAAACTTGTGTCAAAGTAGGTATAACCCTGCGCGAGAAATTCATCCACCATCTGGTTCAGCTGCTCGTAGTCAAAATCTGTCTGTCCGGAAAGCACCGGAAGTCTCATCATTCCAAATCCAAGATTTTTCATTGTTTTCCTCCTTATCCGCGTCTTTGTTGTTTGCCGGAAACTTAAGCTTTCATGCCTTCACCGCGAAGCGCTTCCACGGATAAAAGTTTTGGGATTATCCCATACTCCCTCTGCCCTTGTCTCAGCAGATGCGCGGCATGAAACAGCCCGCTTCCTTCTGTATCTGTATCATACTCCAATATTTTCTATCTATCCAATACCTGAATTCTATATCTCATCCATGCTCATAGGGCATTATAAAGCAGAAATCTCCTTTCTGCGGGCCTGCGATCGAGTAGGAGGCGGCTTTTCCTCTTGCTCGCCCGCGCGGCCCAGGTGCTGCGTCAGCAGCTGTTTTCCCTGCCTGGGCCTGCGCATAAAAACAATGGCGAACCCGCCTGAGCAGATCCGCCGTATTTTTACAGTCATATTTTCAATTCTTCTGTTATTACGTATAAAACCGTTTTCTCTTATCCCTGATATAATCCTGTATTACAATCCTCAAAAATTTTAATAATTAAGCGCCACGGAGCCGGCTCTCTCTGCCGCCGTATCGGTCACATTCCGGGCTACTTTTCCGCTCTCTGTCTCCTCGATCTTTACTACATCCTTCTTCGCGTC
>CANQUH010000335.1 GCA_947626965.1 uncultured Lachnospiraceae bacterium
GGAAGGATCACGGAAGTATCGTCAATGTACAGCGTATAGGTCTGCCGGTCAAGGAGAAATCCCTCCCCTTCCAGCAGATTTCTGCGCCCTTCATACCGCTTCAGGATGTTTTCCAGACGGGCAAGCAGACGCTCCGCCCTGCAGGGCTTTGTCAGATACTCATCCGCGCCTAACTTCAGCGCACGCAGCTCATCCTGCATCTGATCGCGGGAGGTCAGCACAAAAACCGGCATGGAGCCCGCCTGCTTCAGGCTGCGGCAGATCTCAAAGCCGCCGGTGCCAGGAAGATTCAGATCCAGAAGAACAAGGTCAGGGGAGAGCGCAATCAGACGCTCTCCCGCTTCTTCAAATTCACAGATTTCATACACCTCATAATTCGCCCTGCGCAGAATCTCCGAGAGCTCCTCCCGCACCAGCGCGTCGTCCTCCACAACCGCAATTCGTTTCATAAATCCTCCAATACTTTTATTCCTCCCGCTCCGGCTCCATCAGCGTCAGCAGATACCGGGCGCTGGTCCTTCTGACCAGCATGATGTAGAGATACTCGACTGCAAAAAGCAGCAAAAGCATCGGAACAGAAAGTCTTATCATTTCCGGGATGCTTTCTCTCATCTCGAATGAGAGCAGGCCTGTCAGAAGCGCTCTTTCACCAAACAGGCTGGCAATCGCCGCAAATACGACCGGGATTCCAAAATACCAGTTGATCTGTCTGGCCGCCGACCGGCACAGTGTTCCGTAATCCGTGCCGAGCCGCACCAGCGTCCGGTATCTCCGTCCCGCTTTCTGCTGTCCCATCAGAAACTGCACGCCGATGACGGTATTCGCGACAACCAGAAAAATGATTGCGAGATAGATCGTCAGGTAGCTCGAGGCCACCGTGTAAAACAGCTGACGCCCCATGTTCTGCAGATAGCTCTCATACGGCAGACCGGCCTCATCCAGCTTCTGATTCATGGCGGAGATTGCCTGCAGAAGACTCTTCCCCTCCACAGCTTCGTCCCCTAAAATTCCATTCAGATAAACACTGTAATCGCCCTGCGTGTAATATTCGAACTGCTCATCCGGCAGGATCAGCGCAAAGCTGAGCGTGAGCATCCGGTCCGTGACCAGAGCCGTGGTCTGCACCTCTCCCGTCAGACGTATGGCCGCTCCGTCCAGCACGGCTTCCGGCTCTTTGGACAAAATCTCATTCAGTATTCTGGTCCGCTCGTCATCCGTAAACTCCGGATCAATGTAGACGCCGGCCTCCCCTTTCTTCAGTTTCAGCGCTGGAAGTCCTGCCGCATCAAGCAGCGCGTTGTAACCGGTCAGAGAGATCAGACGCGGCGCAGTCGCATAACCGAGATTATTTAAAAGAATCTCCCGCGCATAGGACTCGGGCAGCCCGGCCAGAGCGTCCATGACCGTCTCCATCTGAAATGCATGTTCATAATCTTCTGTCGTGCGGATATGACCCACCTTCATCTCAAACAGGCTGGAAAAATACGTATCCAGTCCCCTGTCAGCCAGTACCGTTTTTTCATTCTCTGCTTCATCCGAAAACGTATAATCGAGGACATGATCCTTTGACCAGTTATTGTCCCGGGTGATCGCCACGCCCGAACCAAAGCAGCAAAGAGCCGCAAGGATCAGCAGAAAGCTGACCGCCATCGCACCGGAATGATGAATTACCGTTTCCTCGAGCTGCCGGAAATCAAAAACCTGCAGGTTTTGAAAAGAACTGTCTTCCTTCACTCTCCTGGAGCCCGCAGACAATGACGCACGATTCCCCCTCCGTGCCAGAAAATCCATCGCAAAACGGAGTCCGTAAAACAAAAACGCCGTCCCCAGAAGTCCCAGCGCAAGCGTATACCCCATCTTGTCTATCTGGCTCCACGAGATTCCTCCGGCAGCCATCCCGAACGCCGCCGCCAGGCAGACCAGCCCGGCAAGCAACGACATCAGATAAACCGCCGCCGGCTTCTGTTTTTTCATCCCTTTGGGCGTATCCAGCAGCAGGCTGCCGACTTCCTGCCGGACGATCTTTCCGCTGAGCACCAGAAAAGCCGCAGATTTGATCAGAAGAAATCCCACCGCTGTCCACAGCACCGCCCGCAGAGAAAAGGAGCTCTGATGTCCAATAATTCCCAGTCCGACGACTTTCGCCGTCACAAGGCTCGTCAGCTCCGAGATCAGAACGGCGACTGGAATCCCGATCACGAGCGCCAGAACACTGCCGGAAAAATCCTCCGCAAGCAGCAGCAGAAACAGTTTCGGGCGGCGGAGTCCGAACATCAGATACATTCCGAACTCATGGCTGCGCCGCTCCATCTGGAAACTTCCGGCATAGTAAATCAGAAAGAACAGAATGATCAGCGTCATTCCATAGAAAAGAGGGATCATTGCCATTAGTTTATTCACCGCGTCACTCTCCATTTTCTGAAGAAACAGCATGACATCCTGGCTGGAGAGCGACAGGACAATGTAGAACGCGATGATCGAAATCAACAGAGAGAGGAAAAACAGACTGTTTTCTTTTCGGTTTCTTCTGCTGTTGCGGCGGACCAGCGTCCGGAACATTCCAGGAGATTTCTCATAAAACATTTTCGCTGCCTCCTCCCATCTGCGCCATCACCTTGAGTATGCGTCTGTGAAACATCTGCTGCGTCTCCTCTGGAGTATCTCTGCGCAGCTCATGGATAATCCGTCCGTCCCGGATAAATAAAATTCTCCGGCAGTAGCTCGCCGCACCGGAATCATGCGTGACCATCAGGATTGTAGCGTTCTCATCCCGGTTCAGCCCGGACAGCTTCTCCATCAGGACCTTCGCGTTTCTGGAGTCAAGCGCCCCGGTTGGCTCATCCGCAAGAACAAGCTCCGGCTTCATGATCAGCGCCCGCGCCGCCGCGACCCGCTGCTTCTGTCCCCCGGACATCTGCGCCGGAAATTTATCCAGTACATCCGCAATTTCCAGATAATCCGCAAGCTGCCGCAGTCTTTCCCGGCTCTCTTTTTCCGAAATACCGTGCAGCGACAGCGGAAGCAGAATATTTTCCCGGCCGGTCAGATTATCGAGCAGTTCAAAATTCTGGAACAGATAACCGATTTTCTTCCCGCGGTATTCCGCCAGTTCTTTTCCTCCCATTTCCTGTATCTGCGCGCCGCGCAGGGCGATTTTGCCGGCAGTCGGCCGGATCACTGCCGCAATGCAGTTTAAGAGCGTCGACTTTCCGGAACCGCTGCTGCCCATGATACCGAGAAATTCTCCCTCCAGAACCTGAAACGTGACGCCATCGAGAGCTTTCGTCTGATTCTGGGATTTCCCTCCGTAATACTTGCTCAGGAAATCAATTTCAAGAATATTTTCTGTTCTGATGTTCTCCATTCTGCATACCTCCTCTTTCTGTCAGACGCTTTCTCACGCCGAACGCCTCCGCGCGGCAAACGCTCATGTCCCGTTCCGCAGATCAATACCATGATGCCAGAGTCAAAAAACTGTGTCCTGCTTCGGCCTGTGCTGACAAGCTATATCCTACCATATGCC
>CANQUH010000336.1 GCA_947626965.1 uncultured Lachnospiraceae bacterium
ATAAATATGTGCATCATATCTGGCCTGCTTTCTGGTAACCCCTTTTGGCGGGATATACGCCGGGAGCCCTATATCATGATGCTGGGGTCAAAACATGGAATAATCCATGCCTGACTTCCCCACCGGACCTTGAAAATTTAATACTTTACAGTAATCCCTGACTTTTTCATGAATTTCATGGACGGATACGGCTGAACAGGCAGGATTGGGGGACGCTTTTTCCACGCTTTCATGCCAGGACCGGATTTTGGGCATAGTTTCCCAGACCCTTCCGGTATCCGAAGAGCTTCCTGAAATTAAGTGCCGCTATTTTACTTCCAAAAAAGAATTTCCCTCTCTGTTTTCCACGGGGGAGCTTCTCCAGGTGGTAGTTTCTTCTTATATTGGAGGGGACAGTCTCTACTCCGTTGCGCAGCTTCGCGTAGTTACTGAATTCCTCACTTTTCATGTACCTCTGGCTCTTCGCCCTGTTTGACGCGTTTTTCGATGTGACCAGCGTGGCTACCTTCTTGTGGATCTTCGGATGGCACTGGTCCTTATGCGGACAGTTTACACAATGGCTGCGGTCAAAGGATGCGCGGATCTGCCTTGTACTTTCCCTGAAGCTCTGGCTGACCGGTTCATGACCGGCCGCACATGTCATCAGCCGCGTCCCGTCCTCACTGAACTTAAAATCAGCCAGTACATCCGCTGCTTCCTTCCCGATCAGGGCTGTCGTTACCAGTGTGACGTTCTTCTCTTTCGCCGCGGACACATTGTCCTGTCCGTCATAACCGCCGTCCGTAACAAGGACTGTCTCTTCCTCTTCTTTTTCCATATGGGAAAGGCTCTCCTGAAGGAAATCACTGTCGCTTCGGGTATTCCGGTCATACTGATAATCGGTCACCACCGAGCCGTTTTTTCCCACGGTCTCTTCCAGGTTTGCTGCGTATCCCCGGTGCTTCTTCCCCGCCTTGTTCCGGTATGTGGCGTCCGGGTCGGAAGGGTTCTGCAGGGCAGAAGAGTTCATGGTGCCGTCCGCTTTGGTCTTCAGACGCCTTTCCCCGTTTTCCACGACACTCTGGTCCGAAAGGCATCTGACGAAAAGCTGGTATTCCGTAACATCCTCATAGTCCGTCCCGCAGATGGAAACCAGGCTGTCACTGTCCTTAAGGAGCATCCGGATGATCTCCTGCATGTCGTCATTCCTCTGGTGGTAAAAGATACGGTTGTAATCATTCGGGTCCGCGTAATGGGCCAGCCCTTCCGGTATCTTTTCCGGAGCTTCCTTTTTTATATGGAGGACCAGTTTGGAGATACAGGTATAGATCAGCTCCATCCGGCTTAAGAACCGGATGTTGGATTCGATCATCATGGAATCCATCCTGCGTATGCGTCCGTTGAGCTTCATTGCCCGGGCGATCTTTGCGCTGAGGTCTTTTACGCAGTCATGGTAAAGGTCCACATTATGGAGGTTTTCGTAATCGTAACACCGTTTCCTGAAACGGCTCAGCGTCTTATCGGAAAGGGGCTGTTCCGCACAGCTTGTCGTATGCAGCGCATACTGGAGGTGCAGGTCCAGCATGAGGTTTTCAACGAGTTCATCATCCGAGTAGTCAAAGAGCTCTTTGATGATCAGTGCGCCGATGATCACGTTGACCGGGGTGTTTGGCCTGGATCCTTTCTCACTGTAAAGGACAGAGAATCTTTCCTCATCAATCGCGGGAAATATTTCATCGGCAAAGACCTGCGCCCATGAGTTTTCCAGGGCCTTCTTCTCCCGTGCGGTGAGGGTCAGAAAGCTGTCCTCCAGGGAGATCTGCTGGCAGCTGTTTGTTTTAAATGACATGCCGGATACCACCTTTCGTAAACTGATTCCATTATAACCCTTTCTGTAGGAGAAAGCACGCATTTACTGTAAAATATTAAATTTTCAAGGAACACAGAGGGGTTTTGACCCCGACATCATATAGATATATCATGTAATGATTGGAATTCTTTTGAAACCTCATGGGATTTTGTTACGCATCCGCTGATTACTTACAGAATTGGGGCTGGATATGCTGATACACCAATGAATCAATGGCAATATTTAGTCAAAGATGCTTATCAAATGTGGGAGTCAAATGCACAAGAACAATTTGACTTGTTAAAAACCAATGAGGAAGAACTTAATCGTATTTTCATTGAGATTTATGGTTTGCAGGATGAGTTGACGCCGGAAGTGGCGGATAGGGATGTAACTGTTCGTAAAGCAGATTTACAGAGGGATATCAAGAGCCTGCTTTCCTATGCTGTAGGTTGTATCTTTGGCCGTTATTCTCTGGATGAACCAGGGCTGATTTTAGCAGGGCAGCCGTTTTCAGAGAGGTTTGTGTATGCCAGTGTTCCCGTAACGGGGACAGGGGTGACTGGTGATTCGGCTTCTTTTGCTTATATGGAAGGGGATTGCTATCTGCGTGTAGATGAAGGTGTAAAACGATGTACATTTGCCCCAAGTAAGGATAATGTGATTCTAATTACAGATGAGGAATATCTGGAGAATGATATTGTCCGTTTGTTTTGCGCGTGGCTGAAAAAAGTATACGGTGCAGATACTTTGGAACAGAATCTGGATTTTATTGCCAGAGCTTTGGGGAATAAAGGAAACAGCAGCCGGGAGATTATCCGCAATTATTTCCTTAATAATTTTTTTAAGGATCATTGTTCTACTTACTCTGTTACCGGTTCCGGTAAACGTCCAATTTACTGGATGTATGACAGCGGTAAGCAAAATGGTTTTAAGGCGCTTATTTATCTGCACCGCTATGATACTGATACTACAGGTCGTGTTCGTGTGAATTATCTGCATCGTATGGAGAAAATTTATGAAAATGAGATCAGACGAATGGAGGAGACAATTCAGAACAGTAAGAATAACCGTGAGGTCGCTACTGCAACAAAGCGCAAGGAGAAACTGCAAAAACAATTGAAGGAATGTCGGGAGTATGATGAGAAAATTGCACATCTGGCGCTTGCACGTATAGAAATTGATCTGGATGATGGAGTGAAAGTCAATTACCGCAAAGTGCAGACCGATAAAAACGGAAAATTCTATGAGATTCTGGCGGATTCTAGGAACATTATGTCAAAGAAATAAAGGTTTCTGTAAAAAATTTGCGGGGTGATTAAATGATAGAGAAAACATATTTTGGGGAAGGAAGAAATATCGAGTTTAAAAGAGAAATCCCACAAAAGCATGAGAGGTTTTTGAAAGACATTATTGCTTTTTCCAACTGTACTGGAGGGAAAGTAATCCTTGGTGTTGAGGATGGAACAAATATTGTCTATGGCATTGGAGAAGTAAATCCGTTTAAGTTGTCCGATGATATTTCCAATATGATTTCAGACGCCTGTACCCCGCAGATCCTTCCGGATATCACTGTACAGACGCTGAATGGAAAGACTGTGCTTGTGATTGATGTGGCTCCAGGCAAATTCCGTCCGTATTATCTGAA
>CANQUH010000337.1 GCA_947626965.1 uncultured Lachnospiraceae bacterium
GGAATCGAGCGTATCGTATGGATGCCGAAGGATCTGAAAGAGCAGGTTAAGGACAGACTGAACGCTACGGCGAAGGAGCTCTACGGAATTGACAACTTCACCGATATGATCGGCGATGAGACGGTTGCGGAGGATCCGGAGACCCTGCTTGCGTTCCTGCAGGAGAAGAACCATCCGGCGCTTTCCATGGAGCCGATGATGTAAGAGACCGGAAAGCGTAAGCTTTCGGAAACTCCTGCCGCGGGGAAAAACGTAAGCGTTTCCCGCGGCCTGAAACAGAATCAGTCTTCCTGATTTTTTAAACAGCCGGCCTGGGAGAATGTTATGCATGCTACGCGTTTTCCTGAGCCGGGAATGAATGAAGAATCAGAGAGGTGATTGTCATAGATCAGATGCGAAAGTCGGCGGGCCGCCCCGGGCGGCCGGGGCTTTCGCGGCGAATCTGCAGCTTGCAAAATTAAATCACACTCCGCAGGCAGGAACTTCCATCCTGCCGCAGAGTTATGTAAACATAAGGAGGTAAATTTAAAATGCCGTTTACTGCAAAATCAGGAAAATTCAATGCCAAGATCAACGCTGTGGAAGTTGGTACCGGCGACAAGAAAATCACAATTGGCGGCGAGAACGTATTACCGTTCTATACCTTTGACGACGCGATCGCAAACGCACCGAAGGTAGGTATCGAGATCACCGACGGCGGCCTGGACAACGAGCCGGACTGCATCAAGAAGTACTATGAAGGCTGCACGTCTGTAGTTGACATGGCAAAGAAAGCTGCTTCATTTGAAGGCGTTGATTTCCTCAGCATTCGTTTGGAAGGCGGAGACCCGAACGGACAGAACAAGTCAACCGAAGAACTGATTGCGCTTCTTAAGGAAGTTGCAGAAGCTGTTGATCTTCCTCTGGCAGTATGCGGATGCAAGAACGTTGAGAAGGATGCGGAACTTCTTGACAAGGCTTCCCAGGCGCTTGAGGGCAGAAATGCAATGATCATGGCAGCGAAAGAAGATAACTATAAGACCATCGGAGCATCAGCGGGTCTTGCTTACAAGCAGATCGTCGGAGCTGAGTCCGCAGTTGATATCAACCTTGCAAAACAGCTGAACGTGCTGCTCACACAGCTGGGCGTAAATGGACAGAGCGTCGTTATGAACGTTGGTACAGCTACCGCGGGATACGGTTTTGAGTATGTGGTTTCCACTATGGACCGTGTCAAGGCAGCGGCTCTTTCCCAGAGCGACGCAACTTTGCAGATGCCGATCGTAACTCCTGTAGCATCTGAAGTATGGGCCGTAAAAGAATCGGTTGCTTCTGAAGCAGATATGCCTGAATGGGGCGATCAGGAAGAGCGTGGAATTGACATGGAAATCGAGACTGCAGCGGCAGTGCTTGTTTCCGGTTCCAATGCAGTCATCCTGAGACATCCGGAATCCGTAAAAGCGATTTCCAAGATGATCAAGGAATTAGTCTAATTGATGATGATATACAAGGAGGAAAAAAGAGATGGCACTGAAAGGTCTTGATATTTTCAAATTATCACCGAAGAAAAACTGTAAAGAATGCGGAAGCCCGACATGTATGGCTTTCTCCATGAAGGTAGCGCAGGGCGCAGTCAGCGTTGACGCCTGCCCGTATTTCTCAGAAGATGCGAAAGCAGCTCTGAACGAAGCTACCGCTCCGCCAATGAAGACCATCAAGGTTGGCGCAGGAGACAAGGAAATGTCCCTTGGCGGCGAGACAGTTCTGTTCCGTCATGAGAAGACATATGTCAGCAAGACAAGATATGCTGTCGCAATCTGCAGCTGCATGGACGACGCTGAGATCGACGCGAAGCTTGCGGCAATCCCGAAGGTTGACTATGAGCGTATCGGCGAGAGAATGTTCGTCGAGATGATCTATCTGAACTATGCTCCGTCAGCGGGCGCAGAGAAGTATCTGGATGTCGTAAAGAAGGCTGCTGCTCTTGACCGTGTGCTCGTACTTGGATGTACGGATGTCGAGGTCGCGAAGCAGGCACTTGAGCTTGTGAAGGATTCCAAACCGATCCTGAACGGCGCTACAGCTGAAAATTATGCTGAGATGAGCGCGGTTGCCACGGCTGCAGGCGTTGCTCTTGGTGTAAGAGGCGCTGATATCAATGAGATTTATGACACAGTTGCTGCTCTTGAGAAGGCCGGCAACAAGAACCTGCTGATCGATGTCGGAGTTAACTCCATCAAAGACGCTTTCGCAACGGCAGTTCAGCTTCGCCGTGCGGCTATCAAGGACAACGACAGAACCTGCGGTTATCCGTCAATCGTTCGCGTAGGCGGACTGGCTCAGGGCGACAAGCACCTTCAGGCAGCGCTTGCTTCCGTATTCACGATGAAGTACGGTTCCATCGTTGTTCTGGATCAGATGACCTACGCGGAGGCGCTTCCGCTTTACGGCCTGAGACAGAACATCTTCACGGATCCGCAGAAGCCGATGAAGGTCGAGCCGGGAATCTATCCGCTGAACGGAGCGGACGAGAACTCGATCTGCGTAACGACGGTAGACTTCGCTCTTACCTATTTCGTTGTATCGGGCGAGCTGGAGCGTTCCGGAGTGCCTCTTAACCTGATCATCAACGACGCGGGCGGACTTTCCGTACTTACTTCCTGGGCAGCCGGCAAGTTCTCGGCAGGAACGATCTCCAAGTTCTTCGCGGAGCATGACATCGAGGGCAAGCTCAAATCCAGAAAGCTTGTCATTCCGGGCAAGGTTGCGGTTCTTAAGGGCGAACTCGAGGCGAAGCTTCCGGGATGGGAGATCATCATCGCTCCGAACGAGGCGGTACAGCTTGTGAAATTCATGAAGGATCTGACAGCGTAAATAAAATATTGTAACTGGCCGGGGCAGACGGCTTTCTGCCGTGTACCCCGGTTGTCATGCGCAGGCCCGCGTACGGAAATCTGCTGCGGACACAGCATGCGGGCCGCGCGGCGGGCAGTAGGAGAAAATCGTCTCCTGCTCAATTAAAAAATATAAAGGAGAAGTACTATGGCGAAATTTGTAGTTATTGGTGAGAGAATCCACTGTATTTCACCGGTTATCCGTAAAGCTATGGCTGAGAGAGATCCGGCTCCGATCCTGAAACGTGCGAAAGAGCAGCTTGACGCGGGCGCTACCTATCTTGATGTCAATATCGGACCGGCTGAGTCCGACGGCGAAGATCTGATGAAGTGGGCGGTTCAGCTCCTTCAGAACGAGTTTGACAATGTGCCGCTTGCACTTGATACCGCGAACAAGAAAGCGATCGAGGCTGGTATCTCCGTATACAACCGCGCGAAAGGAAAACCGATCGTGAACTCAGCTGACGCGGGCGGAAGAATCGAGAACATCGACCTCGCTGCTGCAAACGATGCGATCGTTATCGCTCTTTGCTCCGCAGAGGGTATCCCGGCTGACAACGACGAGCGTATGGTTTACCTGCAGACGATGCTTGA
>CANQUH010000338.1 GCA_947626965.1 uncultured Lachnospiraceae bacterium
TGGAAAATGTCTCCTGCCATGCGACCTGTTTCTTACTGGACTGCGGTATGCTTATGGCATAAAGAGCTATTGTTAAACATCCAGCGGAATGATTTTCAGGCACCCAGCCTGGAAACTCCGGGAACTGCAGCGCGAAATGCTGTACAGATTTTGGGAGTACAGCAAAATAAATCTGAAGCAGTCTGGCTCAGACAGGAAAAAGGAGGAAAATACTATGAAAAAAGGATTAACAGAGATGGTTTTTATTCTTGACAGGAGCGGTTCGATGGGGGGACTTGAAAGTGATACAATCGGCGGGTTCAACGGCATGATCGAAAAACAGAAAAAGCAGGAGGGTGAGGCGAACATCACGACGGTGCTTTTTGACGACAAGTATGAGCTGATCCATGACCGTTTTCCGATTCAGGCAGTAAGACCGATGACGGACAGAGACTATTACGTGCGGGGATGCACGGCTCTTTTAGATGCTATCGGAAAGACGATCAGCAAGATGGTGAATATTCAGAGACATCTGCCGGAAGATATGCGGGCAGAGAAGGTGATTTTTGTCATCACGACAGACGGATTTGAGAATGCAAGCCGTGAGTACAGCTATGCCAGGATCCATGAAATGATCGAGAAAGAAAAGACAAAATATGGCTGGGAATTTCTGTTTCTCGGAGCTAATATGGATGCAGTCGAGGAGGCAAAAAGATTTGGAATTGCGGCGGACAGATCCGTGACCTTTGAGAATGACAGCCGGGGAGTCGCCATGAATTATGATGTTGTTGGGGACACGCTCAGCTGCATGAGAAAGGCATCGAATATGAGAGCTGTGGACGGAAGCTGGAAAAAGAGGATTGAGGAGGATTATCAGTCCAGAGCCGGCCGGAGTCAGAAGAAAACGGGAAGACCGTTTGGAAACAGAAATTCTTCGAAATAATAGAATGAACCGCCAGGAGTTTTTTTGTCTTTGCTCTGTCTGTATGAAACGGATATAGTCCGTTTCATACAGACATTTGCCTCACAACATCAGGATGGTCTGGCCTGCTGAGGAAAGAGGCGAGGCAGTTTTTACGGTTTCATCACGGTCAGCGCGTACACGGAGAATGGTTTTCCTTTGATTTGAAGCGTTCCGTCCATAACCGGGATCCGGATTGTTTCCGGATAAATATGATAGACGGCGTCACCGTCGAATTTCAGATCGTTCCGCACATGCGGATCTTTGCTCCAGAGCACTTCTCCGCAGGCGGTGACTGCTTCACAGGCAGGAGAAGCGTCTGACGGAAGCTTTTCAGGATCAGCGGCAAGTTTTTCTGATTTTGTCCAGGCAGGGCTTCCACCGGGCAGTTTCACTTCAATATCGCAGGAATCTGCTCCCGTATTCACCAGCTTCAGATACAGAGCCTTCTCATCTTCCGTCGCTGAAAAATAATAGTCTGTTGGAAGCTTTCCACTATATGGAAGATAGCGCGTGCCAAGATGGCATGCGAACATCTTCTGTACATAATAATTTGTGGAAAGGCAGAAGGTCTTCGGATTAAAATTGATCAGATTGTGATTCCACTGGTCGCTTTCTGTCAGGTTGAACAGCGGCGCGTAGGAGGCCATTGCCACGATATCGCCGTTGCGTTCAAGTCCGGTCAGAAAAGCGGCCTCGCCAAGCGCCGTGTCAAGCTGATTGCTCTGGTTCATCGGGCGCATTCCCAGTGCGGGGGCATTTTCATCGGGATCCATCATGTCGAGGACAGAAGCTGCAGGCAGTTCCTCCGGGGCCGCAACAGTTCCATTTTGCGCTGTGGCCGTGTTGTTTTTGGAGGAAGAGGAATCCTGCGGCGTGCCGACCGTGCTGTTTTCGGGGGAAGAGGAATCCTGCGGCATGCCAGCCGTGGCCGTACCGTTTCCGAGGAAAGAGGAATCTTGCGGCGTGCCGACCGTGGCTCCGCTCTGCGGCATCATTGACTCCAGCAGTCCAAGCAGTCCGTTCGCGGCATACTCTCCGAAATATACACCGGCTCCGCCGCGGTCATAATGATCAAACCGGACCGCCTGCTGCGCGAACCATTCAGGCGTGTGGTAGGAGTGCTCGTCCACAAGCACATTTTTATGTTTTTTTGCAAATTCATATACGGTATTGAGTCCCGGACTTCCCATCATCTCTTCATAGTACGGATGCACGCCTGCGCAGAGAATACAGACCATATCGGGATATTTTGCATGAATGGCATGCTCGATCAGATCAAATCTTTTGTAGTACACTTCATCATAGTTTTCATTTCCGATTCCGATCCGGTCGAGACCGAAAGGCTCCGGATGCCCCATTTTCGCACGGAGCGCCGCCCACTCATTCTGATTGGGATCTCCGTTGGCAAATTCGATCAGGTCAAGATAGCTGTCAATAATTCTGGTCTGGAATTCCTCGCTGTCTGTCGGAATATTCGGACACTCGGCTTCTCCTCTCTGCATGGAACGGATTTGACAGTTCAGTCCGGCCGTCAGTGTGGGAAGAGGCTTCATTCCCAGATCCTCGCACAGGCAGAAATATTCGTAAAATCCAATCTGGTAAGACTGATTGTAGCCGCCATCCGGAACCTTCTCAGACCAGAGATTATAGTTGCTCCTGCGTTCGTACAGTTCGCCGACGGTATCCTTCCAGTTGTACTCATTGCCAGGAAGCTGTCCTTCTACAATACAGCCGCCTGGAAAACGCATAAATGAGGGCTTCATATCCGCAAGTACCTGAATCAGATCTTTGCGCAGCTTTCCATGGCGCCATTTCGGATCTCCCTTGTGCCAGTAATCATCGTCCATCAGGGAGACACAGTCAAGATCAAGCACGCCTGTCCCCTGCAGTATCAGTTCCAGCCTGCCGTAGCCGGTCTCAATGCCTTTCAGCTTACAGCAGAATTTCTTCCATATATATTCATGCTCTTCCCCCTGAGAAGAGTTGCGGCTTGCCAGCTGACAGACACCCTGCGGTTCTTTCGTCAGGGCGAGAACGCGTCCTTTGCCGTCCGTGACCTGTATGGTCAGCGTCCCCGCAAAATTCTCCGGTCTGACCCAGCATTCAAAAAGATACGTATGCTCTTTGCAGATGCTTACGGCACATTCATCCCTGTGTTTTTTCAGTCCGTTAAACCCATAATTCGCGAGAATGGTGTTCCCTCTGGCGTGGACACGGCCATACCGGCTGTTTGGGTGCAGCTGATCTGTTGTGCCGCTTTCGAGAGAGCCGTTTTCAACGATCCAGTACCGCAGCGGGTCATCGACGGCCCGGAGCTCTTCATTTGAGAAAAATACGCCGTCGAAGCTGTAATTATTTACCATGTTTGCGTTGATTCCGCCGTCACAGGAAAAATTGATATCTTCAAAAAAGATACCGTAGAGGTTCTCACTGATTGCATGCGGACTTCCGGAATTGTCAAGAGAAATCTGAACCGGGGTCATAAAGATACGCCTCCTTTACAATATTA
>CANQUH010000339.1 GCA_947626965.1 uncultured Lachnospiraceae bacterium
TTCTTGCCCACATAGTTTCCCACAATGATCGAATCGACCATGTTGTAGAACTGCTGAAAAATATTCCCGACCAGCATTGGAAGGGAAAACTTCAGCAGAAGAGACGTCTCGTTCCCGGACGTCATATCACACACGTATTGTTTTGCCATTTAAAATCCTCTCCCCTGTTCTAACATATTGCAATCGGGCAGAGGTGGTTTTTCCTCCTGCCCGCTGCGCGGCTCGCGTGCTGCGCCAGCAGCTGATTTCCTTATGCGGGCCTGCGCATAAAAACGCGCCCGCAACAGTCAGAGACGGTCCGGCCGCGTTTTTATCCCTACCTATTCTATTCAGAACAGAAGAGTTGTCAAGTGTTTTTTATCCCTTTAGTTCGATGACTTCCTGTTCGGTAACACCAAACGCCTTTGCAGCTTCGGCGACAGTACATCCATTCAGAAGACTGCGCAGAATCCATATATCGCGTTTTGATTGTTTAGTTTCTTTCTGCATTTGTTCCTGCATTTGTTCCTGTATTTGTTTCTGTTTTTCCCGCTCTTCTTCTACTGCTTGTTTTATTGCTTCCTGCTTTTCCCGTTCAAATATCATTCCGACTTTCGTCATCTGTATCCACCCCTTTACATTCTGTGAAAGTTCCTCGTCAATGATCTTATCCGCAAAAGTCACAAGTCCGGATAGCGCGAACAGCTGTTTTTCCCGTTCTTCAAGCCTCTGGGCGAGAGACACACATTTTCTCAGAAGAATTCTCTGTTCTTCTTTGTTCTCTACCGTCAGAGGCAAGATAATCAGTTCCATCAGTTCGTCATCTTCCAGATTTCTCTCCGCTTCTGCCCTTTTGCTTATTTTCTGAAACGCCTCTTCCGTATGAATGCCCGAAAGATATCCCGGCTCAATCTGCAGGCGCAGGCTCCCGATATCCAGCACCGTTTTTACACGCTTTACATTCGATGTGTAAATGACGATCATCCGGATCTTTGGAAAACGGATTCCCGCATCGTACAGCCGTTTCAGCGTGCGGGCAATGTAATTGATGTATTTAATCTTGTCCTTGCTGCGGCTGCCGCTCTCGTAGTCAATCAGGGCATAGCTCCCGTCTTCCATCTGGAACAGATTGTCCATACGAAGTTCGTTCACCTCGATTGCCGGCAGGTTTGTCGGCAGAACCTTTGTGATTCTCGAAGAAGGGATGCCATAGACCCGGAGAGATTTTTCTCTCAGTCCCTCAGCAAAGATCTTCGACGCGATGTCCTTGTTCTGATAAGAAATATCCGAAGAAGAACCGGATTCTTCCGGCCCGTCTGAAACAGGAACCAACTCCGCCGGATCTCCGGGTTCTTCCGGCTCAGCCTGCTTTGCAGATGCATTTACGGGAACATTTTTCTTTTGTCTTGTTTTTTTCATGCTTCTTTTTTGTTTCTCCTTTCTATTGTAACTGTTTTTACAGGATTTTCAAGTCTTATTTTTCATTGTAAATATGGATAATTATATGATTTTGAAAAATCAGAATTTTGACATGTTTTAAAATGATATACTGTTACATGATAAGATTTGTAATTATTGTAAAGTGACCTTTATTTCGCATGATACCATAAAGCAGAAGAGAATGTCACGATAAAAAATTTTTTGAAGCAGAGTCTCACATACAACACTTCTGTCCAACTGTAAAGGCCGGAATTCCCTGTAAAATCAAGGAATTTCGGCCCATTCCTGTCCTTCAGGTGTCGAAAACAAAATTCTATTCAGAACAGAAAAGTTGTCAAGTATCTTTTATCCTTTCAGTTCGATGACTTCCTGCTCGGTAACGCCAAACACCTTTGCAGCCTCGGCGACAGTACTTCCATTCAGGAGACTGCGCAGAATCCATATGTCGCGTCTTGATCGTTCAGTTTCTTCCTGAAGTTGTTTTTGTAATTGTCTCTGTTGTTCCTGCAATTGTCTCTGTTGTTCCTGCTGTTGTTCCTGCTGTTGTCTCTGCTTTTCCCTCTCTTCTTCTACTGCCTGTTTTATCGCTTCCTGTTTTTCCCGTTCAAATATCATTCCAACTTTCGTCATCTGTATCCACCCCTTTACATCCTGTGAAAGTTCCTCGTCAATGATCTTATCCGCAAAAGTCACAAGTCCGGACAGCGCGAACAGCTGTTTTTCCCGTTCTTCAAGCTCCTGGGCAAGAGATACACATTTTCTCAGAAGAATTCTCTGTTCTTCCCTGTTCTCTACTGTCAGAGGCAAGATGATCAGTTCCATCAGCTCGTCATCTTCCAGATTTCTCTCAGATTCCGCCTTTTTGCTTATTTTTTGAAATATCTCCTCCGTATGAATACCCGAAAGATATCCCGGCTCAATCTGCAGGCGCAGACTTCCGATATCCAGCACCGTCTTTACATGCTTTACATTCGATGTGTAGATGACGATCATCCGGATTTTCGGAAAACGGATTCCAGCATCGTACAGCCGTTTCAGCGTGCGGGCAATGTAATTGATGTATTTGATCTTGTCCCTGCTGCGGCTGCCGCTCTCGTAGTCAATCAGGGCATAGCTCCCGTCTTCCATCTGGAACAGATTGTCCATACGAAGTTCGTTCACCTCGATTGCCGGCAGGTTTGTCGGCAGAACCTTTGTGATTCTCGAAGAAGGGATGCCATAGACCCGGAGGGATTTTTCTCTCAGTCCCTCGGCAAAGATCTTCGACGCGATGTCCTTGTTCTGATAGGAGATATCCGGGGAAGAACCGGATTCTTCCGGCTCGTCTGAAACGGAAGCCAACTCTGTCGGATCCCCGGACTCTTCCGGTTCAGCCTGCTTTGCGGACGCATTTACAGGAACATTTTTCTTTTGTCTTGTTCTTTTCATGCTTCTTTTTTGTTTCTCCTTTCTATTGTAACTGTTTTTACAAGATTTTCAAGTCTTATTTTTTATTGTAAATATGGATAATTATATGATTTTGAAAAAATCAGATTTTTTGATGTACTTTAAAATGATGTATTATTACCTGATAAGATTTGTAATTATTGAAAAGTGATCTTTATTTCGTATGATATCACAAAGTAGAAAAATATGCAATACCAAAATATAAAACATTCTCTGAATGTAAAAAGGGTTGTCGGAAAAATATTAAACATCCTACCGGATATTTTCCGACAACCCTCATCCATGATACTGTCCACGGAACAGGCATGGAGGTTTACTTCTCAGCCCTGCATCATCTGCTTCGCCTGCGCCATCAATTCCATATCGGACTTATTCACCCGAATATTGGAGCAGATGGTCTTTCCGTCCGAGGTTGTGAGCCGTATCTCGATCACGCTTCCCTCATCGACCTTCTCCGCAGCCGCGGTAAAAAAGTTCTGCACTTTCGGATGGTCCTGCTGAAACCGGTCCATCATATTTTTGATCTGCATCATCTGCAATGGATTCATAATTTTTCCTCCCTGCCG
>CANQUH010000340.1 GCA_947626965.1 uncultured Lachnospiraceae bacterium
CTCTCCTTTTTCTTTTTTGATTTTTTTACAGCTTTATCATATTTTGTGCTGCGAATGTCAAACAGATTCAGACGCAGCGCATTGCTGACCACACAAAAACTTGACATTCCCATCGCCGCGGCCCCGAACATCGGGTTCAGCTTCCATCCGAATATCGGAATCCAGATGCCCGCTGCCAGCGGGATGCCGATTGTATTGTAAATAAATGCCCAGAACAGATTCTCGTGGATATTCCTGAACACCGCGCGGCTTAAGCGGATCGCCGCCGGGACATCCGCCAGGCTGCTCTTCATAAGGACAACATCCGCCGCATCCACCGCGACATCCGTGCCCGCCCCGATTGCGATTCCGATATCTGCGCGGGTGAGCGCAGGAGCGTCGTTGATGCCGTCGCCGACCATGATCACTTTCCCCTGCTCTTTCAGACGGCGGATCTGTTCTTCCTTGCCGGACGGGAGTACATTCGCGATAATCTCATTCACTCCCGCCTGTCTGCCGATCGCCTGCGCCGTCTTCTCATGGTCTCCGGTCAGCATGACTACATGGATGCCCATTTTTTTCAGCTCGCTGACCGCCTGCGGGCTGTCCTCCTTGATCACATCCGCCACAGCGATACAGCCGAGCAGCGCGCCGCCTTCCGTAAAGTACAGAGGGGTCTTTCCCTCACCGGCAAGCTGCTCCGCCCGCCTCTGCACCTCGGGCGATATCCCGACAAGACCGCTGATGAACTCCGCTTTGCCGCCCGCAATCTTCTTTCCGTCCAGAACAGCGGAAAGACCGTTGCCCGGAACCGCCTGGAACTCTTCCGTCTCGCGGATACGCACCTGCCTGTCTGCCGCGCAGGCAATCACCGCCTTCGCAAGCGGATGCTCGCTCTTGCCTTCCAGAGCCGCCGCGACGGAAAGCAGCTGATCTTCCGTCACCCCTTCAGCCGGCAGCAGATCCGTCACCTTCGGCTCGCCCTGCGTAATTGTTCCCGTCTTGTCAAAAACAACAATCTCCGCCTTACCAGTCTCTTCCAGCGAAACCGCGTTCTTGAAAAGGATGCCGTTCTTCGCTCCCATTCCGTTGCCCACCATGATGGCAACCGGCGTCGCAAGACCAAGCGCGCACGGACAGCTGATCACAAGCACGGAGATGCCGCGCGCCAGAGCGAACGCAAAGCTCTCTCCCGCAAGCAGCCAGCAGGCCGCCGCGATCACGGCAATTGTGATGACAACCGGCACAAACACGCCAGACACTTTATCCGCAACCTTCGCGATCGGAGCCTTTGTAGCCGCCGCGTCGCTGACCATCTGAATGATCTGGGAGAGCGTCGTATCCTCGCCTACGCGCAGCGCCTCACAGGTCAGAAAACCTTCCTGATTGATCGTCGCCGCGGACACCTGATCCCCCTCAAGCTTATCGACCGGGATACTCTCGCCTGTCAGGGCTGACTCATTCACTGCGCCGTGACCCTTAACCACGATCCCATCGACTGGTATATTCTCGCCAGGACGCACCACAAACAGATCTCCCTTTTTGACCTGCTCAATCGGCACAACCTGTTCCTGTCCGTTAATCAGAAGCGTCGCATTCTTCGGAGCAAGCTTCATCAAGCTCTTCAGCGCATCGGTCGTGCGCCCTTTGGAGTAAGCCTCCAGCGTCTTTCCGACCGTGATCAGCGCGAGAATCACCGCTGCCGACTCAAAATACAGGTCATGCAGATACTGATGCACCATCTCCATATCCCCGTTTGTCTGAGCGCCCGTCATCTGGAACAGCACGACCGTGCTGTAGACAAACGCCGCGCCTGAGCCAAGCGAAACCAGCGTATCCATATTCGGAGCACGGTGAATCAGTCCGCGGAATCCGCTGATAAAAAACTTCTGATTGATCACCATGACCGTGATCGCAAGAAGCATCTGCGCAAGCGCGAGCGCCATCATATTCCCCGCGAAAAACGACGGCAGCGGCCAGCCCCACATCATATGTCCCATCGAAATATACATCAGAGCTGCGGAGAACACGACTGAAAAGATCAGCCTCCGGATCATCTTCGGCGTCTCATGATCTTCGAGTTCTTCCGCGTTCCCGGCAGTTCCAGCCTTCCCGGCAGCGGCCCCGGAAGTTCCGTCCTTCTTCGCGGCATGATATCCCGCTTTCTCCACCGCGCTGATGATCTCCGCCGCGGACGCAGTCCCTTCCACACCCATCGAATTCGTCAGAAGACTGACCGACACCGCGGTCACACCCGGCACCTTCGAGACAGCCTTCTCCACACGCGCACTGCATGCCGCGCAGCTCATACCTGTTACCTGATACTGTTCCAACGTTCTTCACCTTTCTTTCAAAAATCAAATGGTCTTAAAACTTCCCACGGATTACTTCATCAGCTTCATCATCGTCCGGACCAGCTCATCAATAACTTCATCCTTCCCGGCACGGATATCCTCCGCCACACAGGTACGGACATGATTCGCAAGCAGTACCTTATTAAAACTGTTCAGCGCTGCCTGAATCGCGGACACCTGGATCAGGATGTCCGGACAGTAAGCATCCTCATCCACCATTCTCTTGATTCCGCGCACCTGTCCCTCAATCCGGTTCAGGCGGTTCATCATATCCCGATATTCCTTCTCCGTCCGCTTCTTCTTCCTGCCGCAGGAACTGCAGCAGCCTGCTCTGCCCTCCGAATCAGCCATACATGCATGACAGCCCGCCGCATTCCTGTCTTTCCCGGCACTCTTATCCGTCTCTGCCGCAGCATCCGCATGCTCATCTCCGTTCATTCCTGTATGCACACTTCCGTCCGCACTCGCACATTTCTTTTCTTCTGCTGCGATATCAGCGCTCTCACTCGTATCAATATTTACATTCATACTTTCATTTATTCCTGCATCCGTACTTATAACTTCCGCCCCCCTTCCTTCATATTTCAGACCCGCCGCAAACTCTGCGCAGGGTCCCGCTCTGCTTCAGCATACATCTTCCAATCCGAACCTTAAACACTACCCGCAAAGCGTATACCAATTCTTTATTTTCCCTGATTATATACCCCATGAGGGTATATGTCAAGAGGTTCACATCTGCGTCGTTAAATCCATCATACAGAAATTTTCAAAATTTTCAAAAAAGTGCTTGACTTTTTCCATCGTATACGGTATAGTATCGAGCGTAAGGTTCGTTGGTCAAGGGGTTAAGACGCCGCCCTCTCACGGCGGAAACACGAGTTCGATTCTCGTACGAACTGCTTTATAATTGTTCTGTCGTTGAATAATCAGCGGCAGAATTTTTTTATGCGCAGGCCCGCACATAGAAATCAGCCGCTGGCACAGCATGTGGACCGCGCGGCGAGCAGGAGGAAAGAACGCCTCCTACTCGATCACAGGCCCAGACAGGGAAACCAGCTGCTGACGCAGTACTCGGGCCTG
>CANQUH010000341.1 GCA_947626965.1 uncultured Lachnospiraceae bacterium
AGGAAGGAAAAAAGCAAGCCCCACCCCTCAAGATTGAGGGGCAGGGGGAGTTGAAGTGTCGAAGACACTTTTTTATGCGGGCAGTTTCCCGACTGCCGCGGCATAGACGGCGCACTCATACGTTTTCTCAGCGGACGGACCAGGCATAAAATCAAGCAGTTCGTCGAGGCGGTCCTGATCATAGGCGCCGATGGCGCAGCAGCCGCATCCCGCGGCGGTGGCGGCAAGATAGAGATTTTCACAGGCATGTCCGGTGTCCAGCAGGATGTATTTGGCGGATTTGAGCCCGTACCTCCACTCGGTGCGGTAGGGAAGCGCGCTCAGCACGAAGACGACAGGCGCTTTTGCGGCGAAGGTCTGTCCGCACAGAGCTTCTGTCAGCTCTTCCTCGTAATCGCCGCGTTTGTCCCACACCTCGAGCTGGTGATTTTCGGGGAGATAATGATAGATTCCCTTGTCCAGTCCTTCCACATTGTTCAGGAACAGATAAGTTTCGAGCGGATGGCGCGAGCCGGCCGAGGGAACATTGCGGAAGGTGACCGGGTTGGAACTGGGACCGGCCATGCGGCGGACGCCCTGCGCACTCCACAGGAAAAATGAAAGCTCGAGAAGCGAGACTGGTTCCGGGCTGTATTTGCGGCGGCTTTCACGCTGCGCGAATACAGTGCGGATATCTGTTATGAGATTCAGTTTTTCAAAGTCAGTCGGCAGTACGATCGTTCCCCATCCCTGTTTTTTCTTTAATGGAGGAAGAGGAGAGAGGTTCTTTTCCTGGTCTGTCTTTTCCGCTCCGACGTCGGACAGGTTGTATCCCGTCAGGAGCTGTCTGTTTTTCATGATCTGGTATCTGGTTTTGTCGTTCATGGTTTGAGTCCTTTCCTGATTGTATAATGCAGGGTCAAAAATATGGTATCATATCATTGCCCTTGAAAAGATTACAGTTCACTCCCCCATCGAGTTCGAGGTGATTTCCGGACATTTTGTTCGGAAATCCCGAGGTCTGAGGCACGAAATGCTGCGAAAGCAGCATTTCTGTGCATCGCGAAGCATTGTTACGTTCACGACCTGCAAGGGAGGGAACAGTAACCCTGAAAAGAAAAAATATGATTGGTATTACAGATTCTAATTGGCGGATTTCCTGAAGCTGTGCTATGATTAGATTATATATGCACAGGAAGGATATGACAATCAAAAATGAAGGGAGGTTCCGGTTATTGTTGATTCTGAAAGCCTTTTTTTACGCAGAGCCGGGAGCAGCGGCATAGTACCGGTCTGCAGGATTGGAGGCTGGAAACAAAGAAAGGATAATGATTAGTATGAGTGATTTAAACAGATTTTATGAGGCACATAAGAATGATTATGCATCGGCGCTGGGAGAAATTCGGCGCGGAAGGAAGACCAGTCACTGGATCTGGTATATTTTTCCTCAGATAAAAGGGCTTGGCAGAAGTCCTATCGCTGAATATTACGCGATTCAGAATCTGCAGGAAGCAGTTGATTATCTGCGGGATCCTGTTCTTGGAAGCCATTTGATCGAGATCTCGGAAGCGCTGCTTGCGCTTGATTCCTGTAATCCGCTGGAGGTTATGGGTCCGCCGGACGACCTGAAGCTGCGTTCATGCATGACGCTGTTTCTGGAAGCGGATCCGGGATGCGAAGTATTCCGCAAAGTGCTGGACAAATTTTATCACGGGGAACCTGACAGGAAGACGCTGGAGATTCTTGGCAGAAACAGGACATGAATCGGAATCTTGAGCGTATCCTTATAGAATGTATACCACACAGGAGGATTGATGATGAAGAAGCGATATCTTGTACTGGCAATTCTTGTATTTGTGATGGTTTTGACTTCGGTCTGGTATATGAGAAGTACGTATTCCAGCGAAGTGGATGTAGATGATTACCTGAAGCAGGACGGGAAGGTTAAGGTCTCGGAGATTGAGGACGGACTGTTTCTGGACGGACAGGGAATTGACACGGCGATAATTTTTTATCCGGGCGCGAAGGTGGAGTACACTTCCTATCTTCCGCTGTTTTACCGGCTGGCAGAGCGGGGGATCGACAGTTTTCTGCTTGAGATGCCGCTTGACATGGCATTTCTTGGAATTGAAAAGGCGAACGACATCCTGGCAGATTATGAATATGAAAACTGGTATATGGCGGGACATTCGCTTGGCGGGGCGATGGCGGCGGTTTATGCCTCGGAACATTTGAAAGACCTCAGCGGGCTGATTCTTTTGGCGGCTTATCCGACAGAAAACCTGAACAGAAAAGGCTTTTCGGTTCTGTCGCTGTACGGGAGCGAAGATCAGATCCTGAATTTCGGAAAGCTGGAAAACAGCCATGTTTATATGCCTGAGACGTTTACGGAAATCTGCATTGAGGGCGGCAACCATGCAGGATTTGGAAATTATGGGGAGCAGAACGGCGACGGGGAAGCTTTGATCAGCCGGGAAGAGCAGCAGGAGAGGACGGCAGAAGAAATTTTAAAATTTGTGGAGGAAATTTTGTGAATGATTTTCCGGAGCGGTTTTCTGGATTATTTTGGGATGAACTGTTATTTCATCATGTTTGCTAAAAAATTAAATATACCCGGATAATCAAACAAAAAACTTGCAGTTTTATTCACATGATGGTAAGATGTTTTTGTCAATATTGTATAAGGAGGAAACTGACAATGGCAAAACAGTTATCACGCCGTGATTTCTTAAAGGGCACGGCAGCAGGAGCTCTTGGACTTGCGGCAGCAGGTGTGTTCGGCGGCATTTCTCTGGCAGCTGAGGGAGAGACGGCAGCTGCGGGTACTTACATTCCGGGTACATACACAGCGACCGCAAAAGGCATCAACGGCGACGTATCCGTAACCATGACGTTTGACGCGGAATCCATCACGGATGTCGTGCTTGACGTATCCGGCGAGACTCCGTCGATCGGAGGAGCGGCAGGAGATCAGCTTCGTGAAGCCCTGATGGCGGCGCAGAGCGCGGAGATCGATGGCGTTGCGGGAGCGACGATCACCTCTGAGGCAGTTAAGAAAGCGGCCGGCAAGTGTATCGCGATGGCGAAGGGCGAGTCTGTGGCAGAGTCCGTATCCGTTATTCCGGACGGAAGCGATGAGGACTGGCTGGGCGAGGAGCCGGTAGTGGACGAGTCCATGATTACAGAGACGGTCGATACCGACATCGTGATTGTAGGCGCCGGCAACGGCGGTATGTGCGCGGCTGCTTACGCTGCGGCAAACGAGCTGGACTTCCGTGTTGTTGAGCAGAATTCTGTTGTGCAGGATACACGTCACTGGTATGGCGCGATCGACTCCAGCGCTGCAAAGGCAGCAGGCGCGGCTCCGATGAACCGCAAGAAACTGCTCCATGAGATCAGCCGCTACGCATCCGGCAAGTGCGATCAGCG
>CANQUH010000342.1 GCA_947626965.1 uncultured Lachnospiraceae bacterium
CGGCCGCCGAGATATGTGGCGCAGACCGGGAGGTCTTTTATTGTGTACGGATCCGCCTCGAACGGATTCTGTCCAAGTATCACAAAGTCCGCTTTCATGCCTGGTGCGATTTTTCCCTTGCAGTTTTCCTCAAAGCTTGCGTATGCACCCTGGATGGTGTAGCTATCGAGCGCTTCCTGCACGGTAAAGCTCTGATCCGGAAGGTACGGACCAAGATGATCGCGAAGAGTCGTCCTTGTAACGGCACACTGCATGGAAGCGAGAGCGTCCGGCAGTTCAACCGGACAGTCGGAGCCGTTGCTGACGGTGACTCCCTTGTTCATCAGCGTTTTCCAGCTGTAGCTTGTGGAGGCCAGCCCTTTTCCGACGCGCGGTTCCACGATATGGATATCATAGTCCAGGAAAATGCTCTGTGCGTACACATGCATCCCGAGAGAGGCGATCTTTTCCAGCTGGTCGGGACGGGTGATCTGACAGTGGACGACACCGTGACGGTGCTCTTCCCGCGGGTGATCTTTCAATGCCTTTTCAACTGCGTGAAGCACGCGATCAAGGCACGCGTCTCCGATTGCGTGCACAGCCACCTGCATTCCGTGTGCATTGGCATAGCCCACCATCTCGTCCATGGTCTGCTGAGAGAAAACCGGGATTCCGGTTGTGGACGGATCGTCGGCATAGGGCCTGCTCAGGAAAGCAGTGCGGGCGCCGAGCGCTCCATCTCCGAGCATCTTGAGAGGACCGATTTTGAACAAGTTTGTGCCTGCGCCCGTCGTGCAGCCGGCTTTCATGAATTCCTTGAGCTCCGCGAGACTTGTGAAGTTGCTCTGTTCGTAAACTCGCACGGTCAGTTCCCCTGATTCCTCCAGGTCCCGGTATGCCTCGTTGACTGTCTGCCAGGGAACCTTGCGGAAAACGCAGTAGTCGTCGCTCTGGCTGCTGGTGATGCCGTAGGCGTTCAGCGCCCGGCATGCCGTGCGGATCATATTTTTCAGTTCTTCTTTTCCCGGGACCGGGATTGCGTCGTATACCATGTCCATGGCGTTGTCATAGAATCTGCCGTCCGGTTCTCCGTTTTCCATGCCGATCCGTCCTCCGTCCGGCTGTGCCGTATCCGCGGTCACGCCGAGAAGATCAAGCGCTCTGGTGTTTACCACCAGACAATGGCCGCAGGCTCTCACGGCGCACACCGGAATTTCCGCTGAGACCTGATCCAGGTCATGACGGTCGGGCATGCGGTCTGTGTCGGAAAAATAATCCTGATTCCAGCCTCTTCCGACCAGCCATGCGCCCCCGGTGCGGGGATGCGATGCCTGGAAATCTTTCAGGCACTGGATAAGATCGGCCAGGCTTTCCGTGTGGGAGGCGAGCTGGGCCGTGTTCAGCGTATTTCCGAAGGACAGGAGATGCATGTGGCTGTCGTTGAAGCCGCAGCACACGAAGCGTCCTGCAAGATCCACGACGGAATCTCCGTCCCGCATTATTGCGCGTGCCTCCTCATTGCTTCCCGCAAATATGAAAAAATCTCCCTCCACGGCGAAAGCTTCCGCCAGAGGAAGCGCGCCTGTATAGACAATTCCGTTATAGTAGAATGTTCTCATATGGATCTCCTTAATATTATAAAAACTATATCCGGTGTTCAGCCAATTACTTTGGATTTGTTTCCGGAAATCAGGATTTTTGTTCAGTCGCTCACACCGGGTTTGTCCTCATAGAACAGCACTGTATCCTTGTCCACGGTTCCTTTTCCGAGATAACGCGCCTTATAGTCTTTCAGCAGTGTGAAATACTGGTTGGACAAAAGCAGGATGACCGCCACGTTGATAAAAGTCGGGATGGCGGAAGTGATGTCCACGACGACCCAGATAAAGCCCTGATTGTTTGTCTTCACAAGATAGATTGTCCAGAGAAGTCCAGGGAGCACACGGATGGCGTAGAAAATCTTCATCACGATTTTCTTGACAATTCCTTCATGCTTGTACAGATGTTCGAGGATCGCCAGATAGTAGGTGAACCAGCCTCCGGAGGTAGTGACCGTGAAAATAATCATGATGATGGCAAGAAGGATACTGCCGACTGCTCCGAAACTTCCGGCAAACGCGCTCAGAGCCAGTGTGCCGCCATCGGTTCCGTTCGTCCAGTTGCCGCTTAAGATGACGGAGAGAGCGGTGATGGAGCAGACAATAAATGTGTCGAAGAATACTTCAAAAGATCCCCAGAGCCCCTGCTCGACCGGATGACGTGTCTTTGCGGAGGAATGGATCATGGGAGAAGTACCCCAGCCGGCTTCGTTCGAGTAGACGGAGCGCGCGAGGCCGACACGCACCATCTGGCTGACTGCGCAGCCTGCAAAGCCTCCGATTGCCGCCGTTCCGGTAAACGCGTTTGTGAAAATTGCCGTGATGACGCCGGGAACTCTGCCGATGTTCACGAGGATCATCGCAAGTCCCATAAATATATAGAGAATGCTCATGAAAGGCACCAGTTTGCTGAAGATCGAGGCTATTTTCTTTGTACCGCCGCCGGTGATGACGAAGGTCAGCGCGCAGAGGAAAATTCCGACAATGATCTCTCCTTCAATCGTGATGCCGCCGAGCTTCAGCGGGCTTAAGTGAAACGCGCCGGATACGACCTGCGATGCCGTCAGTGTGGAAGAAGTCACGAAGAAGGTGGAAAAGATGCCGATGCCGAAAATGACAGCGGGAATCAGCCACAGTTTTCCCCAGTGGCGCTCAGTTCCGAGGCCGCGTTCCATGTAATAGGTAGGACCGCCGTAATAATCGCCTTTTTCGTTGGTACGGCGGTAAAAGCAGCCGAGCGTAACTTCCACCTGTTTCAGAATCATGCCGAGACAGGATGCAAGCCACATCCACAGGACAGCGCCGGGACCTCCGGTCGCCACGGCCGTCGCCACGCCGGCGATATTGCCGAAACCGACGGTACCACCGATCGCGGTGGAGATCGCTTCAAAGGAACTCAGCATACCTTTTTCATTTTTCTGCGAATCCTCCTTTGTGAACATCTGTCCGACGGTTCGCTTCATAATCCATCCGAACTGACGGAACTGAAAGAAGCCGGACCGGATCGTGAAATAAAGACCGGTCGCGATCATCAGCACAATCAGCGGGAGTCCCCAGAGAATTCCATCAAGCCACGTTAAAAATGCTACCATAAAAACTCCTTTCTGGTCTGACAAAGCTGTTGTCCACACAGGCACGGGTTCTCTTCGGGAGTTTTGACTGCTGCAGCAGCTAATCTCCATATGCGGGCCTGCGCATAAATGAAAAACAGCAGTACCCGGAGATACCACTGTCCACAAACTGCATTATGAATCAATAGCTCCTCCACCTGACGGGGAGAGTGCACCGCCTGTTCGACGGTACCCCAACTCGGCAGCTTGCGGCGG
>CANQUH010000343.1 GCA_947626965.1 uncultured Lachnospiraceae bacterium
AAGTCTCCTTATGTGAACGTGATATAAGCAATATTTAGTATATCATACAAAAATCTTTTTAAACAGTCGTAATTTTGACCGGAAAACCTGAAATTTTCCGGAAGGATTTGTCTGAATGGCGGATTGACCGCCGGTCGAAAATGAATTATTATATCGGAAAATGATTCGACCGATGGTCGAATCGAAAATGCCAGGACTCCTGAAGAACAAAGCAGAAGATTGTTTCAAGCAAAAATGCGGTTGGACATGACTTTGCGGAGAGTGAACAAAAACGGCTGATTTACAGAAAATGCCGAGGACAGGAGGGCGGCAGATTTTAAAAGATACATTGAGTGAGTAGCATTTGAAAGAAGACAGGAAATGATCAAAGGATCTGCTGGAAGGGAGGACTGATGATCATGAAAAAGAACAGAATAAAGGGTCCGGCGGCGCTTGCAGGCGCGCTGGCAGCTGCGGAGGCGGCAGGATCAGTCTATTTTTACCGTCGAACCATGATCCGGGGGAAGGCGAAGACAGAGCGCACGATCCGGATGGCCGGCACTGACTGGAATCAGTATATGCCGCTGATTGAGGAGCGAAAAGTCCGCATGATGGAGCAGCCGCATGGAGATGTTTATGTGGAGTCGGATGACGGCCTGAAACTTCACGCGACCTGGTTTCCGCAAGGCAGCAAAAAGAGGGTTGTAATCTGTTTTCACGGATATACAAGCCGGGGACTGAGCGATTACATCGGACTGTCTGACTATTATATGAGACATGGCTTTTCCATGCTGCTGGCGGACGAGCGGGCGCATGGGGAGAGCGAGGGAAAATATATCGGTTTTGGATGCAGAGACCGCTATGACGCGGTGAAATGGATTCGCTGGGTTTTGGAGAAGTGTGGGGAGGATGTACAGATCCTGCTCCATGGCACTTCGATGGGCGGCGCGACGGTTCTCATGTGCAGCGGGCTGAAGCTTCCGCCGCAGGTGAAAGGAATTGTCTCGGACTGCGGATTCACTTCCGCGAAGGAAGTATTTACTCATGTGCTGCGGTCCATGTACCATATGCCTGCGTTCCCGATGATTCAGATTTCGGATCAGATAAACCGCCGAATGGCGGGCTATGGCCTGGATGAGTGCAATGCGGCGCGCGAGGTGAGGAAAGCAAAAGTGCCGGTTCTGCTGATTCACGGGTCGGCGGATACGTTTGTGCCATGCAGCATGTGTGATGAAATTTATGAGAACTGCGCGTCACCGAAACGGAAGCTGATCGTGGAGGGCGCAGCGCATGCCGAGAGTTACTATAAAGACATGAAAGCGTATGAAAAGGCGCTGGATGAGCTGATAGAAGAAGTTATGCCTGCGTAAGCCGGCAGAACCAAAAGCGATTGAAAAAGTTATAGACGAAAGTTAGTTAAACCGGCCGGGAAAGCCGCGGCAGGGAGATCCGAATAAAAAGAGCCGGAAAAAACCGCGGCAGGGAGATCCGGATAAAAAGAGCCGGAAAAAGCCGCGGCAGGAAGATCTGGACAAAAAGAGCCGGAAAAAGCCGCGCAGGAAGAACCAGCCGAAAGAGAGTGGAGAGCGCAGGGATTCGGAGCCGAAGCCGTCTGCTGACGAAGCCCTGAATCCGCGCGCAAAACTCGCAAGCGAGTTTTGAACGGAGGAATTATAAGATGATGAAGAAAAGAAAAGGATACCCCGTGTATCCGCTTACGGCAGCACAGAAATTTCATATTTTTTACCAGGATAAATGTCCGAAAAAGGAAGTACTGAATATCGGGACGAGTCTGACGATCGAGATAGAGCTTGACCGCGAGGTGCTGCGGCAGTCGATCCGCAAAGCGTATGAACGCTGCGATTCCATGCGGCTGCGTTTCGCGAAAGATAAGGAGGGCAACTGGTATCAGTACGTTGTGGATTCCGATGACAGAGAGATTGAATTTGTTGATTTTACAGGAAAGACCATGGAGGAAGCGGAAAAGATCATGACGGAGTGGACGCAGATTCCGTTCAAACGGCAGGATTCTCCGATGAACCGGATTGTCATGATCAAGACGCCGGACGGTTACGAGGGAGTATATCTGCTGGTCGATCACATGACGATGGACGCACAGTCGCTGATCTGCTTTTTGAAGGATGTCATTGAGCTGTACGCCAGCACGGTGTATGAGCAGGTCGAGCCGCCAAAGGAGATGGCCTCCTACATTGAGCAGCTGCAGAAGGATCTTGCGTACGAGGCGGGCAGCAGGGCGAAAGACCGCGATGCGGAATTTTTCCATAAACTGATCGATACGTCTGAACCGATTTACAACGGAATTGACGGACGGAAGAAACTGGAAGCAGAACGTGAGCGCTGTCAGGACCCGGAACTGAGGGCGGCGGTCAATGTCTCGGATTCTGTCGATTCTGCGCTTGACGTCTTCCATCTGGAGGCGGAGCCGACGGCGAGACTTACGAAATTCTGTGAGGAAAATCATGTATCGCTTGTGTGCCTGCTTCTGATGGGACTGCGCACGTATTTCCAGAAGATGAACGGGAATGATGATGTCTCGATCAACACCGCGATCGCGAGGAGAGCAACCTTGAAGGAGAAGAAATCCGGCGGCACCAGAATTCATTCCTTCCCGTTCCGCACGGTCATCTCTCCGGAGAAGACTTTTATGGAAGGACTCTGCGAGATCCGGAATCTGCAGAACGAATACTTCCGCCACGCAAACTTTGATCCGGTATCGTACTTCGCGTACCGGGCGAAGAAATATCCGGTGAAGCCGGGACAGACATATGAGCCGATGTCGCTGACATATCAGCCGCTGACCATGCGGGAGAACCAGCTTGACCGTCTTGGAGATATCCATTACAGGACAAAATGGTATCCGAACGGGGCGACGACGCAGGCCATGTATCTGACCGTCATGCACCGCACCGAGGACAACGGCCTTGATTTCAGCTTTGAACATCAGACAAAGGCCGTCAGCAGGGAGCAGCTTGAGTATCTGTACTACTATCTCTGCAGAATTATGTTCCGGGGGATTGAGGATCCGGAGCAGAAGATTGAAGACATTATTGAGGCTGTATAATCAGGGAAAACAAATATTCATGCCCGCATTGCGGGCACCATCATGAATATAAGTCCACGGATTGCTCCGTGCTTGCGCACTCACGCAATCCTACAGGTATTCGCAATTCGCATCATTCACTTTGTTCACGTTGCTGTATTGCTCATACCTGTTGTCGTCTCATAAGCAAAGCCTGCCCGGCCTGCAAGCAGTCCGTCAGTCTCTGCTTTGAGACTGGACTTATACAGTATACAGGAGGACAGGAGAAATGTTGGAGAGATTAGCGGAAATTATCTGTAACTATGTGGAAGTGGAGCCGTCGGATATCCATGAGGATTCCCGGTTTATGGAGGATCTCGG
>CANQUH010000344.1 GCA_947626965.1 uncultured Lachnospiraceae bacterium
TATTTTTTGGTCTTGGAACCGCTCTGATCTCTGCTGGAACTGCCATAAAATCACCTTCCTTATATAGAACTATTATATCATAAATCAAGAGAAATATATGCATTTTTGCAAAGAAATCAACGTTTCAAGTGCCTGTAGAACAGCCAAATATAGCCGTTTTCCAGAGTTCTTTACCTCTGGTGACCTCTATTGGGCTATGTCTTGCATTCAAACACCGGATTTATGGGTTTCTCCTATAGTCCGATGATTTGGGAAAGTTTTAGTTCATACTACTGATAAATTCATTTTTGTCCTTGACGGTGCGGCCATGTCATCGGAAATATGATCCAGTATAAAAATAACGGAGGTTATAATGAAAGGTATTATACTTGCAGGAGGAGCTGGAACGAGGCTCTATCCGCTCACGATGGTAACGAGTAAACAACTCTTGCCCGTTTACGATAAGCCAATGATTTATTATCCGCTTTCCACGCTTATGCTTGCGGGGATAAAGGATATTCTCATTATTTCTACACCTGATGATACTCCGAGATTTGAGCATCTTCTCGAAGACGGTTTGCAGTTTGGCATATCGCTTCAATACAAAGTTCAGCCATCCCCTGATGGACTCGCGCAGGCGTTCATTTTGGGAGAGGAGTTTATCGGAAACGACGCCTGCGCTATGGTTCTTGGAGATAATATCTTTTATGGTAATGGCTTTGGCCGTATCCTCCGTACTGCAGTTTTTGACGCCGAAAAACACGATCGTGCTACAGTTTTTGGCTACTACGTAAATGATCCGGAGCGTTTTGGTGTAGTTACATTTGATGAAAGTGGCAAAGCAACAAGCATCGAAGAAAAGCCTATTAATCCCAAATCCAACTATGCGGTGACTGGATTATATTTCTATCCCTCTGGTGTGTCGGCTTGTGCCAATCAAGTCAAAATGTCTGCCCGTGGTGAGTTGGAAATAACGACTTTGAATGAGATATATCTCCAGAGGGGGTTGCTGGATGTTCAACTTTTGGGCCGAGGTTTTGCCTGGCTGGATACTGGTACCATGGATAGCTTGGTAGAAGCGGCGGATTTTGTACAAATGCTTGAAAAACGACAGGGCATTACCATTTCTGCTCCAGAGGAGATCGCCTACATAAATGGTTGGATCGACAAAGAGAAATTACTTGAATCAGCGGCTCGTTATGGAAAATCTCCATATGGAGCGCATTTGAAAGCTGTTGCTGAAGGAAGAGTTAAGTATTGAAATAAAAAATGTTAATCATCGACTGTACTGGAATAACCGGGTTAAAAGCGAATATTTGGAGGAGGAAAAGCTCTAATGCAGATAAAGGTTGAAAAGAATGTTGGTGGGATTGAGGGGCTTTGTGTTATTGAACCCGTTGTTCACGGCGACGACCGAGGGTATTTTATGGAAACTTACAATCAGCGTGACATGGAAGAAGCTGGGCTGAATATAACTTTTGTCCAAGATAATCAGTCGATGAGCGTTAAAGGTGTTCTCAGAGGACTTCATTTCCAGATTAGCTACCCACAGACAAAACTTGTAAGGGTTATAAAAGGTTCAGTTTTTGATGTGGCGGTTGACATCAGAAAAGGCAGTATTACATACGGTAAATGGTACGGAATTGAGCTGACAGAAGTAAACAAAAAACAGTTTCTGATTCCAAAAGGGTTTGCGCATGGATTTCTGGTGTTGAGCGACACGGCAGAATTCTGTTATAAATGTGATGATTTCTATCATCCGAATGATGAAGGAGGTCTGGCATGGAATGATCCGGAGATTGACATCATGTGGCCGGGACTGGAAGGTGAGTACAGAGGGACAGCATCGGCTGAAGGGTATACAGTTGAAGGGGTGGTTCTTAAGTTAAGCAATAAAGATCAGAATTGGTTGGGAATCAGAAGAACATTCAGGTTTTGAGATGGAATGTAAGTATATATTCTCTTGGGATATGTATGAAAAGGGGGATAGTGTGTCCAAAATTCAAGTTATGGATTCACACTTCCACCCGGGTGGCATGCCCTCCTTATGTCGTTCCTGCCTTTCGGCACGAATAATACATGTATCAATCCAGCCGGTCTATAGTTCTTTCGTTCCTCATTCTGTGTTATATTATTTGTGAGAACGACAGCACACTACAGAGCAGTAAGCGATGAATAACCACCCGTCCACGGCTTCCGGGGAACCTTATACTGGAAGGTTCCCTCTGGTTTCCGGTCTTTCTTTTTCGGTATCTGTTACCCCGGAACATCTCTCTTTGATGAACCCGCTCCACGGCAGCAGCTGTTCCAGGCCTGCGGGCTCCTCTTTATAGTCCGGCATGTACAGCAGCAGCGTGTACAGGTACTGATAGATGTTCAGGTTATTCGCCTTCGCCGTCTCGATCAGGCTGAGGACGACTGCGCTCGCGTTCGCTCCGTCCACGGTATCATGGAACAGGAAGTTTTTCCTCCCCATCACATAGGACTTCGCCCTTCTTTCGGCGGCATTGTTGGAGATCTCGCACCTTCCGTCTGTCAGGTAATTCATAAGGGTCTCCCTGTGGTTTTGGGCATAATTCACCGCTTTCTCCAGTTTGCTGCCCCCTGTGGGGCTGAGTCCCTCCAGGAAGGACCAGAATTCCTCCCAGACGGCAGGTTCTTTTTCCAGGCGCTTCTCTTTACGTTCCTCCGCCGGCAGGTCCTTATAAAGACGTTCCAGGAAGAACAGCCGGTTACAGAACGCAACCCCTTTCTCCGCGGGAAGCAGCGTATCATCCTCCGCCGTTCCTTCCTTTGGTTCTTCGATCTCCTGCTCCGAGTTGATGTCCAGCAGCTTCAGCTTCTTCCGCCTCTCTTTCGGGACCGCTTCGAAGAACTTCCTGCGGCAGTGCGCCAGGCAGCATACCAGGACGGCATCCTCAATCTTCCCGTATGCTGAATACCCGTCGCAGTGCAGCATCCCGGAGAAACCGGACAGGAATTCGGCCGGATAACTGCCTTTCCTCCCCGGGCGGTAGTCATACAGGACAATCGGAGGTTTTCCGTCTGTCCCGCTCAGATAGATCCACATCCAGGATTTCGAGGAAGCATCCCTGCCTTCCTCATGGAGTACCTGGCAGGGGACTTCATCCGCGTGGATGACATCCCGGACCAGCAGTTCCCGGTGCAGGACATCATAAACGGGGAGCAGGTAAGTAAGCGCGCAGTAATTATACCAGTGCGCCGCGGTCTCCCTTGGCAGGGGCACCCCCTTCTGCCTCCAGTCCTTCTCCTGCCGGTAAAACGGCAGGTGCAGGAAACTTTTCTGGTACATCACCATGGCTGTCATGTCCGGAGAGGCCGGGCTGTGGGACAGCAGGGGCGTCGGGACAGCGGCCGCACGGATCGTGGTCTCATCCTCCTGCCGGCAGACGGG
>CANQUH010000345.1 GCA_947626965.1 uncultured Lachnospiraceae bacterium
ACTGCTTAAAAAGCGGTGTATTTCGAGTCTGCTTCAAAAGACCTGAATCCCGCTCGTATAAGACTCACTCGCGAGTCATGAAAATGCTGTACGTACACGGGAGGATATTTCAATGAATGACCGGATTTCCACAGTATTAAAAGAGAATCAGGAACGGATGGAAGCGCTCTGCCAAAACTGCGACGACATTCTGTTCCGCCCGATGAAGCTTGGCGTGCCGGAAGCTGTGGATTGCCTGGTGGTATATATTGAGGTCGCCGTCAGTAATATGATGCTGGAGGATTCTGTGATCGGGAAGCTTCTGAATCATCTCTGGGAGCTGTCGCCGGGTGATATCCGCAAAGCAGTGAAAGAGAACGGACTTGGAATCTCGGATGTGACGGAGTTCGATTCGCTGGAAGAGGCTATGGACGCGATGCTCGCCGGGAACGCAATCTTCTTTCTGGACGGGTATGACAAAGCGCTGAAAATTGCAAGCAAAGGATATCCGGGACTGGGCGTGTCGAAAGCGGAGGCGGAGAAGGTGCTGCGCGGCTCTCACGAGGCATTCAGCGAGTCGGTGAAGCTGAACACAGCGCTGCTCCGGAAACGGATTCGGAGCACCGGGCTGAAGGTGGAAGAAAATTTTCTCGGCGTGCGGTCGAACACGGTCACAGCGCTCGTCTACATGGAAGATCTGGTGCGGCCGGAACTCCTTGAGGAAATTAAAAAAGAACTGCAGTCGTTTGTGATCGACGCGGTTCCGGACAGCGGGATCCTGGAACAGCTTGCTTCTCGGTTCTCGTGGTCGCCGTTCCCGAAGTTTCAGACGACGGAGCGGCCCGACAAAGCTTCCATGGCGATCATGGAGGGGCGGATCGTTCTTTTGTCCGATAACTCGCCGGTCGCCCTGCTTCTTCCGACGACTTTAAATACCCTGCTCCAGACAAGCGATGATTATTATGGAAATTTTGAGATCACGTCGCTGCTTCGCTGTATCCGCTACGCGGCAATTTTTCTGGCGTTTTCCCTGCCGGGGCTGTATCTGGCAGTCACCTGTTTCCACCCGCAGCTTCTGCCGACCGCGCTGTCGCTCTCACTGGCTGAGGCGCGTGCCGGTGTGCCGTTTCCCGGCGTGATCGAGATTCTGTTCCTGGAACTGGCATTTGAACTTTTGCGGGAGGCCGGATTGCGGATGCCGGGACCGATCGGAAACACGATCGGAATTGTCGGCGGCCTGATCATCGGGCAGGCAGCGGTCAGCGCAAATCTGTTGAGTCCGATTGTCGTCATTGTGACGGCGCTCACCGCGCTAGGATCTTTCTCCATCCCGAATGAGGAACTCTCGGAAGCGTTCCGTCTGCTGAAATACGGAATGATTTTTCTGTGCAGTCTGTTTGGGATCTATGGCTTTGTCTTTGGATGGGCTCTGTTGCTGATTCACCTGGGGCGGCTGGAGAGCTTCGAGATCCCGTATCTGATGCCGTTCGTCGCGGCAAGCGAGGCGGGTGTATCCGTCTTTGCGGACGGAATTTTGCGAAAGCCGCTGCAGAAACTGACAAAAAGGCCGGTGTTTACGCGGCCGGGCGCGCGGGTGCGATACCGGCAGGTGCCCGCGCCGGAGGCACGGGAAGATAACGTCGGCGTTGGGAGAAAAAGCTGAGAGAAAAAGATTCAGGCAGAATAATTCCGGTTCTTTTAATTATCAAACAGCGTAGAATCTTTCAGTTTTATCCGGGGAAAACGTCACAACAGATCTGCGATGCCAACAGACAGACCGGGGTAAATACAGACGGGGATTTTATCGTCAAACGTATACTGAGCGGTCCCCGTTTCTTTTTCAAAATCGTAGACATTGACGATCCTGGTCGCAGGATTTACAATCCAGTATTCCTGCACGCCGGTCTTCCGGAAGTTTCCAGTAGTCTTCTGAGGTATAGAAAGTGTTTTTGGATAAAGGCATAGAGACACATCCTTTCTGGTTTTCTGTTTTCTATCTTAGCATAAATGAACAGATTCATCTATCCCGTTTTTAAGTTTTAACACCGTGATTCTTCAGGCACCGCAAGGATGGTGCCTGAGGATTTTGCGAACAGGAAATGAGATGACTGAGACGTGCCTCTTTTTTGCCTGTTTTAATTTCTGAAAAAATTTTCTTTTATTTTACGCTGACCAGTTTTGTCTTTTGCTTTTTGTTTTTATAAAAACAATAAACTGCAAGTTTTTCATAGTTCTTTTTCTCAAAAGTTATTTTATGGGTATCTTTCACTTTTACTGAAAACTCGTCCACATATACATATCCGCTGGTATCTTTTTCAAAATTTCCGTTAATCACAACTGTGGGAGCCAGCATATACTTTGTTTTTGGGCTGAATTGCTTTCCTTCCACATCAAAATATGTTTCCTGAAACGGAGCGTTTTTTATCGTCAGGATATAATTTCCGCCTGATTCCCTGACCGACGCATACTTCGTTGTTTCCGGGTTTTTCTCCTTCACTTGGTCGTACACACTGAGGCTGGCTTTCCCTTCCCGGCATTCGACAAAAAACCAGTATCTTCCCGAAGTCATTCCTTCATAGGAAGGCTCTTTTTTACCTTGTGATTTAAAAAGATTTAAATCCATTATTACACCAACACTGTCCCCGTTTGGCTTTAATAAAGTCTTGGGAATGATAACTCTGGCCGAGTAGGTTAATGGTTTCACCAGTCTGTGGGTCCCGCTTAAAAGTGCCTGTACTGCATACGTGTTTTTGTCCCATTCATCAACCGTCTGGTCCTCAACGAGGGCATTAAAAGAACATTTTACCTGGACAGCCTTTTTTGAAGCCGCGAAAACTGGAACCGACGTCGCAGCTGTCAGAAAAAGCAGGAGCAAACCTGTGAAAATAAACTTCATTTGACTTAATTTTCTCTGATTTCGATGTTTCATACTGCTGCCTCTCTTTCTTGAAAAATTACTGTAAAAGTTCAGCGCTCCGACGCTGAACGCGCGAAAATGAGGCCGCAAAAGCGGCATCTTCCAATCGCATTTTCTGCGCATCCGCCGGAGGCTCAAAGTAAACTCCCTTTGATTCATGGTGATGTCGGTATGCCTGACATGGGAGTTTACTGTGATTATACTCTTTTTTCTCCTTCTTTGGATGATTTTTTGTAGATTTTTTAATCAGAAAAGATTCCGGCACGGTATCGGCAGAAAACTGCCGGCCGAATGGAATAAAAGGACAGACTCCGGACATAATAAAAACTGTTAAAAAAGCTGTGTATTCCATGTCTGCATGGGGAGCTGAATCTTGTCATTGATGCGAATTTGCCGTTCGCTGTCTGGATAGACGAGCCATTCCCCATCTGATATAAATCCAGGAGTCACGGAGAGGAGTCCTATGTTCTCACATAATAAAAA
>CANQUH010000346.1 GCA_947626965.1 uncultured Lachnospiraceae bacterium
CCCTCTGGCGCGCAGATTATTGTTCTCCCAGAAATCCGCGATCGAGCGGATCTGCTCCTTCGTCTCCTCTGTAATATGGAAGACATCGCCGTCCCTTTTCTCAAACAGATCCAGCTCGTCGAGAACGAACTGCAGCGTGTACTCCGGAAAGATCGGCGCATCCCTGTTGGAGGACGCCTGATTTCCCACCAGCACCGTCTCATCCTCAATATAAATGCTCATTTTTTCCAAAATATTTTTCAGCATCAGAGCACGTTTCATCACCGGCGGCTGATTTAAATTTTCCCGGTATGCCTCAGTCGCCAGAAGCGCGCGCTGCGCGTCAATATAAGGTTTCTTGTCCAGCACGCTCTCCCTGTAAGCCTGCATCCTTGGGGTTAAGGAGCCGAAATGCGCTTTGTTCTCCATAAAAATCTTCTCCCTTTTTCACTTTCTTTTTGTCTCTCATACTATCACAACCGTTAGATTTGTCAATATTAATTTCTAATAAAACTAAAATAAATTTCATTCATAAGTTTTATATTTACATTTTTCTGTACCTGTGTTAGTATTATAGGAAATGACAGGACGAGCGCCAATTTGCTTATTTTCAATTTTTCATCAAAATTCAGCGTGAGGGGTATCCATTTATGGAAACAACAGGAATTGTTTTTAATATTCAGAAATTTTCGATTCACGACGGGCCTGGAGTGCGCACTACCGTCTTTTTAAAGGGATGCCCGCTTTGCTGCGCGTGGTGCGCAAATCCGGAATCTCAGCTTCCCCGGATTCAGATTATGTATGATAAACAGAAATGTCTCCAGTGCCGGACCTGCGTGAACATCTGTCCCACACATGCGGTCACGATGGAGAAGGATTCTCTCATCCATGTGGATTTTTCCCGCTGCAAAGGCTGTCTTTCCTGTGTGCATGCATGTCCGGGAAGAGCTCTGACTCACGAAGGAGAAGAAAAGACCGTATCGGAAGTATTCGACGAGTGTATGAAAGACATTGATTTCTATGAGGAATCCGGCGGCGGCGTCACGATCTCCGGCGGAGAGGGCATGTCCCAGCCGGAGTTTACAGAAGCGCTAATCCGAAAATTAAAAGAAAGCGGCGTCCACACTGCGATCGAAACCACCGGTTTTGTCAGTCCGGCCGTGTTTCGGCATCTGGCGCCGCAGTTTGACCTGCTGCTGTTCGACGTCAAACACTACGACCCCATCCTCCACGAGAAAGGCACTGGCGTGCGGAATGAACAGATCGTGGCAAATCTCATATGGGCCCGCGAACAGGGGCTCTCCATCCTTCCCCGTGTTCCGGTGATCCCCGGATTCAACGACCGGCTCGAAGACGCCAGGGGCATCGCCTCCCTGTTGAAGCGCACCGGTCTTGCGCGCGCACAGCTTCTGCCCTTCCATCAGATGGGCGAGAGAAAATATGAATTTCTGAACCGTGATTATTCGCTGACCGGCGTGAAGGCGCTCCATCCGGAAGATCTGTCGGACTACAGGGAAGTGTTTTTGGAGACGGGAGTGGAGTGTTTCTTCTGAACTATACCGACAATAATTACATCGTAATTCATATGCTTACCTCCAAAAACAGAAACTATGTGGTCACAGTTCATTCATTTCCACATGGCAGTCTTTCTCCGAAAAAGAAATGCCATAGGCCAGTACATGGTATCCCCTCCGCTGATAGGGCCAGCCATACTGCCGCTCCCTGATCTGCTGCATGGCCTTTCTGGCGTCCTCCTCCAGAAACTCATATCCGGCAGAACGCTTTGTCTCAATGATAGCCGCCCGGCGGTTCCTGCCATCCTCAATTACGATGTCGCTTCTTCCCTTCCCCATCTCATAATTGGAGCGAACCAAGTGAGTTCCATCCAGCAGCAGCCCGACAAGCAGCGCATGGTAGTAATTCTCGTGGTAGTCGTAATAGCTGATTGTATCCATCAGAATATTGCAAAGCCTCATCTGGAATGCCGCCGCGTCTCCATTCCATATTTCCTCGTACAGCCCGTCTCTGCCAGGGACAGCCACCTTCTCCGCGAACCAGTCCTGTACCTTCTCAATAAAGAGCTCACGGATCTCCCGGTTGGGAATGACAAATCGGGCATATCCGCGCAGTTTTGACCGGCTGTTCTCATCCAGCGTCAGATATCCCGTCTGATACAGCACGCTCCACAGAAGCTCTTTTTTGTCCAGCTCATCATACGTCAGGTTCATTACCAGTTTCTTTTCCAGAGCTTCTCCGGCAATCAGCCTCTCAATATCGCTCTGCTCCGTGACATCTGCAAGATCGATGAAATGCCGGATCAGCTGATTGGAACTGCTGTTCTCCCAGTACAGATCCGGCTCCGCGTCCGGGATCTGCAGCAGCCTGTCGCAGTGATTGATCACATCCCATGGACAGTAGACGTCCGTATTTCCAAAGTGATATCCGTCATACCATTTTTTTATATTGTCATAGGCATAAGACAATCCGTAATCCGCCAGTATCTTCCTCACATCCTCATCCGTAAAGCCAAAATATTCATCGAAACGCACATCGGAGATCGTGTCAATCTTCAGGTTGTTGATTCCCGTAAAAATACTTTCTTTGGAAATGCGCAGACACCCCGTTGCCACAGCAAAATACAGATCCGGATTTGTCTTGAACGCTTCCCCCAAAAATCCCCTGAGAAAGTTCACCATCTCCCGATAATAGCCATTCTCGTTCGCCTTGTCCAGAGGGACGTCGTACTCATCGATTAGCAGGATCACCTTCTGTCCATAATGAGCATGGAGCATCCTCATCAGTGTGACAAGAGCATCCTTCAGATCAGTTTCATCCGCTCTTCGCATCAGCAGCTTTTCAAAAACATCTTTATAGACCGGCAGTACTCTGTCGCTTTCCATCAGATCGTACAGTCTTGCGCATTCATTGGAGATCAGAAAAGCCAGCATACGCAGCGCCTCGTCATACGTCAGCCCATTGACGCTCTTCAGGGACAGAAATATCACCGGATATTTCCCCTGATACTCCAGGCAGAGTTCTTTCTCCCGGCTGATTGCAAGTCCGTCAAACAGAGAAGGATCCGTGCCCGTCTCAAAAAAGGCCTTCAGCATGCTCATATTCAGGGTTTTTCCAAAACGGCGCGGGCGGGTGAACAGATTCACCTCTCCCCGATTATCCAGCAATTCCCTGATAAGTCCGGTCTTATCCACATAATAAAATCTTTCAGAAATTAGTTTATCAAAATCGTCTATTCCAATCGGAAGTTTTTTTCTTTCAGACATGGCACGCCTCCCATCTGACACATATATCCCCGATAAAATGATACAGTAGTAAATTCTTCAGCCATTTCGCTCGTTTTATCCGTCTACCCAAACAAAGGACTGATTTCCGGCATCA
>CANQUH010000347.1 GCA_947626965.1 uncultured Lachnospiraceae bacterium
AATCCCATATTATCAATACGGTTGATGTACGGCGCCACATACTCCGCTCCGCACTTTGCTGCCAGATATCCCTGCATAGCTGTGTAAATCGCGGTTCCGATAAAACGGATCCCTTCTTTTTTCAGCTGTTTCATAGCCTTAAAGCCCTCCGGCGTACAGGGAATCTTCACCAGCGTGGTATCCCCGAGTTCTTTTACGATCCGGTGTGCTTCCTTCTCCATTGTTTCCGCCTTGTTGGAAACAACCTGCACAAAAAGCTCCGCATCCGCTCCGATAAATGCGCGGATTTCTTTTAAAACCTCATAGGGCGGTCTTCCCGTCTTTGCCAGAATGGAGGGATTGGTGGATACTCCATCTGCCGGATAAAATTCATAAATGTGCCTGATTTTACTGATATCTGCGTGGTCAATACAAAGTTTCATATGATACCTCCAAATTTATTTTAATGAACTTCTGATGACCCGTCCAAAAATGAGACAGGAGAAAAAATATGAGAAAGAAAACAGACCGCACAAACCAGATCCTGGAACTTTTGTCAACAGAAATTAAAGCGGATGTCACGGAGCTTTCCCAAAAACTGGGTGTCTCTCAGGTGACGGTCAGAAAAGATCTGAATGAGCTGGAACAGCGCGGCATCATCCGGCGGGAGCATGGGTACGCCACGCTCCGGAACATGGACGATATGGGAACGCGCATTGCTTTTCATTACGACGCGAAAAAAAAGATTGCCAGAAAAGCCAGCGAGCTCGTCCAGAACGGCGATACCATCATGATCGAAAACGGAAGCTGCTGCGCGCTTCTCGCAGATGTGCTCACGGAAACGCACCGCGATCTGACGATCATCACCAACAGTTCCTTTATCTCCTCCTACATTCGCGGGAAATCCGGTTTCCAGATTATTCTGCTGGGCGGCATCTTCCAGCAGGACAGCCAGGTCGTGGTCGGACCGCTGGTACGGCAGACAGCGTCAAATTTCTGTGTGTCTCAGTTCTTCATCGGCACGGACGGCTATTCTCCGAAAAACGGCTTTACAAACCGCGACCAGCTCCGCGCCGAGGCAGTCCGCGACATGGCCGTGCAGGCGGAGTCCGTCATCGTCCTGACGGAAAGCGAGAAATTCAGCAGGCGCGGGATTGTTCCGCTGAATTTGAACGGCCGGATACAGACCGTCATCACAGACAGCAGAATTCCTGATGAGGCAACCCGTTCTCTGCAGTCCAGGGGGATCCAGGTTATTACTGTATAGTTTCGGAAATTTCATTCTCATAATGTCTGCTCGGTCCTTCCGATGATATCATCCTGTGTCGCTTTGGACAGGACATTGAAGAACGCGCTGTATCCCGCCACACGGACGATCAGATCTTTATGATTTTCCGGATGTTTCTGCGCGTCCAGAAGCGTCGCGCGGTCAACCACATTGTACTGCACATGGTAGCCGTCCAGACGATTGAAAAACGTACGGATGATCATCTCCAGCTTTTTTGTGTTCTCCGGGGTGGAGAGCATGGACGGCGTCACTTTCTGATTCAGAAGCACTCCGCCTGTGATCTCGTGCGTCGGCAGCTTGGAGACGGATTTGAACACGGCAGTGGGACCATTTTTGTCCATCGCGTGCGCCGGAGAACATCCTTCCGCCAAAGGCTGGTGTGCATGACGCCCGTTTGGGGTCGCCATCGTGCCGTATCCCTGCCCGACGTTCGCGGAGATCGAGGATGTACCCGCATAGCGGATGCCGCCGATCGGTCCTCTCTGATAACGGGTATTCGGATATTTCTTCATCTCGTCGATATAGGATGCGTAGGCGTCCACGATCAGCCGGTCCGCCTGGTCGTCGTCATTCCCATACTTCGGAGCGTCGTTGATCAGCATCTGTCGGATCCGCTCTCCTTTCTCGCCCGCGAAATCATTCTGCAGAGCATCCATCAGTTCATCCCTGCTGATCTTCTTTTCCTCAAACACCAGAGTCTTAATCGCCGCCAGGGAGTCCGCCATATCCGCGATTCCCACCTGAAGGCCGGAGATAAAGTCGTAAACCGCCCCGCCTTCCTTGATCGTCTTTCCGCGGCTCAGACAGTCCTGCGTCAGCGTCGAGCAGAGAATATCCGGCACTTCCCGCTCGCTCGCGAGATCGATCGCGTTCTCCACGATCACGCTGGCGCGAGTCAGTTCGCGGATTGCCTTATCCCACGCGTTCATCAACTCGTCAAAAGATTCCATGTCGCGGAAATTTCCATAATCTTTGACAAAGCGCCGCCCGGATGTCATGTCGATCCCATTGTTCATCACCATGAGAAGGATTCTCGGGAAATTCAGGTAACTCATGCCGGTGCAGCGATAGCCCCATTTTCCGGGAACCGCGGTCTCCACGCAGCCAACCGCCGAATAGTTGTAAGCATCCTTTTTCTTCACGCCCTTCTCAATAAACGAGGGGATAATCACCTCGTCGCTGTTGAACGCTGGCATGCCCGTTCCGAGCTTCAGCACCTCCAGTGCCTCGTTCATAAAATCCTGATTCAGGTTCCGGTGATAACGCACCGTCAGATTCGGCTGCGGCAGCCTCGTCTGCCCGATTGAACGAAGCACCAGAAATGACAGTTTGTTGACCGCATCCCTGCCGTCCGGCGTCTGTCCGCCGACGGTGACGTTCTGATACATCGGACTTCCCGCACTGGAGAAGGTATGCGCCTGCGAGCGGACCTTGTTGATCGTCAGCGTCTTGATCCACAGATTCGTCAGCAGTTCCACCGCCTGATCCTCGGTGATCGTTCCTTTCTGAAGATCCACTTCCAGATATTCATTCGCGTACTGGTCGAACCGTCCGTAGGAAAGCGAATGGCCGTTGGACTCGATCTGGAGGATGAGCTGGATGAACCACACTGACTGCACCGCCTCGTGGAAAGTCTGTACCGGCTCATAGGGAACTTTCTCGCAGATTCGCGCAATCTCCAGAAGCTCAGACTTTCTCGTTTCCGGCGCGTCCGCCGCCTTCTCCCGCGCAAGCGACGCGTAGCGCCCCGCAAATCCGCGGACTGCTTCAATCACGATCAGCACTGCCTTGTAAAACTGATATTTGTCGATAGATTCCGGTTTCGTCAGATCCAGACCGGCCTTGTACTCCCGCGCCCTGCGCTCGTAATCCTTCAGCCCTTTCCTGAGCAGATTTGCATAATCGACAACGATGTGGGCATCTCCGGCGTTTAACTTCCCTTCCATCCCGAAAAATCCAGTGTCCATGTAGACCTGCATCTCTTCCGGCATCAGCGCCTCCCCTCTGGCGCGCAGATTATTGTTCTCCCAGAAATCCGCGATCGAGCGGATCTGCTCCTTCGTCTCCTCTGTAATAT
>CANQUH010000348.1 GCA_947626965.1 uncultured Lachnospiraceae bacterium
GGCTCCGGAAGTATTATAAGGAGGGTCAGATTCATGAATAAGATTAAAAAGGGTGATACAGTCGTAGTGATCGCCGGCAAAGATAAAGGCAAGGACGGCAAAGTCCTGGCAGTGAAGGACGGCAAGGTTCTCGTTGAGGGCATCGGCATGGTCACAAAGCATATGAAGCCTTCAGCAGCGAATCAGCAGGGCGGCATCGTGAACAAAGAGTCCTATATCGACATCTCCAACGTTATGTATCTGCATAAGGGCAAACCGACCAGGATCGGTTTTAAGATAGAGGGCGACAAGAAAGTCCGCGTTGCGAAGACAACGGGCGATGTGATTGACTAATTGAGAAAGGAGGCCGCATAAATTGAGCAGATTGAAAGAAATTTACCGGACTGAGATCATGGATGCCATGATCAAGAAATTTGGATATAAGAATATCATGGAAGTTCCGAAGCTCGACAAAGTTGTTGTCAACATGGGCGTTGGCGAGGCGAAGGAAAACGCGAAGCTTCTGGAATCAGCCGTTAAGGATATGGAGAAGATCACTGGTCAGAAAGCAGTCGTTACAAAGGCGAAAAAGTCTGTGGCTAACTTCAAGATCAGAGAGGGTATGGCAATCGGATGTAAGACAACGCTCCGCGGTGAGAAGATGTATGACTTCGTAGATCGTCTCATCAACCTGGCTTTACCGCGTGTACGTGACTTCAGAGGTGTAAACCCGAATGCGTTCGACGGCAGAGGCAACTATGCACTTGGCATCAAAGAGCAGCTCATTTTCCCGGAGATCGAGTATGACAAGATCGACAAGATCAGAGGTATGGATGTTATCTTCGTCACAACCGCAAAGACAGACGAGGAAGCACGTGAGTTACTGAGACTGTTCAACATGCCGTTTAGGAAATAGTTAGGAGGGAAATTTCATGGCTAAGACAGCAATGAAGCTGAAACAGCAGCGCAAGCAGAAATTCTCCACCAGAGAATACACACGCTGCAGAATCTGTGGACGTCCGCACGCATACCTGAGAAAATATGGCATCTGCCGTATCTGCTTCCGTGAGCTGGCTTACAAGGGCCAGATTCCGGGCGTCAAGAAAGCAAGCTGGTAAGATAATTACGTACTGTAAAGTCTGAATTTTATACAAGGAGGAAACTTACATGTCAATGAGTGATCCGATTGCAGATATGCTTACGAGAATCCGTAACGCGAATACTGCAAAACATGATACAGTAGATGTACCTGCTTCCAGAATGAAGATTGCAATTGCAAACATTCTTCTTGACGAGGGATACATTAAGAAATATGATCTGGTGGATGAGGGATCGTTCCAGACAATCCATATCACGCTGAAGTATGGCGTTGACAAAAATGAGAAGGTTATTACGGGCCTGAAGAGAATTTCCAAGCCGGGTCTTCGTGTATACGCAGGCAAAGACAATCTGCCGAAGGTGCTCGGCGGACTGGGCGTTGCAATCCTTTCCACGAACCAGGGCGTTATCACCGACAAAGAAGCGAGAAGGCTTCAGGTGGGCGGCGAAGTGCTCGCGTTTATTTGGTGACCGAAAGCAACTTGACGAACCCGAGTCGTCAGACGAAGGGTGAGTTTAGTGCGAGGTCGTTCGCGACCCTTAGCGAGTTCGAGCCGGCAGGCGATGAACGAGGTTAGTGGAGCGAACATACCCGAAAGCAACTTGACGAATCCGAGCCGTCAGGCGACAAAAATCTGACTGAAAACAGAGAAAGCGAACCCCCGCTTTCTCCGAAAATCTAAGTAAGGAGGACAATGGCATGTCACGTATAGGAAGAATGCCAGTGGCGATTCCGGCAGGTGTTACCGTCGAGATCGCGGAAGGAAATAAAGTAACCGTAAAGGGTGCAAAGGGAACGCTCACAAGAGTGCTTCCGAAGGAGATGGAAATCACGATGGAGGATGGCCATGTCCTGGTCAAGAGACCGAATGACTTAAAGAAAATGAAATCTCTCCATGGCCTTACCAGAACACTGATCCACAACATGGTAATCGGTGTGAGCGAAGGCTATACAAAGACTCTGGAGATCAACGGTGTCGGCTACAGAGCTGCGAAGGCAGGCAACAAGCTTACTTTGACGCTCGGATATTCTCATCCGGTAGAGATGACGGATCCGGAAGGCCTTGAGACAAAGGTGGACGGCAACAAGATCGTTGTATCCGGTATTGATAAGGAAAAGGTTGGCCAGTACGCAGCTGAGATCAGAGAGAAGAGAAAACCGGAGCCGTATAAGGGCAAGGGTATCAAGTATGCTGACGAAGTTATCAGGCGTAAAGTTGGTAAGACCGGTAAAAAATAAGTAAGGAGAGTGTGAAAATGGTTAGTAAAGAATCAAGAACAAAAGTTCGCGAGAACAAGCATAGAAAGCTTCGCAATCGTTTCAGCGGCACAGCCGAGAGACCGCGTCTGGCCGTGTTCAGAAGCAATAATCATATGTATGCGCAGATCATTGACGACACCGTTGGAAACACTCTGGTATCTGCAAGCACTCTTCAGAAAGAAGTGAAGGCAGAGCTGGAAAAGACCAATAACGTCGCCGCGGCTGCATATCTTGGCAAGGTAATTGCCCAGAGGGCTCTTGAAAAGGGAATCACGACGGTTGTTTTCGACCGCGGAGGCTTCATCTATCAGGGCAAGGTTAAGGCATTGGCTGAAGCAGCCAGAGAAGCCGGGCTGGAATTCTAGTAAGGGAGGAAAAGACACATGAGACATGAGATCATTGACCCGAGTCAGTTTGAATTAACTGAGAAGGTAGTGTCAATCAAGCGTGTTACCAAGGTTGTTAAGGGTGGTCGTAACTTCCGTTTCACAGCTTTGGTGGTTGTAGGAGATGGCAACGGACATGTAGGCGCCGGCCTTGGCAAGGCAGCTGAAATTCCGGAGGCGATCCGCAAAGGCAAAGAAGATGCCATGAAGAAGCTTATCAATGTAGTGATGGATGACAATGCGAGTATCCCGCATGATTTCCAGGCCAAGTTCGGCGGCGCTTCCGTGCTTCTGAAGAAGGCTCCTCAGGGTACTGGTATCATCGCAGGCGGCCCGGTCCGCAGCGTTCTTGAGCTCGCGGGCATCAAGAATATCCGTACGAAATCACTGTCATCCAATAACAAGCAGAATGTAGTTCTCGCGACGATTGAGGCGCTGCGTCAGCTGAAGTCCCCGGAAGAAGTGGCAAGGCTGCGCGGAAAGTCAGTCGAAGAGGTTCTGGGATAAGGAGGTTCGGGACATGGCAGACAAGTTAAAAATCACACTGGTTAAATCACCGATCGGCGCTATCCCGAAGCATCGCGCGACTGTCAA
>CANQUH010000349.1 GCA_947626965.1 uncultured Lachnospiraceae bacterium
AGATAACTGCTGGTTATCTTTCCTTTACTGTTTTAAAGGTCAGTTCCTTGAATTTAACTTTTTGGAATCTTTCAAGGCTGTTTCACTGTTCAGTTGTCAAGGTTCTTTGTGTTGTCCGCCGCTCTCTTGTCCGGCGCAACTCTGACAGGATATCATATCTTTCGGAGTTTGTCAACACCTTTTTTTAACTTTTTTTCAAAAGTTTTTTCTGTCTTCTTATCTGAAAGACAGAGCGGAGAAAGAGGGATTTGAACCCTCGCGCCGCGATTAACGACCTACACCCTTAGCAGGGGCGCCTCTTCAGCCTCTTGAGTATTTCTCCTGAATCTATAAATCAATGTTTAATTTTCTTCCCGCCTCACAGCGCTTTCTCATTATACTCAAATACCCTGATTTTGTCAATCACTTTTTTTATTTTTTTTTGCAAGTTCTATTTTCTGCTTTCTGGTCATCTTTTTTATCTCATATTCTCTCCTCATAGCCTCCTGTTTTGACGAGCTTTCTTCATAATAAATCAGTTCCACCGGACGGCGTCCCCTCGTATATCTGGCGCCCTTGCCGCTGTTATGCTCGGATATTCTCCGCTCAAGCATAGTTGTCCATCCCGTATAGATCGTACCATCCCGGCATTTTACCATATAAGTATAGTTTTTGCCTGTTTCTGCTTTCGAACTCATGGCTTCTGCTTCCTTTCGCTTTAATCTTTTGCCCCAAACTGCCTGACGGCTATGTACAGGGATGGAATCCCATCCCTTTCTATTTAAAGCAGCTGCCTGAAAAAGTTACTGGAAAATAACCAGAAACCAGACGTACATTACCCATAGCGTACTTTTTCCATCCTTCATTCACAGGATACTTCAGCCCTGACAGGTAAAAATTGTAAAAGATACAGCTGCGGATCCTGACTGCCGCTATACTTTCCCAAGCACTGTCTTCTCAGGAACTGCAATCATTGGATATCTGTATTTTATTATACTCCCGGATTCCGTTTTTGTGCATCATTTCTTTAGTGCGCTTATTCCAATGCTTATTCCAATGCTTATTCCAGATACAGTATCGGATCCACTGGAACCTGATCCTTTGTCATCTGGAAATACAGATTGCTTCCTTCCTTTGCATAGAATCTGGTCGGCTCACTGACATATCCGATCACACTGCCCGCCTCAACAACATCTCCCTGCGCAGCCGCAGTTTCTTTGAGCTGTCCATAGACCAGCCGGTATCCATTTCCGATATTGACCGTCATTTTCAGTCCGTTTACCTCATCTACATCAACAGATTCCACAATACCGCGTGCAGCGGAAACAACCTGATTCCCCGCCTGGCTTCCGATGATCAGAGCCGGATTGTATTTATACTGATCAAGTGTCGGAAAGTACACGCTTCCATCCATGCTGTAATCAATCAGAATCGTGCCTGCTGCCGGCCAGAGAAGCGTATCTGTCTCATGAAACATGACATCAGCCGCAAGGAGCGCTTCTTCTGAGATTACATTCGCGGATGAAGCCTCGGCTGTATTCTCATCTGTATTTTCTGCAGTCTGTCCGTCTTCTGCCGTATTTTCAGCAGTTACATCTTCTGTGCCGTCGTTCGAAGCATCTGTCCCCATATCTTCTACGGCATTTCCTGATGATGCATCCATTGTATTCTCTTCTGCGCCGTCTGTTCCGCCGCCGACATCCGCCAGAACCATATCGCCGATTCCTCCTGTAAGTTCGGCTTCATTATCAATTTCTTCATCCTGATAATCTTCATCCAGATATGCCTGCTCCATCGACGTCTCAGGCTCTTCCTGATCGCTTATACGGGAGCTGTCCACTGCGATGATGGTACCAACTACCAAAACTCCTGTCAGGCACAGTCCAAACGTCCACGCATTGCTTCTTCTGGTCACCAAATCCCTGAAAAACCTTTTATTCATATCATTCACCTCATACTTTGATTTCTCCTGCTGCTGTGCCGCTCTGTGTACTTTCGCCAGACTTCTCTTTCTGCCGCCGCTCACTCCTTTGCGGGACACAGCCGGCAGCAATTGTACCAACATTCCAAAGTACCCTTTCACCTGCACACCAGAATGGTTTAATGATATGATTTCCAGAAACGTACATGTTATACCAGAAAAATATGAGGAATCAGAAAAGAAAAACTTTACTGTAACAAAAAAACCGCCGTACCCCGACCATCTGGTCACCGGCACGGCAGCTGTTTCTTCCGTCACTGTAAATTCAAGACTCGCCCGTGAGTTTTGCGCGCGGGATTCAGGTCTGCGCCAGCAGACCTCGGGATTTCCAGGCAATCTGCCCGAAAATCATCTCGAGCTCAATGGGGGGAACTGTAGCCAGACATCTTCGATTCCGAGTCCCTGCGCATCCCCTGTATGATAATTGTCTTCTATATTTCAAAACTCTCCGGATCCACCTTAATCTCCACCTTATCGAGATGCCAGATTTCATCCACATACTGCTGGATTGTTCTGTCTGAGGTGAACTTGCCGCTGCACGCCATATTCAGAATCGCCATCTTCGCCCAGCGCGCCTCATCGCGGTATGCTTCCTCGACACGGCTCTGCGCCGCAGCATAGGACTTGAAATCCGCCAGAATAAAGTACGTATCCGGTCTGTCGCTGCTGTTGGTGTTCAGCAGAGAATCATAGATCTCACGGAACATATTCATATCGCCATGTGAATACTCGCCGTTGATCAGCTGCATCAGCACGCGGCGGATATCCTGGTCATTATTAAAGTAATCGGTCGGATAGTATCCGCCATGATTCTCGAAACGGATAACCTCGTCCGCAGAAAGACCGAAAATAAACGCATTGTCCTCGCCGACTTCCTCCACGATCTCGACATTCGCGCCGTCCATCGTTCCAAGTGTCGGGGCACCGTTCAGCATAAACTTCATGTTTCCTGTACCAGACGCCTCTTTACTTGCAGTCGAAATCTGCTCAGATACATCTGCTGCCGCAAAGATAATCTCTGCGTTGGATACACGATAATCCTCGATAAACACAACCTTCAGCTTGCCGTTGATGGAACGGTCGTTGTTGATCACATCAGCCACGCTGTTGATCAGTTTGATCGTCAGCTTCGCGCGGCGATAGCCTGCTGCCGCCTTCGCACCGAAAATAAAGGTTCTCGGATAAAACGGCATCTCCGGATGATCCTTGATCTGGTTGTACAGATACATAACGTGAAGGATGTTCAGAAGCTGGCGCTTGTACTCATGCAGTCTCTTGACCTGCACGTCAAAGATCGAGCGCGGGTCTACATCAAT
>CANQUH010000350.1 GCA_947626965.1 uncultured Lachnospiraceae bacterium
TATTACTCGGTATTTGGCAGCGAGAACGAGGCCGTTGAGACGAATGACCGGAAAAAGGTGCTTGTGCTTGGCTCCGGTCCGATCCGCATCGGTCAGGGAATTGAGTTTGATTTCTGCTCGGTGCACTGCACCTGGGCATTTTCAAAAGAAGGTTATGAGACGATCATCATCAACAACAATCCGGAGACGGTCAGCACAGACTTTGACATCGCGGACAAACTGTACTTTGAGCCGCTGACGCCGGAGGATGTGGAGAATGTCGTTCGCTTTGAGAAGCCGGACGGAGCGGTCGTACAGTTCGGCGGGCAGACAGCGATCAAGCTGACGGAAGCTCTGATGAAGATGGGAGTTCCGATCCTTGGAACGTCGGCGGAGAACGTCGACGCGGCGGAGGACCGTGAGCTGTTTGATCAGATTCTGGAGGAGTGCAGCATACCGAGGCCGGCGGGCGATACTGTCTATACCGCGGAGGAGGCGAAGGCCGTCGCGAACCGCCTGGGCTATCCGGTGCTGGTGCGTCCGTCCTACGTGCTTGGCGGTCAGGGAATGCAGATCGCGATCAATGATGAGGATGTGGATGAGTTTATCGGGATCATCAACCGGATTGCGCAGGAGCATCCGATTCTGGTGGATAAGTATCTGGTCGGAAAAGAGATTGAGGTCGACGCGGTCTGCGACGGCGAGGACATCCTGATTCCGGGCATTATGGAGCATATTGAGCGGGCGGGCATCCACTCCGGCGACAGTATCTCCGTCTATCCGGCGCAGAGTATCTCGCCGAAGATCAAGCGCGTGATCGAGAACTATACGCTTAAGCTGGCGCGTTCACTGCATGTCGTCGGACTGATCAACATTCAGTTTATCGTGAGCAATGACGAGGTGTATGTGATTGAGGTCAATCCGCGCTCGAGCCGTACCGTGCCTTACATCAGTAAAGTGACGGGAATCCCGATCGTGCCGCTTGCGACAAAGGTGATTCTCGGAAAGAAGATCCGCGAGCTCGGCTATAAGCCCGGACTGCAGCCGGAGGCGGATTATTTCGCGATCAAGATGCCGGTGTTCTCGTTTGAAAAAATCCGCGGCGCCGATATCAGTCTCGGGCCGGAGATGAAATCCACAGGCGAATGCCTTGGAATCGCAGCGACGTTTGACGAGGCGCTCTACAAGGCATTTCTGGGAGCGGGCGTCAATCTGCCGAAGTATAAGAACATGATCATGACGGTCAAGGATTCCGACAAGCCGGATGCCGTGGGAATCGCGCGCCGTTTTGAGGCGATCGGGTACCGGATTTTTGCGACGAGAAGCACGGCGAGAGTGCTTCGGGAGAACGGCGTTCACGCGATGCAGATCAACAAGATCGAGAACGAGTCGCCGAACCTGATGGATCTGATTCTCGGACATGAGATCGATCTGGTTATCGATACGCCGACGCAGGGCGTGGGGCATTCGAAAGACGGCTTCCTGATCCGCAGAAGCGCAATCGAGACAGGCGTCAACGTGCTGACTTCGCTCGACACGGCCGAGGCACTGATTACAAGCCTTGAGAATAATCATATACAGAACCTGACACTTGTGGATATCGCGCAGGTGGCGACGAGGTAAAGAGTGGGTCTCATGAAGTGCTGCTGGGTTACTGTTCCCCCCACTGAGCTCGAGGTGATTTCCGCACATTTTGTGCGGAAATCCCGAGGTCTGAGGCGCGAAATGCCACGGAAGTGGCATTTCTGTGCATTGCGAAGCGTTGTTGCTGGTCACGGAGTGAACAGTAACGCTGCTGGTCACGGAATAACAATAACCGCCCGGCAGATATTGACAAGTATCCCCTTGAAGAATAAAATCAGAAACAGCAATAAAAAAAGAAAGAGGGGAAGAAAATGAGAGAACAACAGAGATTCAGATACAGATGGCTGCTGCTTTTGCTGTCTGTGGGAATTTTGGTGTCGGTGTTGTCTGTGAAACCGCAGAAGGTGAGCGCAGAGGACTATCGGGTGAGGGGAATCGATGTTTCGCGCTGGCAGGGCTCGGTCAACTGGGCAGGGGTCAAGAAAGACGGTATCGAATTTGTAATGCTCGGACTGGGCCGCCTGAATGGAAAGGTGCCGCAGCCGGATCCGTATTTTAAGGCCAATATCACGGGAGCGCTCAGCCAGAATATCAAAGTGGGAGCGTATCTGTATTCGATCGCGCTGACAGAAGAGCAGGCGAGAGCGGAAGCACAGTATGTGCTTGATCAGATTGACGGGTATAAGATTTCCTATCCGGTGGCGTTTGATATTGAGGATCCGACGCAGATGAAACTGACGACGAAGCAGCGCACGGATATCGCGATCGCTTTTCTGGAAGTGATCGAGAAAGCGGGGTATCATCCGATGCTCTATGCGAGTGAAAACTGGATGTACGGGATGATGGAGCTGAGCCGTCTTACAAAGTATGATAAATGGGTCGCGAAATGGTCAGATGCCGCGCCGGCGATTGTCCCGTTTACCATGTGGCAGTACAGCAGCACGGGAAAAGTCAGTGGAATTTCCGCGGCGGTTGATCTCGACTATTCTTATGTGGATTATTCGAAGCTGATAATACCGAGAACGACGGCATTAAAACCTGAGGATACAGGCTGGAAGACAGACGGTACGCATTACTGGTACGTACAGGAGAATGGCCAGATATTAAAGACAGCTTTCAAGACGATCGACGGGAAGCGGTACTTTTTTGACGCGAACGGCTACCGCGTGACAGGATGGGCCGCCATCGGCGGAAACCGCTATTTCTTTAACAATAAGGGGGTCATGAAGACCGGCTGGCTGGAAAAGGGCGGAAAGACGTATTACCTCGATAAAACGACCGGGGTCATGAAGACCGGCTGGATCACCCTGGATGATGGTAAATATTATATGAAAAGCAACGGCGTCATGAAGACGGGCTGGCTGCAGATCGGAAAAAAATATTATTACCTGGATAAAGGGAGCGGGGCCATGATGACGGGCTGGCTGAAGATTAGAAAGAAACAGTATTATCTGAACAAGAACGGAGTGCGCGTTACCGGCACAAAGAAAATCGAAGGAAAGAAATATACATTTGACAGTCAGACCGGCGTACTGATCGAATGACGCGGCCGGTCAGCCGTATAATGTAACAAAAACTCCCGTCAGCAGGAAGACTGGCGGGTTTTTGTTTTGTGTACAGGCCCGTGTAAGGAAAATAGCTGCTGACGCAGCA
>CANQUH010000351.1 GCA_947626965.1 uncultured Lachnospiraceae bacterium
AAAATGGAAATTTTTTTGAAAATGTTATTGACAAAAACAGGAGTGGGTATTATAGTAACTACAGTAACTGTTAGCACTCAGAGTCATAGAGTGCTAACAGCAAACAGGAAGGAGGAATTCAGATGCAACTCGATGATAGGAAATGGGCTATTTTGAAAGCTATCATCAAGACTTATCTGGAGACGGGCGAGCCGGTAGGTTCGCGTACAATTTCCAAATATGCAGATCTGAATCTGAGTTCCGCTACTATTCGCAATGAAATGTCGGACCTGGAGGAGATGGGGTATATTCTTCAGCCGCATACCTCCGCGGGAAGGATTCCGTCGGATGCGGGCTACCGCCTTTACGTGGACCGCATGATGGAGGACAAGGACCGCGAATTTACAGAGATGAAAGAACTGATGATACAACGTCAGGACAGAATGGAGCTGCTGCTCAAGCAGCTGGCCCGTGTTCTCGCGACGAATACGAATTACGCGACGATGATTTCAGGCCCCCAGTATCACAGAACCAGGCTGAAGTTCATTCAGCTCTCGGTGGTCAATGAGTCTCAGATCCTGGCGGTGATCGTAGCGGAAGGAAATGTCGTGAGGAACAAGATCCTGCAGATCGAGCACGGGCTGGATCAGAAGACGATACTCGAGCTGAACATCCTGCTGAACAGCGCTCTGAACGGACTGACGATTGAGGAGATCAATCTGGGGACGATCTCAAAGCTGAAAGAGCAGGCGGGGATTCACAGCGAGCTTGTGAGCCGTGTCCTCGACGCGGTGGCAGAATCGATTCAGACTCATGAGGAGGTTGAGATCTATACCAGCGGAGCGACGAATATTTTCAAGTATCCGGAGCTCTCCAGCAGCGAGAAGGCGCGCGAGCTGATCCGTGCTTTCGAGGAAAAGGAGGATCTTGCCGGACTGATCAGCGGAGACATCAGCGATGAGACGGGAATTCAGGTCTATATCGGGCAGGAAAGTCCGGTTCCGACAATGCGAGACTGCAGTGTTGTGACAGCCACGTATGAGCTGGGGGACGGGATGTACGGCAGGGTCGGCATCATCGGACCGAAGCGTATGGACTACGAGAAGGTGGTCGGAACGCTCAAGACGCTCAGAGCGCAGCTGGACGATCTGTTCAGAAAGGATATTGACTGACGGCTGTGCCGTCATATGGAAATAGAGGACAGAAAGGTGGAGATAACCGGTGGAGGAAAGCAGAAAAGAGGACGTCATGGATCAGGAAGTGACGGACGAATCAGAAGAATCCGTGGTGGATCCGGAACCGGAAACTGAAGATACCGGCGGGGAAGAGCCGGCGGATGGAGGAAGCGAACCAGAGGAGGCCGCAGAAGACGCGGACCCGGCGGATCCGGCCGGTGAGAGTCCGAAGAGAAGTTTCTTTAAGAAAAAGAAGGATAAGAGGGATACCCAGATTGAGGAGCTGACGGACCGCGTACAGCGGCAGATGGCAGAGTTTGATAATTTCCGCAAGCGGACGGAAAAGGAAAAGGCTGCGATGTTTGAGGTCGGCGCAAAGAGTGTGATTGAGAAAATCCTTCCGACGCTCGATAATTTTGAGCGCGGACTTGGCGGACTGACGGACGAGCAGAAGGAGGATCCGTTCGTACAGGGAATGGAAAAAGTTTACAAACAGTTCCTTACCACCCTGGAGGGAATCGGGGTAACTCCGATTGAAGCGGTTGGAAAGCCGTTTGATCCGAACTTCCACAACGCGGTGATGCATGTGGAGGATGAGGAGACAGAGGAGAACACCGTAGTCGAGGAATTTCAGAAAGGGTATCTGTATCGCGACAGCGTCGTGAGACACAGCATGGTAAAGGTTGCAAATTAGTTACTGTTCGTTTTGCATTTTGGGGAGGCCTGGAAATACCAGGAACGGCAGTGCGAAATGCCGCAGGAGCAGCATTTCTGTGCAGTACAGATTGAAATGCAGATTATCATACAGAAATAAATCAGAAAAAGATCAGTTTTGAAGGAGGACTTGATTATGAGCAAGATTATTGGTATTGACTTAGGAACAACAAACAGCTGCGTAGCAGTTATGGAGGGCGGCAAGCCTGTTGTTATCACAAATACAGAGGGTTCCAGGACGACTCCGTCCGTAGTGGCATTTACAAAGACCGGTGAGCGTCTGGTAGGAGAGCCGGCAAAGCGTCAGGCAGTTACAAACGCGGACAGAACCATCTCCTCAATTAAGAGACATATGGGAAGCGATTACCGCGTATCGATCGACGGAAAGAAATATTCTCCGCAGGAGATTTCCGCAATGATCCTTCAGAAGCTGAAAGCAGACGCTGAGAATTATCTTGGCGAGAAGGTGACGGAGGCAGTCATCACGGTTCCGGCTTACTTCAACGACGCACAGCGTCAGGCGACAAAGGATGCGGGCAAGATCGCAGGTCTTGACGTAAAGCGTATTATCAACGAGCCGACGGCGGCAGCGCTTGCATATGGCCTTGACAATGAGAAAGAGCAGAAGATCATGGTTTACGACCTTGGCGGCGGTACTTTCGATGTCTCCATCATTGAGATCGGCGAGGGCGTCATCGAAGTTCTTGCGACAAACGGCAACAACCGTCTGGGCGGCGATGATTTTGACAAGAAGATCACGGACTACATGATCGCGGACTTTAAGAAGAAAGAGGGAATCGACCTCTCCACCGACAAGATGGCGCTTCAGAGACTGAAAGAGGCGGCTGAGAAGGCGAAGAAGGAACTTTCCTCCTCTACGACGACGAATATCAACCTTCCGTTCATCACAGCGAACGAGACCGGCCCGAAGCATTTCGAGATGGATCTGACCAGAGCGAAATTTGACGAGCTGACCCATGATCTGGTTGAGATGACGGTTGTTCCGGTACAGAACGCACTGAGAGACGCGGGACTTTCCACGAGCGAACTTTCCAAGGTGCTCCTGGTCGGTGGTTCCACACGTATTCCGGCAGTGCAGGATAAAGTAAAGCAGCTCACAGGCCATGATCCGAACAAGAGCCTGAATCCGGATGAGTGCGTGGCGCTCGGCGCTTCCATTCAGGGCGGCAAGCTCGCGGGCGACGCAGGCGCAGGCGATATCCTTCTTCTGGATGTCACTCCGCTGTCACTTTCTATCGAGACGCTCGGTGGCGTAGCGACGAAGCTGATCGAGAGAAATACGACGATCCCGACCAAGAAGAGCCAGGTATTCTCCACCGCGGCTGA
>CANQUH010000352.1 GCA_947626965.1 uncultured Lachnospiraceae bacterium
TCGCCGCGTTTCCTGTTTCCCGGATGAACCGCGCCACCGCGTCGTTGCTGCTCGTGTTGATCCAGTAGTTCTCCGGCTGCGCGTCCGGGGCGCTCCGGATCCGATCACAGTAGTTCAGCACATCCCACGGACAGTATACCTCCGCATTGCCGAACTGGTAACCGTCGTACCAGGTCTTTATCGCCTCATAATGGGACTCTATACCATAATACGAGAGAAGGTCTCTCACTTCCCTGTCCGTAAAGCCGAAATACTCATCAAAACGCTCGTCCGCAATTGACAATACCTTCAGATTATTCAGCCCGGTAAAGATGCTCTCCTTTGAGATCCGCAGACACCCGGTCAGCACCGCAAATTTCAGACTGCTGTTTGTCTTTAACGCCTGCCCCAGCAGGCTGCGGATCAGGGAGATCATCTGATTATAATACCCGTTCGCGTGGGCTTTCGCCAGAGGGACGTCGTATTCGTCGATCAGAAGGATCACTTTTTTCCCGTGATGCTTCTCCAGCAGTTCCGACAACAGTCTAAGTCCATCGCCAAATGTGCCTTCACTCATACTATCATCCAGAAGCTTCCGGTAGTCCGCTTTTTCCTGTTCGTCCAGCGCATCGCTGTTCAGAAGATACCTTGCTTTTCCCGCCGTGCTTTTCAGTATCCGCGCCGCCATCTGGAATGCCGTCTCATAAGTTCCCGCATCGATTCCCTTCAGGGAGATAAAGACAACCGGATACTTCCCCATATATTCCTCACAGAGCGCCTTCTCCTCTGCGATCTCCAGCCCGTCAAAAATGCTTTTATCCCCCTCCAGGGAGAAAAAATGCTCCAGCATGCTCATGTTCAGCGTCTTCCCGAACCGCCGCGGGCGGGTAAACAGGTTCACTTTCCCCCAGTTGTCAAGGAGATCCCGGATCAGTCCAGTCTTGTCAACGTAGTAAAAATCTTCCGAACGAAGCTCTTCGAAATCTTCAATCCCGATCGGAAATTTTTTTCTGGACATTTTCATTTTTCCACGCCCCTTTCGTATGTACATATTTTTATTATATGATGCAAGGGTCGAAAGGTCATGCGTTCCATGTTCACATGGAAAAGCATGACACTGAGACCCAAAAACACCGAAAAGGAGCCATTTTTCATGGAAAAATGTGCGGATTTGAGGTGTTTCAGAATTGCGGGAGCATGAAATGCGGAGCAATTCGTGGCATCATGGGGGCAAAATTCCTTTTGACCCCAGCATCATTATATTCAATTTTATTCAGAAAAACAATTGCACTTTATGGGAAAATAATCGTATGCTCACTTATTTCTTCCATGCGGTACTACTTCTGTAACAAATGCTCCATCTTTACTTACAGCTATTACTCTCTCATAGCGTTCTGCTCCCATTCTTGGCAAATGGGTACGGTAAAAGAACATAAATAAAATGGTACAGGAGGCTGCACTGTTAATACATATAATGCCGTCAGATGTTCCAAATGTGAATTGATTAAAAATATCGTTCTATCGTTATGTATGTCCTCATCAAATAAGAAACTCCCGTGTTTTTCCTTCCTGTCTGCCCGCTCAGCCTGCATGCTGTGCCAGCAGCAAATCTCCATATGCGGACCTGCACACAAAAAAGAGCTGTCGGAAAATATGTCAACCAGACATTTTCCGACAACCCCACATTACTGCAAGCTTCTTTCAATTTCTGATACAGGCAAACGCAGCTTCTATGAAAAAATAACATTTTTGTTATCTTATTGCTGATTATAATCTTTCAAACTGCTTTTTCAGCCACCGGACATTGATTTCTTTTCCAATAACCACCAGAAGATTTGTTTTATTCTCCGGAAAGTTTACTATACTTTCCATAAATTGATCTCCAAATGATATGTCTACTTTTTTTATTTCCCCACTGCTCATTTTCAGACAGCCTTTCACTCTCCAGATATCTGCGCACTGCTCCTGACGAAAGACTGCCATTAACCGCTCCAGGCTTCCTTCATTAAAGCAGTCCTTAAATTCATAAGACCAGCTGTTCCGGCTATTTTTATACACGGGATGAATTTTTACCGCAGACGATCTTTGCGCCGGAGATTTCTCTGATACTGCATCTGCCACATTTGTTCTCCTGAATTTTTCCAGAGATCCTGTTTCTTCCGAAAAAGTCTCCGGTATAATTTCAGGAAGAGGGGTTTCTACAATCGTAAGCTCCGAATTAATTTCCCACAAGGATTTTTTGATCTCTTCTATATGATCCGAATCCAGCCCATCTGTAAAATTCAAATACACAGTCCAGGCATTCCTGAGCTGATCCAGGAAAAAATTTCCGACCACTTTAAGGAGGCGCTGAAGTCTCTTCGCATTTACAACCATAACTATACGATTCAGGATCACACATTCCAAATCCATACAAGCTTTTGCCACATCAGCCAGGTCTGCAGCCCCGGAAGGCTCCACAACAATATAATCCGGCTGCTCCTGCTCAACCAGCATCTTCACCGCCTCTGTGAGACTTCCTTTTAATGTACAGCAAATACATCCGGAAGATATTTCTTTTATCGATACGGCAGCGTCCCTCAGTTCTTCCACATCCAGATTGACTTTTCCAATTTCATTTTCAATAACCGCCGTCTTATACCCCGCATAAGTTGTAGAAAGCATTCGCTTAATCAGGGTTGTCTTTCCCGTACCCAGAAGTCCTCCATAAATATCCAGCCTAACCATATAACTCCCTTACAAACCCGGTAATTCCACACGTGATGTTCTAACTCCGGGACAACAGCTTACTTTTTGAAAAAATCGTCTCTTGCTTTGGCCATCATCTGAACGTTTTCCAGCTTCGCATTGAACGGCACATCACAGCCAGAACAAACGATATATCCTGTCGGTCCCATAATATTAAGCAAATTTGTGACATAATCATATACTTTTTCCTGCGTTCCGAATGCAAGCATCTCAGCCGGTACATCTCCCATAATACACATCATATCTCCGACGGCTTCTTTCGCCAGTTTCATGCTGGTCTTTCCGTCCAGAGCCATAATACACTTACCTTTTGGAAGTTCGCGGAATTTCTGAAGTCCCAAATCCCAGCAGGAATCCAGATGGATAATCGGAAGAACACCATAATTTACGCACAGATCTGTAAGCTCCTTGATATATGGCCAGGAAAACTCTTCAAACATTCCCGGCGACAGGATACTGGGAGTGCCCCTCCATCCGCC
>CANQUH010000353.1 GCA_947626965.1 uncultured Lachnospiraceae bacterium
ATAATATCCTGCAGTTCCTTATACTTCTGAAGGATCTCCTGCACGCCGCGGGCCACCGCATAGTGCTCCTCACCGACAATTCTCGGATCAAGGATACGCGAAGTGGAATCCAGCGGGTCTACAGCCGGGTAAATACCAAGCTCAACGATGGAACGTGACAATACGGTGGTCGCGTCCAGATGAGCGAACGTCGTTGCCGGAGCCGGGTCAGTCAGGTCATCCGCAGGCACGTAGACAGCCTGTACGGATGTGATGGAACCGTTCTTCGTCGATGTGATACGCTCCTGCAGAGCGCCCATCTCCGTCTGCAGCGTCGGCTGATAACCAACGGCTGAAGGCATACGGCCAAGCAGAGCCGACACCTCGGAACCTGCCTGTGTAAAACGGAAGATATTGTCGATGAACAGAAGAACGTCCTTGCCGCCTTCATCACGGAAATTCTCCGCCATGGTAAGTCCCGTAAGACCTACACGCATTCTCGCTCCAGGCGGCTCATTCATCTGTCCGAATACCATGGTCGTCTTATTGATAACGCCCGATCCCTGCATCTCGTAGTACAGGTCGTTGCCCTCACGGGTACGCTCGCCTACGCCGGTGAACACGGAATAGCCGCCGTGCTCCGTCGCGATGTTTCGGATCAGTTCCTGAATCAATACCGTCTTGCCTACGCCGGCGCCTCCGAAAAGACCGATCTTTCCGCCCTTCTGATACGGGCAGAGAAGGTCTACGACCTTGATACCTGTCTCAAGTACCTCGGCCGACGTCGCCTGCTCCTCAAATGACGGCGCATCCCTGTGGATCGGCATATATTTCACACCCTCCGGCGCGGGCTTCTCGTCGATCGGATCACCTGTGACGTTGAAGATACGTCCCAGCGTCTTCTCTCCGACCGGAACACAGATCGGCGACCCTGTAGCGATCGCTTCCATTCCTCTGACAAGTCCGTCCGTTGAACCCATGGCGATACATCTGACCGTCTCATCTCCGAGGTGCTGCGCTACCTCTACGACGAGAAGTTCTCCGCTCGTCCTGGTAATGTGAATTGCCTCATATATTGCCGGAAGTTTTCCTTCCGAAAATTTAATATCCAATACTGCGCCGATAATCTGAGTGATCTTACCTTTGTTCTGCTGTGCCATTCCTGTAACTCACTCTCCTATCCTGTAATAAAAGTCCAGCCGCAGAGCAAAAACCGGCGGACAAACAGAATCCGTCCGTCTGAGCATGCCCTGGCGATCCTGTGGACTTTTTGTGATTTTCTTTTCTGTCTCCTGCTACGAAATTGCCTCCGCACCTGCGATGATCTCTGTGAGCTCCTGCGTGATGGAACCCTGTCTTGCGCGGTTGTACTGCAGAGTCAGCTTGCTGATCATTTCCTCAGCATTGCTGGTCGCGGAATCCATCGCCTGCATCCTCGCGCCGTTCTCGCTCGCCACAGACTCTACCAGAGCGCCGTAGACGATGCTGGTGATATATTTCGGGATGATAACGTCCAGCGCTTCCTCAGCCTCCGGCTCGTAATTCATCAGAATATTGTCCTTTGCAGCCTCCACATCCGCCTCGTCGATCTCCACGGGAAGAAGTTTCAGGAGCGTCGGCTCATGTACGACTGTGTTCTTGAAATACGTGTAGGCAACGTAGATCTCTCCGACTTCTCCCGCCGCATAGGAATTCAGGACATCCTGACAGATTTCCTTCGCGTCGTGGAACATCGGGTTCTCGATCGCCTCACTGTAATCCTTCGCCTCCTGATATCCTTTTCTCAGGAGATGCTCTCTTCCCTTGTGTCCGACACTGTACAGAACGACATCTTCCTTCGCAAGAGAGGAACCGGTCAGAACCTTGATCACATTGGAATTGTACCCGCCCGCAAGACCGCGGTTCGATGTGATCATGATGACCGCTTTTTTCTTTGAATCCTGCGGCTTCAAATACGGATGCTCAATCGTCCCGGATTTGGCCAGCATGGAGGTCACCGTAGCGTACATCTTGTCAAAGTACGGCTTGGACCGCTCGGCGCGCGCTTTCGTCTTCTGCAGCTTGACTGTGGACACCAGCTTCATAGCCTTTGTAATCTGCTGGGTGCTCGCGATACTGCTGCGCCGCCGCTTGATGTCTCTCATTGAGGCCATAAAATCATCCTTTCTGCAGTTTTCCTCTGTCTGACAGCCTGCCGCGCCAGAAAATTTTCTTCTGCCGGCCCCGGCTTCTCAGACAGTTTCTGCCACTACCTACTTGAAGCTCGCCTTGAACTCTGTGATCGCGCTCTTCAGCTTCTGCTCTGTCTCTTCCACAATCTGCTTCTCTTTGGCGATCGACGCCGGAATCTCCGGATACTTCGTATCAAGGAACTCGAACAGTTCCTTCTCAAAGCGCAGAATATCCTTCACTTCAATATCCAGCAGATATCGGTTCGTGGCCGCGTAAATGATGATAACCTGATACTGTACAGGCATCGGCTGATACTGCGGCTGCTTCAGGATTTCCTTGATGCGCTCGCCCTGCGCCAGCTTGTCCTTCGTATCGTCGTCCAGCTCGGAACCGAACTGCGCGAAAGCAGCCAGCTCGCGGTACTGCGCCAGCTCGACACGAATCGGAGCCGCGATCTTCTTCATGGCCTTGATCTGGGCCGCGCCGCCGACTCGCGATACGGAAAGACCCGCATTGATAGCCGGACGGAAACCGGAGTTGAACATTTCTGTCTCCAGATAAATCTGACCATCCGTGATGGAGATAACATTTGTCGGAATGTATGCCGACACGTCGCCCGCCTGCGTCTCGATGATCGGAAGCGCGGTGAGAGAACCTCCGCCGAGAGCGTCCGAAAGCTTTGCGGCACGCTCAAGCAGTCTGCTGTGGAGATAGAATACGTCGCCCGGATACGCCTCACGTCCTGGCGGACGTCTCAGGAGCAGAGAGAGTGTACGGTAAGCCGTCGCGTGCTTTGACAGGTCATCGTAGATGATGAGCACGTCCTCTCCGTTCTCCATCCATTCCTCTCCGATTGCACAGCCTGAATACGGTGCAATGTACTGAAGCGGCGCCAGCTCGCTCGCTGTCGCGGAGACAACGGTCGTGTAATCCATAGCGCCATATTCTTCCAGTGTATTGACAATCGATGCCACGGTCGATGATTTCTGGCCGATCGCGACATAGATACATTTCACGCCCTGCCCCTTCT
>CANQUH010000354.1 GCA_947626965.1 uncultured Lachnospiraceae bacterium
AAAGAAATAGCATCCACTTAGGCCGAAGGATGCTATTTCTTTCTGTCTATGTAAGACAACGCAGCGAAGATCACAAGTAAAAGCGTAGAAGAAACTGCAAGCAGTTCTTCACTCCGTTTTGGTCGGTTCTAAACGAGCGCTACTGGCGCTCAGAACCCCGCGGAGCATATATCAGATGGAGGGATTGAGTCCCGCCACTGATACGGATTTGTCACTCACCGCCTGAAGGGGCGGAAATCATCCCCATCTGATATACACAATCTGGTTCTGAAAATCAAGTCATAAATAATCTATGATCTTATATTACATCTAATATGAATTCCTTTTTGCTAATAAATCTGATAACAGGAATCATCCCTCTGTAAATTCGGTGTTGCAATATAGAAAAAAAGTTGTTATTTTGAGAGTAACACAGTGTTGTATAATCTGAATTATGAAGGAGGATGGAGAATTTATGAGAAGAAAATGGTATAGATCAGTTATATTTACTTTATTGTTGACAGCCTTGTGTGCCTGCGGCGGAAGGGCTGCACTGGCCGCCGATGAGGGCGGGCTGAAAGTGGCTGGAGAGCAGGCTTCTGTTGACGAGGCGAGATTGAAGAAAGCTGAAGGACAGATTTCCGCTGATGAAGAAGAACTGAAAGAAGTCAGGGAGCAGATTTCTGCTGATACGGAAGATCTGGAAAAAGATGCGCAGCAGGTTGTCGATGACATGCTGGCGGGGAATTTTGGTGATGTCACAGAAAAATTTGACGAGACCATGGCGGAGGCTCTGAGCGAAGAAGCGTTGAAAGCTTCCTGGAATTCGGTTGCGATTCTGCTGGGAGAGCCTGCGGAAATGGTTTCAGTCGAGAGCATGGAAGTCTCCGAAAGCTATGTCTGTGTGGTCACACAGGCATTTGAGAACAGCAATCTGCAGATACAGATCAGCTATGATGAAGATGGGAAGATCAGCGGCCTGTATATGAGGCCTGTCGCCGCGGAGCAGAAGACGGAGAAGCCGGAAAACCCGGGAGAAGCAGAAGATTCAAAAAAACTGGAAGACACAAAAACTGTGGGAATAGAAGAACAGGCAGCAGAAGGGGCAGGATCTGGGGATCAAACAGAGCTGAATGATGAGAAGGTTGTCGGGACAGAGGAATCGGGAGAAAAGGATTTGTCAGTACCAGGGAAATCGGAGAAAGAGGATCTGACGGGGCCAGAGTCAGGGGAAGAGGAAACCGCGAAAGATGGTGGATACGAAGAATTTGAGCTGATTGTGGAGGGTGATCCGTCCTGCCCGCTCGGTGCGGCGCTTACCCTGCCGCGAGATGTGGAAAAGCCGCCGGTCGTGATTCTGGTGCAGGGTTCCGGTAGCAGCAACCGGAATGAGCAGATAGGAGAAAACCGGCCTTTTGCGGATATTGCGCATGGTCTTGCACAGAGAGGGATTGCTGTTCTGCGTTATGATAAGCGGTTTTTCACGTATCCGGAACGTGCGATGGAGATATCAGACCTCAATCTGCGGGAGGAATATCTGGACGATGTGAGCGCGGCGATCGCGCTGATGCAGGAGGATGAGAGAGTGGACGGCAGCAGGATCTTTGTGCTGGGCCATTCGCTTGGCGGTTCGCTCGTTCCGGCAGTCGCGGCGGAACACCCGGAGCTTTCCGGCATTATCTCGATGGCGGGATCCCTGCGCCTTCTGTGGGAAATCAGTTATGATCAGAATCAGGAGCTTCTTTCCACGATGGACAGGGACAGTCTGCCGGAGGAGCAGCAGGAGCTTCTGGAGCAGCAAATCACACAGCTCGAAGCGGACATGGAGGTTTTGCGCGGCGATGAACTGGATGAACAGCCGGCGGACGCGAGTCTGCTGGGAATGCCGGCAGGTTACTGGCAGTCGATTAAGGAATATTGCGGAATGAACTTTATTGACGAGGTGGAGATGCCGATTCTGGTGCTTCAGGGGGACGCGGATTTCCAGGTGTTCCCTGACAAGGATTACACATTGTGGCAGGAGACTCTGGCAGACAGAGAAAACGCAGAGTTTCATCTGTATGAAGGGCTGAATCATCTGATGATGACAACGCAGGGAAAACGGGACGTCAGCGAGTATGAAACGGCGGGACATGTGGAAGAGCAGGTGATCGAGGATATCGCGGCGTTTGTTAAAGCGGCGGCCTGAGAGGGTTGCCGGATAAAATTTTTCCTAAATTTTTATAATCTTCTTGGAAACGGAATCTAATCTAATTATGATAATTAATTATTAGATTAGATTAAGATTAGGAAGGATACGCCATGCTTACAGAAAGCAAAACGGTCGAATTAAAGAGAGAATATGTTGATGACATCATGCTGGGCGTATCTGTTCTCAGAAATCAGTACCTTGCAGCTGTTTTTTACAGGTTAAAACTGATCGAGGCATACGGCACAGGTATTTTGAAAATCAATGAATGTTATGCGGATTCCGCTGTAAAGCCGTCGATTGTGACTGCCAGCAATTCTTTTAAAATAATTCTGCCTAATATCAATTATGGGAAAGAAAATCACGACGGCAAAGAGGAAATAAAGAAGTATGAGTATGTTCAGATGGTCGATACAAAGAAGGATGAGCGGACCGACGTGGTTGTCGCTCTGTGTCAGAAGAATGGATTTGTTGTACGAAAAGATATTGAGTCGACTTTGCATATATCTCAGTCAACGGCGATTCTGCTCCTGCGCAAAATGACAGCTAAGGGGATACTGGTAAAAAGAGGAGCAGCAAGAAATCTGCGTTATTATTTATCAGGTAAATAGAAAAGTATGGACTGAGGGCAGAATTGTGATTCTGTTTAACCGTTTCACACCTCAGAAGTCGGAGGATAGTCTGATTGACTGGGATCAATATGTTTGTGAAAAAATTGTTTGAGGGAAGTTCGAATCTTGTCAAGACTATGGGATCGAGTAGGAGGCGTTTTTTCCTCCTGCCCGCCGCGCGGCCCACATGCTGCGTCAGCAGTTGATTTCCATATGCGGGCCTGCGCATAAAAATATAAGTTCCATTTTTTTCAGTTGATTTCCTCGATTATTCTGCATATAATGAAAGTAGGGAAATCCCTACTTTTCCATCAAATTATGAGTCCAGCTAAGAAATGTCAATAGGTAAAATGAAAAATGTATAAAAAGTTTTTTCAAGCGGCTGATGTAAAAAAGGG
>CANQUH010000355.1 GCA_947626965.1 uncultured Lachnospiraceae bacterium
GACTCTCGAGTAAGTTTTGATAAAGAGTAAAAATTTCTGGCCCGCTCTGGCTGGTTTGAGATGGACGTGATAAAGAGGAAGCGGGAATTCATTTATAATAAGGAAGGAGAACCAATATGTCTGAAAACTGCCAGCAGCTGCGCTACTTGTCGCTGCTTTCCGAAAAATATCCCACCATAGCGTCTGCCGCGAGCGAGATCATAAAAATTGAGGCGGCGCTCCGTCTGCCCAAGGGGACAGAGCACTTCATGTCGGATCTTCACGGCGAGAACGAAGCCTTTATCCATATTCTGAACAATGCGTCGGGGTATATCCGGGAGAAGATCGATATCGTGTTTGCCGGGGAACTGACCCAGAAGGAGCGCGCGGATCTCTCTACGCTGATCTACTATCCGGAGGAAAAGCTGCCGGTTCTGAAGGCGGCGCAGACGGATCTTGAACAGTGGTACCACCACACGCTTCTGCGGCTCATCAATCTGTGCCGGTTTGTGTCGTCGAAGCATACGCGCGCGCATGTGCGCAAATGTCTGCCGAAAGCCTGCGGCTATGTGCTGGACGAACTGCTTCATGCCCATTTTGAGGATCATGACAAAAAGCTGTATTATGGCGCGATCGTGGACAGCATCATTGCCTATCACCGCGCGGACGCCTACATCATGCGCTTCTGCGAGCTGATCAAACGGCTGGCGGTAGACCGGCTTCACATAGTAGGAGACTTGTTTGACCGTGGACCGCGCCCGGATCTGATTCTGGAACGCCTGATGGAGCATCATGACGTCGATATCCAGTGGGGCAATCACGATACGGTCTGGATGGGAGCAGCCGCCGGAAGCCCGATCTGTATTCTGACGGTGCTGAAGACGACGCTCGCCTACAACAATACGGAGACGATCGAGCACGGCTACGGGATCAGCCTGCGGGAGCTGGATCATCTGGCGCAGGAGAGCTACGAGCACAGCAGCGTGGAGCGCTGGATGCCCAAGGGGGATCAGCGGAACCACAGCACGAAGGAGGCGCTGAAGCGCGCGGCGCAGATGCACAAGGCCGTGACGATCATGATGCTGAAAGTGGAGGCGGAGGTCATCGCGCGGAATCCGGATTTCCAGATGCAGGGAAGAGATTATCTGAATCAGATCGATTACGCGAAAGGAACGGTGCGGTGCGGCGGCAAGGAGTATCCGCTGCTGGACAATGATTTTCCGACGGTTGACCCGGAACATCCGACCCGGCTGACAGAGCGGGAGAAAGAGGTCATTCAGGATCTGGTCCGGAACTTCCGCGAAAGTGCGCTTCTCCAGAAGCATGTTCAGTTCCTGTATTCCGTCGGCTCCGTGTACAAGGTGACGAACGGCAACCTGCTCTACCACGGCGCGGTGCCGATGACCGCGGAGGGAGATTTTGCGGAGGAGACTTTTGAGGGGAAACGCTACGCCGGAAAAGAGCTTTTCGATTACTGCGACGGACGGGCAAGACAGGGATTCTTCGCGCCGGAAGGCAGTCCGCAGCGCCAGGCAGGGCAGGATTTCCTCTGGTATCTCTGGTGCGGACGGCTCAGCCCGATCTACGGCCGCAGTGCGATGACGACGTTCGAGCGGATCTATATTGCGGACAAGGAGACGCACAAAGAGATCAAGGATCCTTATTATAATCTGATTCAGAAAGAGGAGACGGCAGATAGGATTCTTCAAGAGTTCGGTCTGGAACAGAAACACTGCCATATCATCAACGGGCACGTCCCAGTGAGAGCGGTGGAAGGTGAGAGTCCGGTAAAGGGCCACGGGAAGCTCATTGTGATCGACGGCGGTTTCTGCCGCGCATATCACGATAAGACAGGCATTGCGGGCTACACGCTGGTCTACAATTCGCGCGGACTGCTCCTGCGCACGCATCAGCCGTTTGAGAGCGCGGCGAAGGCGATCGAGGAGGATGAGGATATCACATCCTCACGCGAATATATCTACACAGCGCCGGTCCGGCTTCTGGTGAAAGATACCGATGCGGGGAAGGAAAAGCTTGCCCTGATTGAAGATCTGAAACAGCTTGTGAAGGCATATCAGAGTGGGGAGCTGAGGGAGGATTTTTCTTGAAAAAACACTTCTTCGCAAGATTATAGGGAACGACAAAACGATTTTCGTTTTGCTCGTTCCCTGCGCCGAATTTGCGCCGACCAAGCGGCATTTTTCTGCTTCAAATTCGTGCGCGTCTCCACTCCGTTCCGGTCGGCGCTGGGCGAATGTCCGCTGGACATTCAGCGCCCCCGGAGGACAGATTGAAAAAGCCGATCGGGTGCAGGATCGGCTGGACAAAGGCGCCATATCAGGTCTGTTCATAAGTCTCAATGTACCGCTGCAGTTTATTGAACGCTCCTTTGTAGATCAGGGAGAGCAGCTTGTCGAGGCGGCGCAGCGCGAGCTGCAGATCCTCCTGCGTGATCAGTTTGTCCCGCAGAGCGTCAGCGAGCTCGTCCAGATCGACCACGCGGACAAAGCCGTCCGGATAGACGATAACGTCGACGAGAAGATCAGTGATCACATAGGTATTTGTCGCCGGATCATAAGTATGCTTGATGATGTCGCAGTACCAGCTGATCAGATTGCCGTCGTGGTCGTAAAACTTGCTGACTTTGAAACCGCGTTCCAGAAAATAGCAGGAATAACCATGATGCAGGGTCTTCTTGGGGCGTATTGTGTTCCATTTTGTGATGATTACTTCCGGATCTGCATAAAGAATTACATCATCCTCAAGAAGTATGCATTCTTCGGGGATGATTCGTTTTCTGTAAAGCTTAATTTCATCCATGCGCGTCCTCCTGTAAATTCATGATAAAGGAAATTCAGGCAGCCGTTCACATGCCGGATTTTAAGCAGGCTCTGCAAAGTGAACAGCGGCACAGATTCTTCCTATGGTGTCTTTGTAAGAGCATAGCAGAAAAAATGTAAATTGTCTACAAAAAATTGTAATATCAGCACAAAAAATACATTAATTAAAAAGATAATATATACAAAATAACCATTGATAAAGAGCGAAACATGAAGATCACCCGCGGAAAGGTGATGGTTCCGCTGTTTATGCAATAAACGAGAAGAATACGGCAGGGAGGAAAAATTATGAATCCATTGCAGATGATGCAGATCAAAAATATGATGGACCGGTTTCAGCAGGACCA
>CANQUH010000356.1 GCA_947626965.1 uncultured Lachnospiraceae bacterium
TGCATCTTTTCATCGTTCAGATCCCCGACATGATCGGGGTGCACGCCTGCTGCAGCGTAGATGAACGGGTACTTTTCCGCCAGATCCTGGCTCGCCTGCACGCCATCCAGACTGGCTCCCACATTTATAATCCGGCCGATCCCGGCCGCTTCCATCCCTGTAAGAAGCTCGTCCCGATCCGGATCAAACGCTTCATCATCATAATGCGCATGTGTATCAAAAATCATATACTTTCCTCCATGGTGCTGCCCGCAATACGGACATGACATTTTATGAAAGAAGCACGCTTGTAATGAGCGTGCTTCTTTCTATGATTTATGTGCAGGCCCTCATATGGAAATCAGCTGCTGACACAGCATGCGGGCCGCACGGCGAGCAGGAGGGAAAAACTGCCTCCAACTCAATTATCTGTATCTGTTTTATTTGCTGCCTCCGGCTGGCCATTGATATCTGCCATTCCAGTCTCTGGCTGGCCGACGGCATTTTCTGACTGGCTGATAGTATCCAGATTATTGCAGGTTTCCAGTAGATCACTGGTTTCCGGTTTTTCTGCACTCTCCGCCACAGGACCTCCCAGATGGATCACATCCCTGTCCGGCTCTTTGTCATTCCACTCGTCCTCTTCTGCCAGCTCTTCCTGGGTTCCGTTTCCGACTGCCGGCATCTCATACACAGCGCTTTTTTGAACCGCCGGTTCCTCCTGCGCTGCAGCACTTCCCGCTGTCGACTCTTCACGTGTGTCATATCCATGATTCTCAGATTCCCTGTAAACTGCGCTCCCGCTGGCAGCGGATTCCTCATTTACCTGCACATCAGTCTTCACTGCCGGCTTCTCATGAATTCTCTCGTTATCTTTGGATATCTCGTTCTCATCGATTCCCTCGACCCGGCGGAAGATTTCCATGAATTCCTTGCCGGTGATCGTCTCCTTCGTGATCAGGAATTCCGCGATCTGGTCAAGTGTATTGCGGTGCTCGGACAGCAGGCGCTTCGCCTCTTCGTAGGATTCTTTCAGGATACTCATGACTTCCTGGTCAACGTCGGCTGCCGTCACGTCACTGCAGTTCATGATCGGACGATTGTCCAGATACTGCGTCGCCTGCTGCTCCAGTCCAATGAGGCCGAAGCGCTTTGACATGCCGTACTGCGTCACCATCGCGCGCGCTACCCGCGTCGCTTTCTCAATATCGTTTGCCGCGCCTGTCGTGACTGTATCAAAAACAATCTCCTCCGCCGCGCGTCCCGCGACGAATTCTACCAGCATGGCCCGGATCTCTTTCTCTGTGTTGAGGAATTTCTCCTCCTCCGGAACATTCATTACGTAACCAAGCGCTCCCATTGTGCGCGGCACGATCGTAATCTTCTGCACCGGCTCGGAATGTTTCTGCAGAGCGCTGACAAGCGCGTGGCCCACCTCGTGGTAGGAAACGATCCTGCGCTCCTCTTTGCTGAGAATACGATCCTTCTTTTCCTTTCCGACAAGCACGATCTCAACGGACTCAAACAGATCTTTCTGGGACACGGCATTGCGTCCCTTTTTGACTGCGAGGATCGCCGCCTCATTGATCATGTTGGCGAGATCCGAACCCACAGCTCCCGACGTCGCGAGGGCAATCGCATCCAGATCGACCGTCTCATCCATATGGACATCTTTCGCGTGAACCTTCAGCACGTCGACACGGCCCTTCAGATCAGGCTTGTCGACAATGATGCGCCGGTCAAACCGGCCTGGGCGCAGCAGCGCCTGGTCAAGCACTTCCGGACGGTTCGTCGCCGCCAGCACAAGAAGTCCCTTTGATGTATCAAAGCCGTCCATCTCCGCGAGGAGCTGGTTCAGCGTCTGTTCGCGCTCGTCGTTGCCGCCGCCATACCGGCTGTCACGGCTCTTACCGATCGCGTCGATCTCATCGATGAAAATAATGCACGGGGCGTTCTTCTTCGCCTCATCAAACAGTTCTCGGACACGGGAAGCACCGACACCGACAAACATCTCGACAAAATCCGAACCGGAAAGTGAGAAAAACGGACATTTCGCCTCTCCCGCAACTGCCTTGGCAAGCAACGTCTTACCGGTACCTGGAGGGCCTACGAGCAGCGCGCCCTTCGGAAGTTTGGCGCCGATCGTCGTGTATTTCCCCGGATTCTCCAGGAAATCAACCACCTCCTGCAGGGATTCTTTCGCCTCATCCTGTCCTGCCACATCCTTGAACAGGACTCCTGTCTCTTTCTGCGCGTAGACGCGCGCCTTGTTCTTTCCAACACCCATCAGGCCGCCGCCCGATTTTGACATGCGCCGCATCGCAAGTGCAAATATCACCCAGATCAGAATCAGCGGCGCGAAACTCAGCACCAGATTCAGAATAATATTTGTCGTCGTATCCGGTATCTCCTGCTTGACCGAAACTCCCGCGTCAAGCAGATGTCCGATCAGCTCCGGATCCTCAATACGTCCTGTATAATAAGTCTCCACTCCCTGACGGTAGATCGCGTCCCCCTTCGGCGTGATCGTAATCTGCATGCTGTCCATTGTGACGCTGTCGACAACGCCGCTGTCCACCATATCGATAAACTGATTATATGTGATCTCGACCGATCTGGAATCCGAAGTCACATTGTTCAGCAGCCCCATCACCAGAAGCGTAAGCAGAGTCACCACCAGAAAGACCATGAGCGTCGAACTGTTTTTGTTGTTATTTCCATTCGGCCCTCCGGGTCCCTGTCCTCCTCCATTTCCTCCGGGACGGTTATCTCTTTGTTGATTATTGTCCATAAAGTCCTCCTCATCTGATCTCCAGGCCCCCGGAAACACCTGTCCGCTTCCCCTCTGACGGCGCCTGCAGTCCATATTATTATAAGTATACAATTCTTATAAATCAATACCGGAAATCTAAATGTTTTCTAAAAATACCGCTAACCGGATATCCTGAATATTTCCGATTGACAATATATTTTATTAACTTTATAATGGCTAATGCTTTACACCATATTCTGCGGAATCCAATGATTCTGTCACTGGCTTGCAAAGCTTATCTCCTGCAGGCAAATCAGCTTCCTGCAAACCACATTACAACTACAATATATAGAAATGAGGTTTTCGCTTATGAAAAATCAGAACAGCACGCCACAGACAAAGCCTCTTTCAAACGAAAGCGGCAATC
>CANQUH010000357.1 GCA_947626965.1 uncultured Lachnospiraceae bacterium
CCCTGCGGATACTATCTCACGCGGGTGATGGACACGAAAACAAACTGCGGCATTCACTATGCGATCCTTGACGGAGGGCTTCATCAGCTGAAGTATGACGGGCAGATCCAGGGGATGCAGATCCCGCAGATTATTCATATCAAAAATGTGTGCCTTACGCTGGGAGGACTAAGCAAAGAGGCAAAAAGCGCCGAAAGAGAATTAAAAATCGGTGCAGAAAACGAACCGGAAAACGTCAGAAGAACTGCGTGGAACGAATCGGAGAAGAACGGGAAAGCCAGTGTGGAGAGCGAACCGGAAAGCGTCAGAAGAACTGCGTGGAACGGACAGGACGGAGTAAAAAAATGGACGCTGTGTGGAAGCCTCTGCACAACGGCAGATGTTCTGGCGCGGGATGTGGAGCTGGAAAATCTTGAGATCGGCGACCTGCTTGTTTTCTGCCGGACGGGCGCGTACTCCGTGACGGAGGGAATGGCCGTGTTCCTCAGCAGAGAGATGCCTGCGGTTGCACTTTATTCAGAAAAAAGCGGTTTGAAAATGATCCGCGGTCCCATATACACGGATAAATTTATAGCAAACGACAAAAATATTTGCCGTTTGCTATAAACCCTCCGGGAGATGGATGCGCACGAATTTGAAGCGGAAAAATGCCGCTTGAGCGGCACAAATTCGGCGCAGGGAACGAACAAAACGAAAATCGTTTTGTCGTTCCCTATAATAGGCCTCGAGCTAAGAAGATGCTGCACGTTCCAATCAACATTAGAGAAGGGTGTTTGGTTCAGGATTCGCCTGCAGGTTTTTCAGGTCTGTGTCAGCAGACATTTTTCAATCCGAATCCTGAGTGTATTCCTGCGGAACCTGAGTATATGTTTTGATTCTGCGGCAGTAATGGAACGGAGAGAGTAGTTTGAGTTATATATCACTTAAGTTTCTGGTTTTTGTTCTTGTGGCAATGGCCGCGTATTTTTTATTTCCCTTCAAAAAGCAAAAGTGGACGGTGCTGCTCGCGGCGAGCTATGTGTTTTATCTCTTTGCGGGGTATAAATATGTGGCTTATCTGTTGTTCACAACAGTCAGCACCTGGTTTTTCGCGTTGCGGATGGACAGGCTTTCTGCGGCTTCAGGAGAGTATCTGAAACAGCATAAATCGGAACTGAGCCGGGAAGAGAAAAAGAAATATAAAGACAGGGTTAAAAAGAAAAAACGCCGGGTTCTGACACTGGCGCTTGCGCTGAACTTCGGGATTCTCGCGTTTCTGAAATATTATAATTTTTTTGCCGGCAGCCTGAGTGATATAATGGGTTCTTTCGGTATCCCTTTTTCGGCGCCGTCGCTGCATCTGCTTCTGCCGCTCGGCATTTCCTTCTACACATTTCAGTCGATGGGATATCTTGTGGATGTGTACCGGGGGGACACGGCGGCGCAGAGAAATCTGTTTAAATTTGCGCTGTTCGTGTCGTTTTTTCCGCAGATCATTCAAGGGCCGATCGGGATTTACAATCCGCTCGCGCAGCAGCTGTACGAGCCGCACCGGTTTGATTTTACGCGGTTTAAGCACGGAACGGAGCTGATTCTGTGGGGACTGGCAAAGAAAATGATCATCGCGGATCATGCGGTGATCGCCATCAACACGGTTACCGCCGATTATGACAGCTACGGCGGCATGGCGCTGACCTTCACAATCCTGTTGTATGCGCTTCAGCTCTACGCGGATTTTTCCGGCGGAATCGATGTCTCGCGCGGTGTCGCTCAGATATTTGGCATTGATCTGATGGAGAATTTCCGGCGTCCATACTTCTCAAAAAATATCAGTGAATATTGGCGCAGGTGGCATATCTCCCTCGGAAACTGGTTCAAAAACTATCTGTTTTATCCGCTTGCGATGTCGCCGCTGCTTTTTGGAATGGGAAAGAAGATCCGGACGTCGAAGTTCGGAGGGACGAAGGCAGGCGCGCATATCGCAAAGGCACTGCCGACGGCGCTGGCGTCCTTTCTCGTGTTTTTTACTGTGGGGATCTGGCACGGCGCAGACTGGAAATATGTCGGGTTCGGGGTCTGGAACGGCGGTGTAATCATGCTGTCGGCGCTGCTCGCTCCGGTGTTTGTCCGGTGGCAGGAAAAGCTGCGTATCGATCCGAAAGCGGCGTGGTACACAAAATTTCAGATTTTTCGCACGTTTCTCGTGATTCTCGCAGGCTATGTGTTTGATGTAGCGCCGTCCTTCGGGCAGGCGATGCGGACTTTTATTCTGGCGTTCACGGACTGGAACATTGCCGCGGGAATGGAGCAGATCGCGGGTATGGGACTGTGCATACCGGAATATGTGCTGCTCTTGGTCAGCACGGTATTTCTTTTCCGGGTCAGCCAGATCCAGGAAAGAAACGGCGGCACAACGATTCGTGCCATGCTCGACGAGAAGTCGTTTATCGTGAGGTGGCTCGTTCTGTACTTCGGGATACTTGCCCTTGTCATATTCGGCGTCTACGGTCCCGGATACAATCCGGCGGATTTCGTGTATATGCAGTTTTAAGATGAAATAAGAGCAGCAGTTTCCCCTACTTCTGGGGACTCTGCTGCTCTTCCAGTTTCTGAAAGTAGAAGGAGATGCTCAGAACCAGCCGTTCTTTCTCGTCGTCGAGATTGATATCCGCGATCTTGCAGATCCGGTCCAGGCGGTAGAACAGAGTGCTTCTGTGGATGAACAGCCGCTTGGAGGTCTGCAGCACATTCCGCTCCAGTTCAAGGAACGTCTTCAGCGTCGTGTACAGATCTGTATGATTTGTCCTGTCATATTCTTTCAGGATCGTCAGCTTCTGGGAGCAGAGAAGCTGCGGGGAAAGTGATTCTTCCGCTTTCATATAGAGGAAATCCAGAAAGTAATCGTCAAAACGGTAGCACCAGATCATGCTGGAACTCTGCAGGCCGAGATTCAGCGCGGTCACGGCCTGATAGTATCCTTCCGGAATCAGCAGAAAATCCTTGATCTCCGAGCTTGCCCCCATTTTCATAAGTCCTTCCCGCAGAAGGAGGGCAAGACTGCTCAGGATGTCCGGAATGCTGGTATTGGAATAAGTCAGGTTGACGATCACGGAAATCCCGTCCTGATAGACGAACGCGCAGCTGTCCGGTATCTGGGACTCGATATAGCC
>CANQUH010000358.1 GCA_947626965.1 uncultured Lachnospiraceae bacterium
CCTGCCAGTATGTTCAAAAGCCGTGTCAAAACATTTCTCAGAGTTTTCATTCGGTTTCTCCCCCTTCCTCTTCCGCGTTTTCGATGTTATCCTCTGTCTCACCGGCAGCAGCGGATTCACTTTCGTCTGCAGCTCCGGCGTCGTCGGATTCACTTTCATCTGCAGTTCCAGAAGCTTCGGCGGCACTTTCGTCTGTGTTTTCCGCAGCGCTGCCCTCTTCAGCTTCTGTGACCTCATCCCCGGTTTCACCTTCACCACTATCTGCTTCTTCCTCGTCCGCAGCTTCCGCCTCACCAGCGTCCGCAGCCTCGTCTTCGCTGCTGTCTGCATCAAGATACTCCGCGTTGTGTTCCTGAATCTTCTCATAGATCGGACGAAGATCCGGGTACTGCTCAAGCAGATCCTCATGCATCGGGGAACAGATTTCCTGGAATGGCTGCGTATCCGGATAATTAAACTGTACGCCCTGTACGTTTTCCGCCCTGTCCTTCGCGGCGTCAACTGCCTTGCCCCACTCCTCACGCTCAACGCTGTTCACAAGATCAAAGCCTTCCTCGAAAACTGCCCGCTCATCCTCGGGGAGATCATCGAGAAAACCGCAGTTTCCGATCAGAATATCCGGAATCATCTGGTGCATATCATAGGAATAATACTTGCAGACGTCGCCGTGACCGTTCGATGTCAGAGCCAGCTCATTATTCTCAGCGCCGTCAATTACCTTCGACTGAAGCGCCGTATACACCTCGCCAAATCCCATCGGCGTCGCGGAACCGCCGAGCAGACTCATCATCTGTACGTTCGTCGGAGACTGCTGCACACGGATTTTCAGGCCTTTCAGGTCGGCAGGCGATTCAATTGGTTTGGAAACCGTATAAAAATTTCTTGTGCCCGCATCGATCCACGTGACAGCCTCAAAGCCCGCCCGCTTCGTCGACTCAAAGATAGGGCCTGTGATCTCGGGATCATCCATCGACGCATGGTATGCTTCGCTGGACGAAAAAAGATAAGGCAGATTAAACAGTGTATAATTATCTGAAAACGTTTCAAGAATTGAATTGCTGGCAACGCAGAAGTCAATTGCACCGGTCTGCGTCAGCTGAACCATATCCGTCTGCGAACCCAGCAGTTCGCTCGGATAAACTTCAATATTATATTTGTCTCCAAGCTTTTCCTCAATAAATTCCTCAAACGCAGTAAGCGCGATGTGCGTCGGATGATCCGTAGCCTGATTGTGACCGATCCGGACAATCCGCGCGCCTGAATCCCCTCCGGCGGCATGCCCGGTGACTGCAGGCGCCATAAGGCTTATGCCGAGCAGTGCAAGCAATACGTTTCGACAAAACTTCATACGGTAAACTCTCCTTTCTTTTGTTTTAACAGCCCGCCGGAAACTATGAAAACCACTTTCCAGGCTGAAGAGCTTTCATCCATGATAACCATGAAAGCTCTGTCTCCATACAGAACCGGAAGGCAAATTCACTGCCGCAGACAATGAATCATCAGATGCTGTGTGTCAGCGGCTCACATTTGATGCCATAGTCAAAAGTGCGAAACAATCCGTCTGGCATCTTTTGACCTCAGCACCATAATTTATAAATGTAAAACATATCAGATCTTCAGATCAAACCCGAAATACCTCACCGCGTTGCGGTAGCAGATATCCTTAACAATTCCTCCAAGCACCTCTTCATCATCCGGGTACTCCCCGTTCTCCACCCAGCCGCCGATCAGATCACAGAGGATCCGGCGGAAGTATTCATGCCGCGGATAGGAAAGGAAACTTCTGGAGTCCGTCAGCATCCCTATAAAGTTGCCAAGCAGTCCGAGATTCGCCAGACTTGTCATCTGCTCCGTCATGCCGGTCTTATGGTCGTTAAACCACCAGGCGCTGCCCGCCTGGAGCTTTCCGGCCGCCGTGGAATCCTGGAAACATCCGATCACGGTTCCGACCGCCGCGTGCTCTGTCGGGTTCAGCGGGTAGAGGATTGTCTTCGGAAGCTCGTCCGTCTCGTCAAGTGCGTTCAGGAAATCCGCCATCTCCGCGGAAGAGGTATAAGTGTTTATGCAGTCCACCCCCGCGTCCGGCCCAAACTGCCGGAACAGCCGTTTTCTGTTGTCACGCTTCACACCGTAATGGATCTGCATCACCCAGCCTCTGTGGCTGTATTCCCGTCCGAGCGCCAGCATAAACGCCGTCTTAAACTGCGCCTCCTCCTGCGCATCCGGGATTTTTCCCGCGAGTCTTCCCGCAAAGATCTCCTCCACTTTTTCATCAGAAACGGGAGCGTACATGACGCTGGCAAGTCCGTGGTCGGAGGTTTTGCATCCCATGGAATCAAAAAAGTCCATGCGCAGCCTCAGCGCCTCAAGAAGCGAAGCGAAACTCTCTATTTTAATTCCGGCCGCTTCCCCGAGTTTTTCCAGATAATCCAGATAGTCCGGTTTCTCCAGGCTCATGGCTTTGTCCGGTCTCCATGCCGGAAGCACCTGCACCTCGAAGCTGTCGTCCGCCGCCAGCTTTTTGTGCCATTCCAGCGAGTCCGCCGGATCGTCCGTCGTACACAACAGGGTAACATTGGACTGCCAGATCAGGTTTCTGGCGCTCATTCCGTCCTCCTGAAGCTTCGCGTTGCAGAGATCCCATACTTCTCCGGCGGTCTTTCCGCTCAGTGCTCCGTAATAACCGAAATATCTCTGCAGCTCCAGGTGGCTCCAGTGATAGAGCGGATTGCCAATCGCGCGCTCCAGCGTTTCCGCCCACTTCTGGAACTTTTCGCGGTCCGGAGCGTCCCCGGTGACATATCGCTCCTCCACGCCGTTGGAACGCATCTGGCGCCATTTGTAATGGTCTCCGCCGAGCCACACCTGCGCTATATTGTCAAATTTCTTATCCTCATAGATTTCCTGCGGGCTGATGTGACAGTGATAATCAAGAATCGGCATCTTCGCCGCGTAGTCGTGGTACAGCTTCTTCGCCGTTTCTGTACTCAGCAGAAAATCTTTATCCATAAATGCTTTCATGATAGCCCTCTTTCAAAACTCATCCGACATACTTTCTCAGGGTTGCGCGCACAGCCCCCGCTCCCGCGGTCAGCTCACGGAAATATCCGCACACCATGTCCGCAAGCCCCGCTTCATACAGGTTCAC
>CANQUH010000359.1 GCA_947626965.1 uncultured Lachnospiraceae bacterium
GAGTGGAAATTTATGGTTCCGATTGTATGCTTCAGGTCACGGAAAGAAGTCTCAATCCCCCAGCGGAGGCGGTAGATTTCTTTGATCTGCTCCAGGGAGAAGTCTTCATCCGGAAGGTTTGTAACGATGTTCTCGAAAATCCCTTCGGAGATCTGAAAGCGGACCACCCGCAGCCGCATGGGATATTCCGGGCAGTCCTGTGTGATAAAATCAAAAGGAACCTCTTTGCATATGCAGCGGTACAGATGGGCCAGATGGGGATGCAGCATCTTTTTCCTGGCACTCGACCTGGACAGAATGATATCTGCCCACTGGTCGATCCGGTCAGGAAGGCAGGAAAAGGAGAGAAGCCGTTTCGCATTGATATCCTTTTCCCGGATGACAAAATAAAAGCCGTTTTCAAGTGCGTGTGCAAACACGTTATAGCTGGCAAAACCTCTGTCAGCAATGAAGACAGGAGAGCCGCCATAAGGGAAGCGGTCGAGCAGCTGGCAGAAGGCAGCGAATTCATTCTTTTTTCTGCCGGGCTGGACAACGACATCCAGGTATCTTTTGGAAAGCAGGTCAAAAAGAGAAACCGTATGGATGGAATTAAATCCTTTTTTTGACTTTCCGTTTGGCGGGTGGAAAGAGGAAGGATCTTTGGGATTACGGGCGATATTAAATTCACTGCCATCAGCGGCGATAAGGGAATATTTCCCGACAAGGCCCCTGCGTGGGAAGCGGAGATTGAACTGTTTAAGGAGATACCGGAAAGCCTCGGGGAGAAGCTTTGCCCTCTGCTGGATGAAAGCAGAGGCGGAAGGGGCCTCATCAGGATTAAAATAAAAATATTTCAGCAGTTCATGGCTGATGCATCCGCTTTCCATACAGAGACAGAAACGGATCATTTGAATGAATCCGATCTTACGGTTACGAGAGAAATCCTTTCCGGGATTCTTAACAAATGAAGCCGTACTGCCGGCCATGGCGTCCACGATCGACCAGAGAGCAGACTTGACTTTTTGTGGGAATGACATAGATATACCTCCTTTGAAACCGGGCTAAGATAATGATTTGCCCGATTTCAGGGGATTTGTCAATCCCTGAGAGAAGCTTTACTGCCAATTTCAGGTTTTGAGCCGGATCATTGGCTGGGTTTATCCTGGCTGGCTAAACTAAATGACATTGCTTATGAACAGTTGGCAGACGAAAAAAGGAGGATTGAAAAATGGAGATTAAAAGCGTTTTGATTAAGGATACAACGCGGGAAGAGAGAATTCAGATTGTACAGCAGGGACTGAGTCAGTGCGGCGGAGCGTGTGATTTCTGCAATGGCTGTGACAATCTGGGCGGAGGCAGTGTGGATACTTTTTATCAGCCTTATATTGATGGGGAGAAAGAATTGCGTGAGATTAATGAGGAGTACCGGAGTAACTCCGGACTGGTGCGCTGATGAGATCAGACAGGCGGCGGTACCACATCTTAGTTGGGTGGTATCTGCTGCCTTTTAAATTTTTATCATTTTCAAAAAGAATATTTAAATATCTGTAAGAGTTGACAAAATACATATCTGTGATATAATGTTTAAAAAATACTATCTTAATCAATTCAATTTTTTTCATAATAGTAATTCTATCAAACAAATAATCTTTGACATTCCATTTTAGAAGCAAAGGTCAGTGGCGGGCGAAGAAAAATTGGTATTCCCCATTGATATGAGATCGGGCTATGTATCTGAATAAAGATACAGTCGTACTTTGTGAAATTACCGAACGGCAGGAAACAAACGTTGTTGAAAAAACATAACAAATAAGATAAAATAGAAAGGAGCAAAATTAAGTGGCTAAAAAGTATGAGGAACTGGATTTTACCGACGATTTTATGTTCGGAAAAGTTCTGTATAACAATCCGGAGCTCTGCAGAGAACTGCTGGAACTGATCTTAAATAAAAAGATCAGAAAAATACGGTTTCCGGAGGCTCAGAAAAGTATATCTATCACAGGTGACAGCAAAGGGGTTCGTTTTGATATTTATACGGAAGACTCAGAAAATATTGTATATGATGTTGAAATGCAGACCACCAGCAATGAGAACCTTCCGAAGAGAAGCCGCTACTACCATAGTATGCTGGATCTGAGCCTGATCGAGAAAGGCATGGACTATAAGGAACTGAAAAAATGTTATGTCATATTTATCTGTAAAAAGAACATTGGCAGACTTCCAATTTATTCTTACCGTATGAGATGTGATGCTGCCCCGGAAATTGAACTGGGAGATGATACAAGAACCATATTTATAAATGCATATGGCAGTTCGAAAGGTATTTCCAAAGAACTCAGGGAATTTCTTGCATACATAAAAACAGGAGAACCATCCAATGATCCCAAAAGCCTTACGGGAAAACTTCAGAGTTGTGTGATACAGGCGAGAAAGCACAAAGAATGGAGGGCCGAATATATGACTTTGTTAATGAAATATCAGGAAATGATGGAAGAAGGACGAAAAGAAGGACGAAAAGAAGGACGAAAAGAAGGACGAAAAGAGGGATTAGAAGAAGGACATAATGAGATTAGTCAGTTGGTTGCAGCTTTGATCGCTGATAACCGTATGGATGAGTTGGAGCGTTCCACAGCCGATAAGATGCTTCAGGAGCAGCTTTTGAAAGAATACAAGATTGGAAGGTATGGGAATTTTTGAAAATACAGGAGGAGTGCGGGAGATTCCTGAAGAGAGGAGAAAGTGATGGAAGACTTTAAAAACTTAAAGGAGACAATGATAAAGTCAGAGGAAATTTTTGACGGCGAGGTTGTCCATCTGTTTAAGGATACCGTGGAGTTGCCGAATGGGAAGACAGCGACGAGAGAAGCGATCCGCCATATCGGCGCGGTTGCGATTGTGCCGCTCACGGATGACGGGAAAGTGATCATCGAGCGTCAGTTCCGCTATCCGCTGAACCGGGTGATTACGGAGATTCCGGCGGGAAAGCTGGAAAGTAAGACGGAGGATCGCCTTGCGGCTGCCAGAAGGGAGCTGGAGGAGGAGACCGGATATATTGCGGATCTGTGGACGGAGCTGGGAATATAATGTACCCTATAGAGTGGACACGATGGGAGAAAGGGATTTCTCGAAATGTTGGTTTCCGCTGGGGTAAATA
>CANQUH010000360.1 GCA_947626965.1 uncultured Lachnospiraceae bacterium
CTTGACTGCACCCTTCCCACTGCCGGGCGGGTCAGGGACTTTCACCCCTTAGAACGTGCGCCCGCCGGGCGCACTGACATTCAAAAAGCCGTCCGAAATTCGGGCGGCTTTTTTGAAAGTCCTGATTGTCAGATTTATCAGATAATTAATTGTATCATTCGTTCTTTTTTGTATTATATCAGACTAATCTATGACACGCAACATTAAAATGAAAAATAATAAGAAAATCCGTCCTCTGAAAAACCAAACTTAGCTTTTCATCGTCTGAAATTCATCTTGAAGCAATCCATACAAATACAAGTCTACCCAATTCCCCTCATTGTTTTGCGTCTGACTTCTCTGTACTTCCTCGCGCTTCATGCCTAACTTTTCCATTAATCCAACCGACTTTACACCATCAATAGCTTCTGCAACTACTTTATGCAATTTCATGTCAGAAAAGCCGTATTTCATCACTGCAAAGCAGGACTCATACGTATAACCCTGACGCCAATATTTTTTATTAAATATCCAGCCAATTTCATAAACATTATCTTCCCACGGCTTAAATAGAATATAACCGCTTACTTTGTTGGTCCGCTTCAGAACTGCCGCGAGTGCGCCGTTTTTTCCAATGCAAGTGAGCCGCCTTTCATTAATGCCTGTATTACATTCCGTCTTTTGAAAACCTGAAGCTCTCCTCTTGACAAACTAACGGCGTTAGCATACAATATACTAACGCTGTTAGTTTTTTAAAGGAGGGAATTATGGCTCGACAAGGCTTAACCCATGCAGACATTATAGGGACCGCCATAGAGATGATCGAATCGGAGGGACTGCACAGCTTTTCCCTGCGGGAACTGGCAGGCAGGCTCCATATAAAAGCGGCATCGCTGTATAATCACATCAGAAGTTCAGACGAACTCCACACTGAGATTGGCTATTACGCTATTTCGGAACTTAAGAAGGCACAACTGGCCGCCATTGCCGGAAAGGAACGGTCAGAAGCCATAGAATCACTGGCTGACGCCTATTACCTTTTTGGCAAAGAGCGTCCGGAGATCTATAAAGTCATCCTGTCTCTGCCTATGGTGAAAAATGACGCGATCCACAGTGCCGGCTTTGACATCGTGGAACCCATCATGACAGCGATGGCCGGTTATCATTTGACCAGGGAGCAGATGATGCATCTGCAAAGGGTCTTTCGCAGCATCATGCACGGCTTTATCTCTCAGGAGGAGGCCGGCTGCTTCCGGCAATTCCCGGTTGACGTCGTGGACAGCTACCAGATGGCAGTTCGGGGATTTATTTTGCTGCTTGAAAATTCGGAGAAGGAGGCGCAGGCATGAAAGCAGATAAGACAGAACTTTTCGAAAAAACCCCGGTTATCCGGGCGGTTCTGGCTCTGGTGGTTCCCACGGTGATCAGTCAGATGATCACCGTCATCTATAATATGGCAGATACATTTTTCGTCGGACAGGTTGGAGACCCCAACCAGGTGGCTGCCGCGTCTCTTTGTCTGCCGCTGTTTCTGGTGACCACGGGACTTGCCAACCTCTTCGGCATCGGAGGCGCCAGTCTCATCTCACGAAGCTTAGGGCTGGGTGACACGGACAAGGCGCGGAAAACCTCAGCCTTCTGCATCTGGACATCTGCCGCAGTGGCATTTCTATACGGAGTCGGGATATTTGCCCTCCACAGCACGATTCTCCCCCTGGTTGGAGCAGATGAATACACCTATGATTTCTGCAGCAGCTACCTCTTTTGGACGCTGACCGTGGGGGCAATACCAACTGTACTAAACGCCGCCCTGGCACATCTCGTTCGGGCGGAGGGATATTCCGGTCAGGCGAGCTTCGGCGTGGCGCTTGGCGGCGGTCTTAACATACTTTTGGATCCCGTGTTTATTTTCGGTTTTCATCTTGAAATCACGGGCGCAGCTGTAGCAACCATGCTCTCCAATTTAATCGCGATGCTGTACTTTATGGTCCTGATCCTGGTAAAACGCGGCAGGTTCCATCTTACCCTGAATCCGAGATACTATTCTGTCTCGGACGGCATACCCAAAGAAGTGCTGTTGGTGGGCCTCCCCAGCTCTGTCATGAACGTAATGGGAATCTTCTCCAATATCACCCTCAATAAACTGCTGGTCAATTATTCCAACGCGGCGGTAGCGGGAATCGGCATTGCCAAGAAGATCGATATGCTGTCCTTTGCGATTGCCAACGGTCTGAGCCAGGGTGTTATTCCGCTGATTGGCTATAATTTCTCCGCAAAAAACACTCGGCGTATGCGGGACGCCATCAAAGTAACGCTGATTCTGAGCCTTGCCGTTACAACGGTCGGGGCAGTCCTTTTGTTCACCTGCGCGAATCCGCTGGTACGGGCTTTCATTAACGACGCGCAGACTGTGCACTACGGCAGCATGTTCCAGAGAATCATCTGCATCACTGGACCGTTCACGGCAATTACAACGGTCATTATTTCCATCTTTCAGTCTGTGGGACAGAAAGGAAAGCCGTTGGTGTTGTCCATGCTGAGAAAAGGCGGACTGGATGTGCCGTTTATGTTCCTTCTGGATTCTCTTGCCGGCGTTGACGCTATCGCGTGGGCAACTCCTATCGCGGACTGCGGAGCTATGCTGGCAGGTATTCTCCTGTTTGTGCCGTTATGGAGAAAAATGGGAAAAGAATAGCAAAATACTCCTCACCTCCGATGCAGAAGTGAGGAGTTCCTTTTTTGTCCTTAATGTCACTTTCAATTAAGTATCAATGGTTAGTCCTTCACAAACCTCGATTTTTCTTTATGCTCCCCGAAAAGCGGGAATTTCTATCACACTACATCATTACTTTTTCGTTCACATGGGCATATAAGATCCTCTTTGGTTTATAGCTCATAACACGGTTCCAGTCTTTTTCAAGCCCTGGATTATCTTCGTAAGCGCCCAAAAAGTCGACAGGCTCCAAATCGCCAACAATACAATTTCCGTCGTCCAGAATTACGGAAACGCTGTCCTCACTGTGGCCTGGCGTACTGATGATCTCTCCGTTGATCCCCATGGAGAGAAGAAACTCACGGCTTTCAGAGCAGCTTATGACCGCAGCGAGTCTTTCGTCGATTGGAACATATTTCAACCGTTTTTCCCG
>CANQUH010000361.1 GCA_947626965.1 uncultured Lachnospiraceae bacterium
TCCGGCACGCCGTAATCCGCCAGCAGCTTTTTTACGTCCCTGTCCGTAAAGCCGAAGAACTCATCATACCGCTCATCAGAAATCGTATCCACCTTCAGGTTGTTGACGCCGGTAAAAATGCTCTCCTTTGAGATCCGCAGGCATCCGGTCACGACCGCGAAAAACAGATCCGGATTCGTCTTGAACGCTCTCCCAAAGAAACCTCGCAGGAACATAACCATCTGTTCATAATATCCCCGGTCGTTTGCCTTATCCAAAAGAACGTCATATTCGTCGATCAGCAGAATTACTTTTCTCCCAAAGTGCTTCGCAAGAAGCCCGGAAAGGGTTCTCAGACTTTCCTGCATGACGTCATCTTCCATTGCAAACTGACCCTTTCCGTTCACTTCTATAAGTGCACGGTATCTGCTTTTATCCGCTTCCGTAAGCTGAACGCTTTCCGCAAGAAAGCAGAATCTTGAAGCTTCCATCCCGACTATATAGCGCAGCTTTGCGCATGCTTCCTGATAACTCAGCCCATCCATGCCCTTTAACGTGAGAAAGATCACCGGATACCTGCCCATATACTTTTCACAGAGTTCTTCCTCCCTGCTGATCTCCAGATTCGCAAATAGTTCCGGATCCATGCCAATCTCAAAAAACACTTTCAGCATACTCATATTCAGCGTCTTGCCGAAGCGCCGGGGCCGAGTAAAAAGATTCACCTCGCCGCGGTTATCCAGCAGTTCTTTTATAAACAGAGACTTATCCACGTAGTAATAATCCGACTGTCTCAGTTTTTCAAACAAATCGATGCCAATCGGCAGCTTTAATCTCGGTGTCATCCGGCAGCCTCCTTTCTTTCCCGCCTATATAATAAAGTGCCTGGCTCTTGCCGTGGCTTCGTTGATAACAATAAAATCAGAAATCTTCCAAATCCTCATTTCATCCTTCAGTTCACGTTTGAATACATCCTGAAATGGAACAAGCCACTCTTTCTCCGCCTTCTTTACTACCAATACCAATATTATTTGCAAATCAGACATATCTGCTTGTTTCAATGTCTCTGATACTCCATCTGCTACATAGCGTCGAAGTAAAATATTAGAATAAAGAGTAAGGGAATGTCTCATTTTCAAGACAATCTCCTGTATGTATGCCTTATATTTTTCTTTCTTCTCCCCAGAAGTTTCTGCAGTTATCTGCCTGGGACATGTCGATTTTGCTTCGACAAAATATAATTTTCTCTCTCTGCGAAGAATAAACTCACAGCTTTTAATTCCATTTGGCATAAGTTTTTCCGTATATTGGATGCTTTTTTCCAGGGGAAATATTTGTTCTTCTGTATATTTGCCAAATTGCATGCCTGATTCCGTAATAACGACCGTCATCAAAGCACCTCCTCAATTTCCTGCTCATACAGACGAATGGATGTGTCAATAATAGAGTTTTCCGGCATCCCATCATGAAGATCACAAACACTTATCTGCTTCTCTTTACTCAAAGAAATGCAGTTTACTAAACCCGTTTTTTTCATGGCAATTAAATAGAGTTTTTTTATTACAAAATATGAATGACTGGTAATAAATACCTGAATCCCCATATCGTTTGCAATTATATCAATCATATCAAGAAACTGACAAACTGCTTCCGGATGCAGTGCCGACTCAATCTCATCTATAAAAATAATCGAGTCACTGTCCAGATATCCATTTGCAAGCAAACGATCCATGATAGCAATCTTTTTCACACCCTCAGAAGTCGCCCCTATCGAAAACTTTTGATTCTTTTTATTCTTATAAAACCACTTGCCGGTTTCTTCGTCATAATCAACTTTCCCGTCGATTACATTTCTGACCATTTTCCTTGAATTGGCAAATACCGTATAATTCTTTCCTCTCGAAGGTGAGATTCTCAGGGCCTTCACGAGATCATAATAAGTATCGTCAAACCCAAAAGACTTATCCACTTCTCTCGACTTCAAAATAACTGAAAACAACGATAAAACTTCCTTTGCAGGAATATAGACAGAATTACCCGGTTTCCCTTTCTCAGACGCTGAAGCCGTTCCCACTTTGCTGGATGCACTTTGTGAAAACTGATAATTAATCTTATTATTTCCCAACTGTATATTCAGACTTAGCCCTGTTTCAGCTGTTTTTGTCACTATATCACCAAGTTTTTCTACCTGAAATGTCCATCTCAGTTTTTCAGAAAGAATCTCATTTATGGTTTTGATATCATCCCCGCGCCTGTATTCTTCCAGCGATCGAATAGCAGAATAAAGGGTTTTCAGCAAAAACGTTTTTCCTGTTCCATTTTCTCCTATTATGAGATTAATATTCGCAAACTGACTGCTGGTAAAATTTTCAATCATTCCAAAATTTTTCAACTGAATTTCACTGATTTTATACCCCATATTTATCAACCTCTCACCCTGCTTTTTACTTCCCATTTTCCAAATTTCTTTTCATAAAAGTATATCCATAATTATTCATTTAATCAATAGCTTTATCCTATCTATTAATAACTGATCTGAATTTACAAATTGTTCAATCGTGATTGAACAATTTGTGAATTCAGATTCCGATAACCCATGTAAAGCTTTCTTTCACCGAATAAACATATTCTATTTTATATTAACACACTCACGAGTCAAAAAACAATATGAATTTTGAGCGAAAACACAACATACTCTGTCTTTCCGATAGATAAAATAAAATAGGAAATTATACACTGCAAATCTCTTATGGGCAAACTAACAGGGCGGCCCCCGAAAATCCGGACAGATGGCTTTGCCATCACACCGGACAAACGGTTCTGCCGCCCCGCAATACTCGCTGCTCTGCAGCGCTGTGACTTCCAAAAAATGTGTCAGACTTCAGTAATATTCTGAAGCTTTATTCGACGTTTGCTATAATTCATTTCACCAGCTGCGCCAGCCTCTCTTTCACCTGCGCCATCATCTGGGTATACTTCTCAAGCTTTGCCTTTTCCTCATCGATCTTGGCCTGCGGCGCCTTGCTGATGAATTTCTCATTACCCAGCATGCCGTTGACACGGGCAAGTTCCTTCGTCAGGCGAACTTCCTCTTTCTTCAGGCGGTCGATCTCCTTGTCGATATCGATCAGCTCCGCCAGCGGAAT
>CANQUH010000362.1 GCA_947626965.1 uncultured Lachnospiraceae bacterium
ACAACAACTCTGCACTCTTTCTCACAGAATGCCATGCCATATCTTATGATCTTTTTCATTCCTTTTCGTTTAAAACCCTCCGCATATTTCCGGTCTTTCATCTGATCAAGCGCCTTCTCGCACCCTTTCTCCAGATTCCCGTCGTCCGCGTATTTCAGTTCGATCACAATCCCTGTGCGTTCCGGGGTACACACTACTATATCGCTGTATCCTTCTCCCATCTCTGTATTCGACTGGATCAGCCAGTCTCCCCGGCTTTGCAGAAGTCCCAGCAGCATGCCGTGATAGAAATTTTCTTTCATGCTCTTTCTGACGGCCGTATCCCGCACACTGATCGAATCCCACAGATAATCCCGCAGCATCTCTTCGATCGTTTCCGCGTCTCCGGCCGGGAATGCCTCACAAAATTTTCGGATCTTTGACAAATCCGCATGGGTCGTATCTCGGAACCACTCTTTCACAAAACCGATAAACAGCCTCCGGATCTCCTTGTTGGGGATAGCGAGCTGCAGTCTCTCGCCTTCCTCTCCTCCCTGCGCTTCCCCCCGACAGGTCAGATATCCGGTCGAAAAAAGAACGCTCCAGATGTTCTCTATGGAGCTGTCCAGTTCCTTGTAAGTCAGTTCCTCATGGATTATCTTTGTGATCGTCTCTCCGCTGATCAGGCGCTCGATCTCGTCTTTTGTGGTAGAATCAGCCCTGTAGATAAGTCTTTTTACCAGATCGTTCCCGCTTGTGTTCGCCCAGTAATTCCTCGGGAGCGCGTTTTTATTTTTCTTCACGGCCTGCGCGTATTTGATCACATCCCAGGGGCAGTAGACCGACATCCCGCCAAACTGATATCCGTTGTACCACTCCCGCATCGTACCAAGGCAGTCCTCCCGCTCATAATAAGCCAGCAGCTCTTTTACTTCTTCCTCCGTAAACCCAAAGCTGTCATTGAAGTATTCATCCGTCACGGTCATGACGCTGAGATTATTAAGCCCGGTAAAAATGCTCTCCTTTGAAATACGCAGGCACCCCGTGATCACCGCAAAGTACAGATCCGGATTCGTCTTCAAAGCATCGCCAAACATCCCCCGGATAAAGGAAACCATTTCCTCATAATATCCATTCTGAAACGCCTTATCGAGAGGCACATCATATTCATCGATCAGCAGAATAACCTTCCTGCCGTAATGCTTCGCAAGGAGATGGGAAAGGGTTTTCAGGCTGGCTGACAAAGCCTCGTCATTCATCGCAAAAACCCCCTGTTTACTGACATTTATCAGTGCACGATACCTGTCTTTCTCCTCCTCCGTAAGCCGGCTGCTTTCCGTAAGGAAATAAAACCTGGAGGCCTCTGTCCCGATCTCAAGGCGCATGGCCGCGCACGCAGACTGATACTTCAGGCCTTCCACACCCTTCAATGTAATGAAAATCACCGGAAACTGTCCCATATATTTTTCGCACAGGTCTTCCTCCTGCAGAATATCCAGTCCATCAAACAAAGTTTTGTCGCAGCCAATCTCAAAAAATGACTTCAGCATGTCCAGAGTGAGCGTCTTCCCAAAGCGGCGCGGCCGAGTAAAAAGATTCACCTCACTCCAGTTCTCAAGAAGCTCCGCGATAAACCTTGTCTTATCCACATAATAAAATCCCTGCGTTCTGATTTTTTCAAATCCATCCACACCGACAGGCAGCTTATTCCTCATATCCTTACCCCCTTCTTATTTCCCTAAATCAGATTTTACTCTAAATCTCCAGAAGATCCTCACAGCTGCAGTGCAGCACTTTTCCAAGTCTATAAAGAGTAAATGCCTGCGTCTTATTGATATCCCTGCGTTTTTCTTCCAAAAGCTGTATCTGACGCTGTGCAACGCCAGATAACTGCGCAAGTTCTCTCTGCGACATCCCCATGCTAGTACGCAGCCGCTTCAAATTCGTATCGGTATAATAATCCTGCAGTTTTTCATCCATAACCGCCACAAATTTCATAATATCCGCTTCATGCAGCGTCGGGTACATACCCAGAATTGTTTCGATTGAAACTGCGTTATGAATCCTCGCAAAGGTTCTCCCTGTATACCACTGATAATACGCAAGCGCCCACCCGCACCAGTATTCCGGAGATTTATCCATATACATCTCATCCGGAACATCAGGCTCTTTCAGTCCGCTTTCCCGTATTACTTCTCTTGCCAGCTCGCACCCTGTCTTTCCTGCCACATAAGAAGGATTTCCTTTTTCAAACTGAAGTGCAAGGCCGGATATGATAAACATAGAAAAAAACATATCCCCGTCATATCCCAGAGTATTTATGGAAAAGTCCAGCATATCCCCAAGAATACGCTGTGCGTACACCAGATAATCTTCATCGTAAGCGCGGATCATCATTTCGCATTCCCTCTCTCATGATATCAATTACAAACAGCTCATTCAGATAAGAAGTGCTCTTCTTTGTACTGCGGTATTCTTTTCTTGCCTCTTTTTCACACAGCATTTTCCTGTGATAATATTCTTCCGCATTTGCCTGCACGCTGCCCGTATAATGAATCCTGTCAAACGCTTGGCGACTCTTTAAAACAATCTGTTCACCCAATTTTCCAAGACGCATAGCCTCGGAAAGCTTTTGCAGGGAAATAGCGCCTGACACAAAATCCTGCGCAAAAGAAAAGTAAGAATCATTTGCCCGATATCCGATCAGAATATCATATTCTGAGACATCTATCAGATAATGTTCTCTTATGTATTGTTTCGCTTCCTGCGCTATACTTCCATTCTGCCAATATGTCCTGTTTTCCGCCAGCAGAGCAAGCCAGTTCAGAATATGGTACTGAGGAGCATTCAGATTCAGAATCTTCAGACCTGCCATGTCCAGTTCATAGATGTTGGCATAGCCATTCTTTTGTTTTGCGCATGCCCATTCCTTAGCAAGCTCCATATCTTCTGTGCAGTAAAATCCCCTGCCATAATCATTGTTTTTCATACCTTTTCCGTATTCCGGCTTCTCTATAATATGGTCGGAACCATGATAAAGTATCTTTCTCATTTTTCTTCGTCGGGCAAAACCTATTCCGACATCCTCCTCTCTGCTATTATATCTCCACAGAGATATTATGACAAGGATTATCA
>CANQUH010000363.1 GCA_947626965.1 uncultured Lachnospiraceae bacterium
CACTATTCTGAACTGTCGCGTAGAAGACATTATGGAACATATTCCTGATGAAACGGTAATGTAGGGACCCTCATATCATTTGATATGGGGGATTTCCCTGCTTTTTTATGGGAATGAAATGAAAATAAAAAAAGCGGGTGATGGGAATCGAACCCACGTGTCCAGCTTGGAAGGCTGGTGTTCTACCATTGAACTACACCCGCATATTTTATATTCGATATTTTTATAAAGAAAACGGAACCCCAGATTATCAAGGGTTCCGCTGCCCCTGCCAAGGAGTCGATGCGACAGGATTTGAACCTGCGACCTCTGCGTCCCGAACGCAGCGCTCTACCAAGCTGAGCCACGCATCGCTACAGACTTGAAATTGTTTCTCTCAACTCAAGCCTGTTCATTGTAACACCATCTTCCTGAAAATGCAAGTACTTTTTTCATTTTTTTAAAAATTTTTTGATCAGCACCTTTTTCCCCTTAAATGCAAATCCATATTTGCGGATATGATCCTCCGGTATTTTCCGCGCGGTCAGGTATGCTGTGTAGTTCTGGCGTTCGATTTGCTCCAGTGCGTTTTGGACGGTATCTTCCAGGGTTTTGTCTTCATCGGGGTCGAATACTTTAAATTCTATGACAGCCGCGAAGTCTTCTGCGCGCAGAGGTTCCAGCATAATGTCATATCTGCCGTAACCGCTTTCACGGTTGGAAGTAATGACATAGCGTCCGTTCAGATCCACAATCAGTCCGAGTACAAAACCGTGATAAAACCGTTCCGGTTCGTTTGTGCAGGAGGGGCGGTTTCCGCTGTCAAAAAAACTGAACGTTGTGAGCGCTGTGTTGTTCATATAGGCGTTCATTGCTTTGACATCATCGCGCAGCAGAGCACGGATAAACAGATTGTAATCCGGTTCGCGTTCCGCAAACCAGGCATGCACGATATTTCGGAACATAAAAAGGACTTCTCTGTTTGTCAGAGATAATTTATAATAAGGTCTGTCGGTGAAAAAGAGCATCTCCGCACCTTCTTCTGGCTGGTCAGCAGTAAAATTGCGGGGAGCGTAAGAATCTGACTCCGCAGTTTTTACAACTTTCAGATAACCGCATGCAAGGAGAAGGCTCCAGATGGCCGTTTCGTTCTGCGCCAGCTGCGAGAAAACGATCTGTTCGTCGAGAACGGTTTCCAGAGATCTGCCCTGAAGAAGATCCTCAAAATGAATTTTCAGCTGAGGGCTTCCGGTCTGGATGAGGCGGCTGATCAGTTCATTGCTGCTTGTATTTGCCCAGTAACAGGACAGTTTTTTGCTGCGAAGATAGTTAATGATTGACCAGGGATTGTAAATGCCGGAAATACTGCCGAACGTGAAGCCGTCGTACCACTGCTTTACCTCGTTTTTTCTGTCCGAAAGTCCGTATTCATCCAATGCGCAAAAGACTTCTTCCTCCGTGAATCCGAAGCAGTCGGCGTACTCGGCGGAAGTGGTTGTAATCACAGACAGATTATTCAAGTCTGAAAAGACAGATTCTCTGCTGACGCGCGTGATTCCTGTCATGAGCGCGCGCTCCATGAAAGGATTTGTCTTGAATGCCGCATTGAACAGACTTCGGATAAAAACCATGAATTTGTCCCAGTAGCCATGGACAAATGCTTCCTGCATCGGAGTATCGTATTCATCAAGCAGAATAAGAACCTTTTTCCCGTAATAGTGCGACAGAAAAAGGGAAAGCTGATAAATGCTCATGGTTGCAGTGGTGTCATCCATGTCGACAGAGACATCAGAAAAAAATTTTTTCTCCCTGTCGTCGAGAATGCCGGACTCAAGAAGAAAATGATTCTGCGAATACAGGTTTGACAGGAGCTGACAGAGTTTCCGGCGGGCAGTCATAAAATCAGCTTCCTTTATATTTGCGAAAGAAAGGCTGATCACAGGCCAGGTGCCCTGAAGCTGACGGTACTTCTCATCGTTCCAGATGGAAAGCCCTTTGAAAAGATCGCCTCGTCCTGCATAGGACAGGGAGAAAAATTTTTCTGTCATACTCAGGGTCAGGGTCTTTCCGAAGCGGCGCGGCCGGGTGATCAGAGTTACACTGTCGGCATTTTCCCACCATTCCTGAATGAATTTCGTTTTGTCTATATAAAAAAGATCATTTGTGATCAGAGTTTCAAAATCCTGATGGCCGATACCGATTTTTCTGATCATGTGATTGATCACGCTCCCTTGACGCAGGCAGATGAGGTTTTTATTTTTCACAGCAGCTCTGCTGCCGGACAGGTACAGCAGATGATAAAAAGATTTCGTTTATTGCGCTGGATTTGCATTGTGCAAGCAGCATATTTCCGATGCAGATTCGCGTGCTCTCTGTCTGGTTTCTGTCTGGTACAATTTTATCATACAGGGATTTCAGAGTCAAAAAATTTATGAAAGGAACCGAAAATGAGTCGGATATTATTTTATATGAAGCAGAGCCGTCATCGGGCGGACAGCATTTCTTTTATGCGGAAACTGGAGGCGCAGGGATTTTTCTGCCGGATGTGCGGGGAATCTGATGGGAATGGAGAGGAATGTCCGCCTGTGGGTTCAACTGGAGAGGAACGGGAGCTGGTGATCACAGATGATACAGAAGCAGCCAGGATCTGCGAACTGCGGAAAATTGCCTGTATCGGATACTGTCCGCCCGAAGCAGAAGAAATCGGATCGGGGGATTCGGATCCGGCAGCAGAAGCTGAAAAAGAATCTGCGACAGAAGAAAACAGGGAATCCGGTTATTTTCCGCATGTCCGCATGGTGTGGGAGAGCTTTGTGGACAGGGAGCCGGAAGAACTGGAACAGTTCCGATGCCGGTTCTACGGGGAGCCGGTTGTCATCGCGCGCACAGAGCGACTGCTGATTCGCGAGAGTGTACCGGAAGATTTTGAGGCAATTTATCGGATGGAGTCTGACAGGGTCTCCGAGCAGGAACGCTGTGAGGACAAGAAAAAAATCTGTTTTTGCAGCGCGGCAGGAGACAATAGAAAAGAGGAAAAAGAGGATTGTATAGCAGAAGAAATAATCTGCTTTCATGAAGAGAGAGAAAAGTTCTGTTCCTATATAAAAAATGTCTACCCATTTTACGGATACGG
>CANQUH010000364.1 GCA_947626965.1 uncultured Lachnospiraceae bacterium
TGACTGCACCCTTCCCACTGCCGGGCGGGTCAGGGACTTTCACCCCTTAGAACGTGCGCCCGCCGGGCGCACTGAAAAAAGCACCAGCCAGTTGACTGACTGATGCTTATCTTTAACCATTTCTGTTTTCCTTTTTTATAGAGAGGGACATGCTCCTTCCCAGCAGTCTCCACTTTGTTCCAGCCGGTGCTTAAACAGACATCTTCACTTGATCCTGAAGCCGCCCATCTCTCCAAATTCCCACGTTCCGTGAACTCCGCACGACGCGGCGCCGATCTCAAACTGCAGTTTGGCGATCCCCAGGTCGATAAATTCCAAGCCGTTTCCTTTTTTCCAGATTCTCGCGAACACTTTGCCCTCCTGGAAGACAATGTTTACCGGCTGCTGATTCACCGCCGACGGTCCCAGCTTAACCGCCTCAACTCCTTTCTGCAGCCAGAGAGGCTGCCTGTCAAACTCCTGTCTCGCCTCCAGAAACTCCTCAAGCCTGCGGTCTTTTCTCCGTATGGTCGCACGGATCATCTTCTGCTTCGCGGGCGTATTGTCTGCCGCATACCCCAGCGTTATGACACCCCAGAGCTTCTCCTCCGGAGGCACTTCCACCCAGAAAGATTTTTTGTCATACGTTCCTGCAACCCAGCATGTCCCAAGACCGAGCTTCTCTGCGTACAGAACCAGTTTTTCCCCATAATATCCGATCTTCTCCGCAGATACAGGATCATCGCTTCCCACAAGAGCCGCAAAAGCATATACCGTTCCGCTGAACATGGAAGATGCCAGCTTTATGGCAGGCACTCCCACCTTCTTTGACGCCTGCAGCTGGAAATGAAGTCCGGATTCCTGATTCAGCTCATCAATAAAAGCAGACAGCTTCTCAAGCTTTTCCTCCTCGATCATTTTCTTTTCCCTGTAGGACCTGCAGGAAATCCGCTTTTCAAGTACTTCCCAATCTGTTGTAACCATCTTGTTCCTCCTTGCATATTTACTTACTTATATAAAATAATATTTCCTGCCGGAATAATTGTCAACCAGTTTTCAACGGATTCCTTTAACTTCATACTATTGTCTGCCGCAGTATGATCCCGCGGAGCGTTTTTTGTGTCACAGGACGAAATTTCCTGTAACATGAAAAAACAGACACCCTTTTTAATCCACATGCGTGCCTGCGCAAAAACAGCTCCCATCCGGCAATCCTTCTGACAGACAGGAGCTGATCCCTCTTTATCCAATTACCATCGGCAGTGGTTTCAGAGCAGCCGGCATATCGAGCATCGGCTCTCCGTTGGCGCGGATTATACAGAGCACCGCGCAGGCAGGAATCGCAGGAACAACAACACCACAGCTCGTCCAGTATCCGGCTTAAATTCCGAATCTCTCTTTATTATAACGGTTAATTTCATCGATGATGATCATCTCCACCTGCGGGTAAATGGTTCCCGGGCCTCCATAGCTGTGGCTGGGCATGAAATGCGGCAGATTTCCATAAGCGGCAAGCGCTTTCTTCACTTCCGCACGAATTTCTTCTTCCGTGACATCCTCGCGGTCGATCACTGAATCAATACCGCCCATCAGAGCCATGCGTCCATCCAGTTTTCTGGTAAGCGCCGCGATATCGTTCGTCGGAAGAACTCCCTGCCAGATATCTACGCCGATCTCAGCCAGATCTTCCACAATCGGCTCACAGAAAGAATCCGCATGATGAATCACCATAACATCGTTCGCGTGCAGATAATCATACAATTTCCGGTACGGCTCCTTGAAAAATTCCCGCCATGTCTCCGCTTTCATGAACAGACTGGTCTGGCTGCCAAAATCATCATGGGAGAGGATCGCGTCCGGATGCAGATTCTCCACAATCAGCTTCATGTATTCCAGGCGGTATTCCGTGATGGCATCAATCAGCTCATGAACCTCATCCGGATACAGAAGCAGATTGCACAGTGTATCCTCGAACGTCATCAGCATATGCATCTGCTCAAAAATTCCGGTTCCCATAACCGTCATGGAAAAATACTGTGAACTGTCAATCGCTGCCTTGTTTTTCAGGGCTGTCTCCCATCCGTCCGAGCAGTTGGCGCGCAGATCCGGCACTTTGACATATTTCTTCCACTCTTCAATATCCTGAATCACCTGGTTCTCTGCCGTGACAATCGGAACCGCAGCCGGCTGATCCTCCGGAAAGGAAATAAATGTTCCCCAGCGGTCATAGGAATCTGTTCCGCGGATACGGTTGCCTCTTACGTACTGAAAAACGGGATCCCCGCCGATCGGTTTGAATGCAGTATAGCAATTTGTCAGGCAATCCGGTTTCCCATCCTTTTTGATCGTCTCCAATACGTTTTCTCTCGGTGTAAGCATGTTCAAGTCCTCCTTCTGCTTTTGATTCTTTCGTACTCATTATAACCTCAGCATTCTTTTTCATCAAGTGTTTTTATATTATCTGATTGTTTCTTTATCTGTTATGTAACTTTTATTTATTTTTTATTATTAAAACTATTTTACTATATATAAATATCTCTTAATATATAAAGTGTTTATATTAATCTTTTTATACGCCAAACTTGCCTGGCTGCAGCGAAGCAGAATGTTCTTTTGTTGACAAAACAAATTATTCCACAGTATAGTGTAATCTATAAGAAAATATCTCTCTTTCCTGAACCCGCTGGCAAATTTTAAATGAGGAGGATTTTATAATGAATAAAATGGGATTTGGTTTTCTCCGGCTTCCGGTCACAGACCCGAAAGTTCCAGACTCTTACGATCTGAATCTTCTGAACCGTATGATTGATTATTTTCTGGAGCACGGTGGCCGGTATTTTGACACCGCATACACGTATCTGAACGGAAAAAGCGAGTGGGCGCTCAGGGAATGTCTCGTAAAACGTCATCCGCGGAAGAGCTTTCTTCTCGCAGACAAGCTTCCCGGCTATCTGATGACCTCGCACGAAGACTGCCGGAAATACTTTGAAGAACAGCTTAATCGGTGCCAGGTGTCTTATTTTGACGTCTACCTTCTGCACTGGCTGAACAGCAAAAATTATGAACTGGCAGAGAAATATCATGAATTCGAGTTTCTTCAGGAATTGAAAAC
>CANQUH010000365.1 GCA_947626965.1 uncultured Lachnospiraceae bacterium
AAGATTTACCATTAAAAAAGGCCTTTCAGGAGCTTATGCGCAAATATGGCTATCTATAAAAACTTGTAAAGTGCTGATTTTTATATTTCAGTTGGTTCATGAATAATTGTCTCTCCCGTCAGATTCCAATTTGACAAAATATCATATTTATCAGGGCGTCTGTACTTGTCACCCATTACGTCGTTTCTTCTATGCGCCCTGAGACTATCCAGATCAAGCTCGGCAACGTAAACGCCGGGAGTTCCCGGTGCCTCAAAAACACACATGTCTCTGACTCCTTCAGCCTTCTTCCATGGAACGCCGTCGAAAAGAGTGGAACGTCCATTGCAGTCAGGATGTCCTTCCGGATAATTACAGGTTGCTATTGCAGTCATGTTCTCATATGCCCTTGACCGCAAAGCGGACAGTCTGTTAATTTCCATCGGACACGCATTGGGAGCCAGGATGAGTTCAGCTCCTTTCAGCATTAAGATTCTTGCGCTCTCCGGAAATTCTCTGTCAAAACAGATCATGGAACCAATCCTCACGGTTCCTCTTCCAAAGTCCAGATCCGCGGTATAGAAATCCTCCCCGCCATCCAACACTTTTTCAAGATCAAAAGCGCAGGTATGCACCTTTGAATAATGAAGGATCTCCCTGCCTGTTCTATCGAAAAAAATCACGGAATTCAGTGGCCTGGGGCTGTGCGTTTCAAGAAATGTTATCCCGACTGCCATCTGAAGTTCTGACGCGATGTTGCGAAAGCCTTTCAAAAAGGCACTTTCTTTTTCAATGGCAAGACTGTTTAATTTATTATAATCCTGCGGCAAATCATACCCGTCGCTCCACATTTCCGGGAAAAGAGCTATATCCGCCCCTTTTTCCTTTGCTTCTATACAGGCTTTCTTTCCTGTCAAAAAATTCTCGTCGAGACTTTTTCCCGGCAGAATCTGCAAAAACGCTATTTTAATATTCATATTGAGCTTCTCCTCTATAAATGTAAGTTTATATCTGACTCAGACTGTCGGATGCCAGTGCTGTCATCCACTCACTTCGTTCGCGGGACAGTACTAGGCTCCAATCATATAGTCTTCTTCGGCAGAATCACTCCGCTTCTTTTTTAGAGAATCGTTTGCCTATATCAGCCATTCTGATGTAATAGCTGGACACAAGCACCACATCTGCACCTGCCCAGGCAAGAACCTCCGCCCAAAAGAGTCCTTCATTGCCAATAAGCCTTGGCAGAATAAGAATTGTCAGTATACGCATAACAAGCTCTGCCCCACCCGATATCATCGGCATAATCGTATCGCCAAGCCCCTGCAGGGAAGATCGGTAAATATGCAGCAGATAAAGTACAGGCAGGAACGCCGCCATAACGCACAGATAATGATACGCAATTTCAACCGTCGCCGCCGCGTCTTTCGGATCTCCGGAAATAAACGCTCCGACAATATGCCTGCCAAAAAGGAACATCACCGCACTGATGAGAGCGGCTGTCACAATCCCCATCAAAACTCCGGTATGAACGCCCCTCGTTATGCGCCTGGTCTGACCCGCGCCGTAATTCTGACCGACATAGGTGGTCAGTGCAAAGCCATAAGAGATTGCCGCGATTTCAAGAATTCCATAAAGCTTATTGGTGGCAGTAAATCCTGCTATATACAGAACACCATAGCCGTTGATGACAAACTGGACTACAAGCCCGCCCACCGAAATAATTACATTCTGGAAAGCAAACGGCGCAGCAAGTCTCAGAAGTTCCGCAGCAATCCCTCTGTCAAGACGGCGTTCTGATTTCGGAGTCCGTATTATTTCAATCCTCCTGAGCGAAAGATAACAGATGACTGCCGACACCGCCTGACCAATCAGCGTAGCGGCGGCGGCGCCCGCAACACCCCAATGGAAAACAATCACAAATAAAAGATCCAGGACTATATTGCATAAAGACGCGGCAATCATAGCCTTCAAAGGCGTCCGGCTGTCGCCAAGCGACCGCAGGACAGACGCCAGGAAATTGTACGCCATTACAATGGGAACGCCGGCAAAAATCACACTCAGATAAGTGACCGTAATCGGAAATATTTCGGCGGGAGTATGCAACAGATGCAGAATCGGTCTTAAAGCGGCAAACGCAAAGCAGAGAACCCCCGCCGCACACAGAATGGAAAGTCTCAGTGAAGTAACATAAGTCTTTTTCAGACGTCCTGTATCATTTGCGCCAAAATCCTGCGCAAGACGAATAGAAAAGCCCTGCGCAAATCCCTGTATCATACTTAAGACAAGCCAGTTAAGCCATTCCCCATTTCCGACAGCCGCCAGCGCGTTGAGCCCAAGCACTTTGCCAACGACCATAGAGTCCACCATCGTATACAGCTGCTGAAAAACATTCCCGACCATCAGGGGCAGTGCAAAAGAAAAGAGAATCCGCAATGGAGATCCTGATGTCATATTTTTTACTGAGCTCATAAAATTCCCCCATTATAATTTTTCTACTTGAACTTTGAATGAACGAGAACCATGCCTGGCGGCTGCCGTGCAGGGGCGAGCACAGCCCGCCCTTACACTTACATAGTTCCCGTTCTCCCGAATAAGATCATAAACCGATCCGATGGCAGTTATGAAAACCACCAACCAAAGAACGGCGACAGCGGTATCATAAAAGCTGAAAATATCATGGATGAGGCGGAGATAAGAGTGGCCCGCTGGGCAGACGGAAATCGGTCATTCAGTTTCTTGTCGCTGACCAGCTCGAGACTGTCGTCCAGAAGGCCTGCCAGCAGACCGGAAGCCATCAGCACCGGCAGACACGTCCCTCGCGCCGCCAAAGCGCAGAGCAGAACTCCGCCTCCGGTGAAAGTCACTGCTTTCGGATAGGACAGGCGGTCCAGCCTGCCCGTCAGCAGTCCCGCCAGACCACCGCCCATCCCCAGTGCAAACAGCGCCGGCCCCAGCAGAGCCGGAACCGTCACCGCCGCCTCTACCTTCTCCTGCAGGTAAAATCCCGTCAGTGTTGCACATGTCCCCACCAGGGCGTTGAGCACCATGATCCTGACGGCCGCGCCATCTGATCTGAGGAGCGTCCAGGCTTCGCGGACTG
>CANQUH010000366.1 GCA_947626965.1 uncultured Lachnospiraceae bacterium
GCATGAAAATGGGAAATTTCGGCCAAATTTCAGTTATAGGGAACGACAAAACGATTTTCGTTTTGCTCGTTCCCTGCGCCGAATTTGCGCCGCTCAAGCGGCATTTTTCCGCTTCAAATTCGTGCGCGTCTCCACTCCGTTCCGGTCGGCGCTGGCATCCGTCTGAACATCAGCAGAAAGCGTCAGAACAGTCCGGATACTCGATCCGCACCAGCGTCAAACCCTGGGGCCGCGCTGTCTCCCCGGCGCGCCTGCGGTCTTTCGCCTCCAGAATCTCCGGAATCTCCTCCGGCTGAATCGTACCGTTGCCAACGCGCAGCAGCGTCCCTGTAATAATACGTACCATATTATAAAGGAAACCGTTTCCGCGCACGGAAAGCGTGATCATGTCCCCTCTCTCCCCGATCTCGAGGCCGTAGATCGTCCTGACATGGTTTGTGATCTCCGGCCGGCTTGTGCAGAAGCTCGAAAAATCATGCTCTCCGACCAGATACGCCGCTCCGGAGCGCATCCGCTCCACATCCAGATCCCAGTAATAAAACAGCGAATACAGACGCTCGCAGGGATTGGGAAAACGCCTGTGACAGATCCGGTACTCGTACGTTTTTATTGTTCTGCAGAACCGCGGATGAAAATCCTGCGGTACTTCCCGTGAATCCTGGATCCGGATATCCTCCGGCAGTCTTGTATTCATCGCATAGGAGATCTTGTCCGCCGGCATCCGCGCGGAAGTGTCGAAGACGGCCACATTGCCCAGCGCGTGAACTCCCGCGTCCGTTCTGCTCGCTCCGACCACGCGGATCTCCTCCTGCAAAAGCTCAGACAGGTGACGGTTGAGCTCGCTTTCAATCGTATTCCCGTTCGGCTGTATCTGCCAGCCGCAGTAATTTGTGCCGTCGTATGCGACGGTCAGTTTCACCCGTTTTTTCATATGCACCTGCCTGTCCGCTCAAAATTCGCGCATTCTGGCGCAGGATTCTGATCCGCTTCAACAAATATTTTCGATGCGAAATCCTGCGCTCTTCCCTTCATTCCGTCCGGTTCTGAACAATCACTGTTTACTCGTTACAGTCATTCCCCCATCAAGCTCGAGGTCTGTGCATCGCAAAGCGCTGTTGCTGGTCACGGAGTGAACAGTAACGCTTACTCTTTCTTCTCCGGCTCCACAATCCTGATATGCACATCGTCAAGCTGTTTCTGCTCCACCGCCGCCGGCGCGCCCATCATGACATCCTGCGCGTTCTTGTTCATCGGGAACGGAATGATCTCACGGATGCTTTCCTCTCCCGCGATCAGCATGACCATACGGTCAACGCCCGGAGCGATTCCCGCGTGTGGCGGCGCTCCATAGCAGAACGCATTGTACATCGCCGGGAATTTTGCCTTCACATCATCCTCGCCGAGCCCGACCATCTGGAACGCTTTCACCATGATCTCCGGGTCATGATTCCGGACTGCGCCGGAGGACAGTTCCACGCCGTTGCAGACAAGATCATACTGATAAGCCAGAATCTCAAGCGGCTCCTGCTCCTCCAGGGCTTTCATTCCTCCCTGCGGCATGGAGAACGGATTGTGGCAGAATTCCAGCTCGCCGGACTCCTCTCCGATCTCATACATCGGGAAATCCACGATCCAGCAGAATTCATAACACTCTTTGTTCATATGCTGCGGGGACGCCTCTCCGAGGATCCTGCGCAGCACGCCGGCCGTCTTCTGCGCGGCAGATTTCTTTCCGGCGGTCACGCCGACAAAATCGCCCGGCTTCAGGCCCAGCGCTTCTTTCACGGCTTCCCTGCGCTCCTGCAGGAATTTGGAGATGCCGCCCACAAAGGAACCATCCTTGTCCACACGGAACCAGTATGCTTTATTTCCGCTCTGTACCTCCGCATCGGCACAGAGTTTGTCAATCACTTTTCTTGTACCTTCAAATCCTGAGACGACAACTGCTTTAACTGTCTGTCCCGCAAACGGCCCAAAACCACAGTCCGCCATACACGCCGTCGCATCAGTCACCACGAGATCAATACGCAGATCCGGCTTGTCGGTGCCGTAAGTCTCCATCGCGTCCAGATAGGAAATTCTCTTAAACGGCGCGGCAGAAGCAGTCTTATAGACACCATATTTCGCAAAGACCGGCGGAAGCACATCCTCAAGTACTGCGAACACATCTTCCTGGTCAGCAAACGCCATCTCCATATCAAGCTGATAAAACTCTCCCGGAGAACGATCCGCGCGCGCATCCTCATCGCGGAAGCAGGGCGCGATCTGGAAATACCGGTCGAAACCGGAAGCCATCAGCAGCTGCTTGAACTGCTGCGGCGCCTGCGGCAACGCATAGAACTTGCCCGGATGATTTCTCGACGGGACAAGGTAATCTCTCGCTCCTTCCGGAGACGAGCAGGTCAGAATCGGCGTTGTGATCTCCATAAAACCATGCGCGTTCATACTGGCGCGGAGCTCCGAGACAATCTGACTGCGGAGCACAATCCTGTCCTTCACCGCAGGATTCCTCAGATCCAGATAACGGTATTTGAGTCTGATGTTTTCATCAGATTCCTTTGAATGGGCAATCTGGAACGGAAGCTCGTTGTAGCGGCACTTCCCGAGGATTTCAATACTCTCCGGGACGACCTCGATTTCCCCTGTCGCGATCGTATTCGTCTTGTTGGAGCGCTCTCTCACTTCTCCCGTGACCGCGATCGTGGACTCATAATTGATACCGTCCACAATCTCCATCATCTCTTCCGTCTCGACGACCACCTGTGTCACGCCGTAAAAATCACGAAGGATCAAAAATCCAAGATTTTTGCTGACACGTCTGAGATTGTCGTACCAGCCCGCGATTTTTACCTTCTTTCCGACATCCCCAATTCTGAGTTCGCCGCAAGTATGTGTTCTGCCCTGCATAATTTTTCATCCTTTCCGAATCTAAAGTTTTCCGCGGAACTTCTCCGCAGTAGTTTTCTTCCAAATTTTTCCTGTTTGCACTCTCATGCGCTGCCTGCCCTTCGTTTCAATCTGTATCGATCATGC
>CANQUH010000367.1 GCA_947626965.1 uncultured Lachnospiraceae bacterium
GAGCACGACACGCTCATATTCCGTGTAGCCGCCAAGCTCTCCCTGCGCGTCTCCAAGGCTGTCAAATATAGTCTCCAGATTTTTATCCAGGCTGGACAGGTATTTCTCCCCGATCTCCGTCTTTCCTTCTTCCGCAAGGACTCCGCTCTGCGCGAGCGCGAAGACGTCCCACTCACTTCCATATCCGAGTTCCTTGTTTCCAACCGTTTCCCCGAGATAACTCTGAACGCCGGTCCGGTTATCCTCCGGGTCATTGTCCAGATTGTCCAGATGGCCCGCTTTCAGTGTTTCATACCGCTCCTTCATCTCCTTGGCTGCTTTTCCCCATTCGGAGTTGTTCATACGTTTTGCATAGACACCTGTGGGCGTCGCGGCCTCGATCGCGGCAATTTTCTGTCCTACTTCTTCCAGGTTATCCGCGTTGATCGCACTTTCATTCCAGGAATGTCCGAAGCTGCTTCCCAATGTGACCGGGGCAACCGCGTTGATCGCGTCGATCCAGTCCATGATCGGCTTCGGGAAACCACCCTTCTGCAGCGTTACGCCATACTTCGCTTCCATCTCTTCCACGGAGGTGCCGGCGCTTCTCTCCGCAACCTCCGCCTCTTTCCCCTTGCAGATCCCAAGACACTGGAGCGCCCATTCCTGATCTTTGGGTACAGTGCAGGACGGGGCAACGATATAATCACCATCCACCATGATCTGGGAAGTGACGCCAAGCGGGGCATATTCGTTGTAATAGGTTTTGCCATTATATCCACGGATGGTATACTGCCATGCCCCTGATTGAAATGAGTCTTCAACTACTCTGCCTAATCCGCCCCCCGTGTGAGCTTCGTTGACCCAGGCTCCAAACTGGCTCCAATATATATGAAAGGTCCAGGTCCCCGGCGTCTTTTTTTCCATCAATGCACTCATCGCATCGTAAACCGAAACTCCATTCGGAAGAGCTGCCACTGCGCCGTATCCGCCGACGCGGATACCGACATCCGCCGGGATAATGCCCTTCCCGATACTTTCCAGCAGCTCCTTCGCTTTGTTAAACACTGCTTCCTGCGTCTCTTTATCCGGATCTCCGATCTCCGCCACCGCTTTCTGGAATTCATCTGTCAGCATGATATACTCCGAACTATAGACTACACTGTCCGGCTTATGAACCTTTCTAATTTCGTCTACCCCTTTCTCGTAAACTTCACGGAGCTGTTGAATATAGTCCTCTTTCTCCTTCTTCCCCTCAAGCGGCTTCGGATACAGCTGGTACGTCTTCTGAGCCGTCCGCCCGTCTGACGTCCTGGCGGTAATCGTGACGTATTCCGTATAAGGCAGGGAATCCACGCCAACCAGAACCTTCTGCTCTCCCGCGCCCCTGCCCTGCTTTATCGGAAATACAGCTATCTTGAAAGGTTCTCCTTTTGCTTCCGTTCCCTCATACAGCTTAAATTCCATAAATTTCCCTGTAAGAAGCGGCAGGTCCATGAGAAACAGCAGCGCCGCAGGCTGGTACGACGTCATCTGCCTGCCCATATTTTCCGGGGTGATTTGGAACAGCTGTAACCCAGGATATCCTCCCACTACAAAACAGCCGTTCTCTATTTTTCCCATGTCATAATCAGCCATGAAATCCGTTTCCACCTCGCTGTAGCCCTTATAAGTCATATCGACCGGCAGTGTCGCCATATACTCGCCCGTAAACTTTATGTCCAAAAGCCCAAAAGCGGCCTGATATTCTGTATCCGCTGTCACCGTCACCTGATACCTGTAGCAGCCGTCCGAATCTTCTATTCTTTCAAATACGCCGTCCTCCTTCTTTTCCCCCCAGTAAGAAATCTCCTGGCTACTTTTCGGGACCGCCTTTAGATTCCAGATGCTTCCGCTTTTGTCCTCCAGATTTTTGACAAACTCCGCCCTAGCTTCGCCGTATTCTTCCTCATTTATACTGACTGTCGCCGTATAAATCGGGTCATCTGCACCAATCTGATCCGCACACGCCTGGAAGGTCCAGGAATCCGCCGTCTCTTTTATTGCTTTCCCATCCTGCTCTTTCAGATAGGAGAGAAACTCATCCCCGGTAAATTCCACCTCCAGCGTTTTATATCCCTGCATCATATATCCCAATTTCGCATTTCTCTCAGAAAGAATCTCCGTGAGCTTCCAACCGTCATCTTCCGCCTGACCGCTGAGAGTTTCCAGATTTTCGCTCACATTCCATCCGTGAATGTAATTGGAACCCCAGACATTATCTTTCACGGGCAGCGTTATCTCCGCCCTGAGTTTGTAAGAACTGCCGCTTTTCACCTTGCTGGCCTCAAGATAACCGGAGCCTGTTTTCTGCTTGTCCAGCAGCGTCGTCGTCGTCCCGTCCTTCTGCGTCCCGTCTTCCGCAGTCTCCATTTTTACCAGATACAGACTATAGCTTCTGTCGTCCGCCGGCCTGGGATCCGGCGTCAGCGCCTCCAGTTTCTGGGCCGACAGTTCAAACTTCACCCCGATCTGCAGAAGCGGCAGATATGATCCTTTTGCGGTAACAGTCAGGCTGGTTTCCACAGCGGCTGCTGTTTCCTCAACAGAAACTTCCTGCGGATATCCGGTTTCTTTTATCTCCTTCCCATTGATGGTCCAGCCTTTGAGAGCAAACGCCTGATCCCGGCTTTCCAGTTTGACTTTCAATTCATAAACCGCATCCGGATCGAGAACCACCTGCGGCTGTCCATCCTGCACTTCCCCTTTGGCAGGCAGCGTATAGAGGACCTTTTCAGAAGGAATTGTATTCTTACCGCTCGCAAGTTCGGTTGCCACTTTGCCTTCCGTTTTCTTTAACGTATAAGAAAACTTACTGCCAGTCTGCCGGTCCTGTTGGATGGAGAAGGCGACGTCCTTCTTATCCGCGGCAAATCTGACGCTCACCGCTTTCCCATCCTGGGTATACTGTCCCGGCGCGGTCCCGCAGACCGTAAAGACCAGATAGTTCTGCTCCTCCAGAGCTTCCTCCTGAAATGACAGGAATGCCTCCGAAGCGCCGTCCGCTTTCCAG
>CANQUH010000368.1 GCA_947626965.1 uncultured Lachnospiraceae bacterium
AAGTTCGGCAAGAAGTTCCAGGTTCCCGGAATTATTCTGTATACCCATTTCTGGAACTGCGCGAAAGAGCAGCTTGATACAAAAGAAGGCGGCGGCCCTTATGATACGCCGTTCGTACATGCGGATGAAGTAGAGCAGTCCTGGTGTCTGGGCCTGTTCCCCGAGTTCATCAAGAGAGAGGATGAAGTGGCGACGAAAGCGTATCCTCTGCTTCCTCCGGGACATATCAACAATTCCGCGGAGCGCGGCGATGGTCCGATCAAATGGTACAACGCATTTGGCTCCTGCGCGATGGAGTGTATTGTACAGCCTGAGGGGGTCATCGGAAATCCGAAGCTGGCTGATGCTGAGAAAGCACGCGCCGGTATCGAGAGAACTCTGGACTATCTGGAGAAGCTGGTCAACGACATTTTGGAGAAATATCCGGCAGGACAGCTTCCGCCGATCGAGATGATGACCCAGAGAAGACGTGAAGACATCGAAGCTGTAATCAAAGGACCGAACGAGCCAGGCGGACGTCATATCTACACACTGACTTACTGATAAAGGACTTGAACTGTGGCAGACAGCAGGCAGAATGTTTTCACAGCACAAACCTGACGTGGAGAACGATTTTTGAATACTTATAGCAAACCACAAAAAATATAATTGGAGGATAAAATTATGAAATGTAAACAGGCATTTATGTATGGACCGCATGACCTTAGAATCGAAGAGGTAGAGCTTCCCCCGCTGAAAGATGACCAGATCCTGATCAAGCTGATCGCCTGCGGCATCTGCCAGTCTGACGTCGAGTGCTTTGAGGGCGCTTCCGCTGAGGGCCGTTATGACCTTGGACCTTATACGCCGGGACATGAGTGGGTAGGAAGAGCAGTGGAACTTGGAAGGAACGTTACTTCCGTGAAGGTTGGAGATAAAGTAGTCGGCGATTGCGTGCTTCCCTGCCATCAGTGTGCAAACTGCAAGGATGGAAAGATGTCTTCTGCGTGCCTGAACATGCGTGAGGTTGGTTTCCGTCCCGACTCTCCGGGAGGATTTGGCGAGTATATGATCCTGGAGGAGGCATACACTCATGTGATTCCCGAAGACTGGTCCGATGAAATCGGAATTTTCGTGGAGAACTTTAACGTGGGATATTGGGGCGTATGGGGCAATGGCTGCAATCCGGACGCTTCCGACACCTGTGTGATCATCGGCGGCGGCCCGATCGGCTGCTCTGCGGCGATGGTATGCGCGACTTCCGGCGCTACCGTGATTGTGGTGGATCCTGTTGAGTCCAGAAGAGAGAACGCGATGAAATACGGCGCAAACTACACAGTGGATCCTTCCGACGGAAACGTTGAGCAGAAGATCAAGGATCTCACGAACGGACGCGGCGCGGATGTAGTGATTGAGTGCTCCGGGAACGACATCGGAATTGCTTCTCTGTTTGACATCGCCGGTCACAGCGCGAGAGTCGGCGTGGTAGGTCATTCGATCGGAAGAAAAGTGCCGGTTGAGATTGGCAAGACCATCTGGAAAACTCTGCACATCTCCGGAAGCGGCGGCACCACCAACTGGTTCCCGAGAACCATTCGCTTCATGTCCAAAATCAAGGACAAATATGATTTCAAGGGTCTTGTGTCTCATTATTACAAATTTGAGGATCTTGCCGACGCTATGGAAATGGCCCGCAACAAGGCGGTTGCCCGCAAGGTTATGCTGACATTTGAAGACTGATAAGAATAAATACCAGTATGGGGGCTGTGCGTGCTGTATGGCCCCTTTTTGTCCTTATTTTTTACAACAGAAAGGAGAAAATCAATGAGAGCATTTTATGTTGAGGCGGATTATGCGCCGAGAGAGGGATATAAATTATCTGAGCGCGAGCTTGCCACAGGACGCGCGCTGAGAGGAAATCAGATCTGGAAGAACATTCGCGGGCATGTGACGGACCGCCCGGAGCCTGTATGCGGCGACAATCAGGTAAAAATTAAGGTAGGGGCAGCAGGAATCTGCGGCACGGATGCGCATCTTCTGAAGAAAGACGCGGACGGCTACTCCATGTATGACGGTCACAGCAAATATCCGATTATCACAGGACATGAGTTTGCCGGAGAAATTGTGGAGGTCGGAAAAAATGTGAAGAAACTTGCGGTTGGAGACCTGGTGTCTGTGGAATCCATGCACTGGTGCGGCGAGTGCGATGCCTGCCGCAGAGGAATGTTCAATCAGTGCAGGGAACTCGAAGAGCCGGGACTTACTTACGACGGCGGTTTCGCGGAATACGCGGTTGTACACGCGAAATACTGCTACAAGCTTAACGATATTATGAATTATTACGGCGGAGATAAGATGACCGCCTTTGAACTTGGCGCAATGATCGAGCCGACAGGAGTTGCCTACAACGGATTGTTCGTGCGCGGCGGCGGTATCCGTCCGGGCGGTCATGTCGCTGTATTCGGAGCAGGTCCGATCGGACTGGCTGCCATCTCTCTGATGAAAACGGCAGGAGCCGCGAAACTGATTGCTTTTGAGAGCGTGCCTGCACGCATGGAGCTGGCAAAGGCCTGCGGCGCGGATTATGTATATGATCCTACTTCCTTCGCGACGCCTGAGGATGAAGCGGAGCTTTTGATGGATCTGACCAACGGAGCCGGCATTTCTCTGTTCGCGGAATGTGCGGGCGCGACGAAATTTACCTATCCCGTCATGGCGAAAGCGCTGGCAATCGGCGGCAAGACTGTCCAGATTGGCCATACGGTCGGCATCACGCCGGTGGATATTTTCAACTGGCAGTGGAATGCGGCTACAATCTCCGGTTCCAACGGGCAGTCCGGCCAGGGAATCTACCCGGATGTCATCGCATTGATGGCTGCCGGCCGCATTGACATGCGCAAGATGGTGACGGGACGCTTTAACCTGGAAGATATCGAGGAAGGCATGAAAATCACCGCCGGCAAAGTGCTTGTCTCGACAGAATATCCGAGACTGTAAAGCCTGCAGAGATTGACGGATGAGAATTCCGGCACGGCGGTTTGTCATAC
>CANQUH010000369.1 GCA_947626965.1 uncultured Lachnospiraceae bacterium
ATGGATGCTACGATAAAAGGAATGCCTGTAAATGAACAGATCGTTCGGGAAATGTTTGAAGAAATCTGTAAAATAGAGCGAGATTATGCAGAAACAATGGGATAACTATCGAAAAGATTTTGAATATGCGGCAGATATCGCATTTGTGGATGTCTGTAGTACGATAGTACAATTGATGGATAACCTTATGGAAAGATGAAAAATTAATGCTTTTTTGTTATCATATAGACATTAGACAGAATGGGGAAATGAATAAAGTATATAAAAAGTGTTTGATAAATGAAAAATACTTTTGTTCACATAATTATATGGATAGAACAATAGAAAATCAGCATATAGAAAACAAAAAGTTAAATATTATCATTGGTTCTGTATCTGGAATGACAAAGATTGTCTACTATATTGATATAGATTCCGATATCGCGGTAAAAAGATAGCTGCCATGGTTCTCCACGTGTGATTGAAGACGCTGGAAAATGAAATTGTGTTGGGAAGAACAGAAATCTGGTATAATATAAAAAACAGGATTTTTTGGAGAGAGGTGAGAATATGCCGCAGATTATGCAAAATATATTGCAGCAATATGTGAGAGAAGTCGTGAAACTATATGGCGCACATCTGAAACGGGTAATTTTGTATGGTTCTTACGCCAGAGGAGATTTCAGAGCAGATTCGGATGTGGACATTATGATTCTGCTGGATATTACAGATATTGAGGCGAAGGCTTTTTTTGACCGGTTGATAGATATTACTTTCGATTATAATATGGAATATGACCTGGACATAAAGCCAGCTGTAAAGAACGAGAAGCATTTTCAAAAATGGGTGGAAAACTATCCTTTCTATGCAAACGTTAATAAGGAAGGGGTTAACTTATATGACGCAGCATAAATACGATGGTACTCGCAGGGATTTGGTTTTGTATAGAATTGAAACAGCGAAGGAAGATCTTGATGCCGCAAAGCTTCTGCTTGCCGCGAAAGTCTATAAGTCGGCCAATAACAGGGCATATTATGCGATTTTCCATTCTGTGAGTGCTGTTCATGCATTGGATGGCAGAGCTTACAAAAGGCACAAAGATGCGATTGCGAATTTTAATAAGGATTATGTGAGGACAGAAGTTTTTCCCAAGGAAATGGGGCGGCGAATCACGGGGGCAGAGGCAATCCGGCATGCGAGTGATTACGATGATTTTTATATTGCCAGCAGAGAGGAGACGGAAAAGCAGGTTGCCGTGGCTGAAGAGTTTATAAAGCTGGTGGAAGAATATTGCTCCCAGCGCCTTGACAATGCTGAAACGGTGGGATCAGATGAATGTACTTGAGTTTGGATAGCACGAAAGAATGAAAAAACAGAGCAGAGAATCTATCTGCCGGAACGGAGTGATGATATGAGTACAATATTTCAAAAAACAGAGCTGTCGGAACCGGCCTTATTCAGTCCATCTGACACGATTGGCATTCGTCCGTATATTACGGTTGAAAATGGCATTAAGGGCAAAAAAGGAACTCCTCACTTCTGCATCGGAGGTGAGGAGTATTTTGCTATTCTTTTCCCATTTTTCTCCATAACGGCACAAACAGGAGAATACCTGCCAGCATAGCTCCGCAGTCCGCGATAGGAGTTGCCCACGCGATAGCGTCAACGCCGGCAAGAGAATCCAGAAGGAACATAAACGGCACATCCAGTCCGCCTTTTCTCAGCATGGACAACACCAACGGCTTTCCTTTCTGTCCCACAGACTGAAAGATGGAAATAATGACCGTTGTAATTGCCGTGAACGGTCCAGTGATGCAGATGATTCTCTGGAACATGCTGCCGTAGTGCACAGTCTGCGCGTCATTGATGAAAGCCCGTACCAGCGGATTCGCGCAGGTGAACAAAAGGACTGCCCCGACCGTCGTAACGGCAAGGCTCAGAATCAGCGTCACCTTGATGGCGTCCCGCATACGCCGGGTGTTTTTTGCGGAGAAATTATAGCCAATCAGCGGAATAACACCCTGGCTCAGACCGTTGGCGATCGCAAAGGACAGCATATCGATCTTCTTGGCAATGCCGATTCCTGTTACTGCCGCGTTGGAATAATTGACCAGCAGTTTATTGAGGGTGATATTGGAGAAGATTCCCATTACGTTCATGATAGAGCTGGGGAGGCCCACTAACAGCACTTCTTTGGGTATGCCGTCCGAGACAGAATAGTATCTCGGATTCAGGGTAAGATGGAACCTGCCGCGTTTTCCCAGGATCAGTACCATAAAATACAGCATCGCGATTAAATTGGGATCCAAAAGTATGTTAAGATCACCGCCAAGCGCCACGCCGAAGCTCGCCTGACCGGAATATCCCTCCGCCCGAACGAGATGCGCCAGGGCGGCGTTCAGCACAGTCGGTATTGCACCCACGGTCAGCGTCCAAAAGAGGTAGCTGCTGCAGAAATCATAGGTGTATTCGTCTGCCCCGACCAGCGGGAGAATTGTGCTGTGAAGGGCAAATATCCCGACTCCATATAGAAAAGCCACTGCGGCAGATGTCCAGATACAGAAGGTTGAGGGCAAGACATTGACAAGCGAGCGAGTATATTTAAAAAGACTTTCGAATTTTGAGGAGATATGAGCATGGTCTATTATGATAAAAATGGAATTGTAATTCGAGATTTGCAGCAGAGCGATGTCAAAATCATTACAGATGAAGAAATCGCGCAGGGCTGGCAGGCGACAATCGATAAATATGAAATGAGGCTGAGACACCAGGCCGAGGGCAAAGCGATCGCACTGGCTGCCGAATGGAATGGCAACATTGCCGGATATATTAACGTTTATCCCGATTCCAGGTGGGGCGCGTATGCAAATCGGGGCTATGCGGAGATCGTTGACTTCGGCGTTCTGGAGAAATACAGGCGCAGAGGAATTGGCAGCAGGCTTATGGATCTTGCGGAACAGATCGCATTTTCTTATTCGGACGTGATATACCTCGGAGTGGGACTGCACAGCGGATACGGAAGCGCACAGAGAATGTATGTCAAGCG
>CANQUH010000370.1 GCA_947626965.1 uncultured Lachnospiraceae bacterium
GGTGTGGTAGAATCGTACCAATTTGAGTATTTTTATATTATTCACGATTATTCAAAAAATAATGAATAATCATGCATGCTATTGTGAAGTCCCGGTTTTTATACAAAACGGAGAAGCAGTCCGGGAACTTCTGTTTATGGCTGCCCTGCCTGCAGGGCGTGAATGTTAAATAAGGAAGTAAAAGACACAGGCTACGGCGATGCAGAAAGGGCTGCAATGCCGCAGCCTTGTTCTAGGTAAAGAGAAAGGAATACGGTGAAAGCATGAAAGCATTTCTGATTTTGGAAGACGGCACTGTATTTACCGGGAAAAGTATCGGCGCTGACAGGGAAGTCATCAGTGAGATCGTATTTAATACGTCGATGACAGGATACCTTGAAGTACTGACCGACCCTTCTTATGCGGGACAGGCCGTCGTGATGACGTATCCTCTGATTGGCAACTACGGGATCTGCCGCAGTGACATGGAATCGGAAAGACCCTGGCCGGATGGCTTTATCGTTCGCGAATTATCGCGTCTCCCAAGTAACTTCCGTTCGGAAGACACTATCCAGAGTTTTTTAATTGAATATGATATTCCCGGAATCGCGGGCATCGATACGCGCGCGCTCACAAAAATTCTGCGCGAAAAGGGGACGATGAACGGCTGCATCACGACGAACGAGAAGTATGATCTGAATGAACTGCTGCCAAAGCTGCGGGAATACCGTACAGGAAAGGTTGTGGAGAAAGTCACCTGCAAAAAGAAGTACGTGCTCCCGGGCAAGGGACCGAAGGTGGCTCTGCTTGATCTGGGCGCAAAGAGAAACATTGCGGACAGCCTGAACAAACGTGGATGTGAGGTGACGGTCTACCCGGCGACGACGTCCGCGAAGGAAATTCTCGCGGCACAGCCGGACGGGATCATGCTGTCGAACGGCCCCGGAGACCCGAAGGAATGTACCTTAATAATAGAAGAAATCCGCAGGCTTTACGCGAGCAATGTGCCGATCTTTGCGATCTGCCTCGGACATCAGCTTATGGCGCTGGCGATGGGGGCGGACACCTACAAGATGAAGTATGGTCACCGCGGCGGCAATCATCCGGTGCGCGACTTAAAGACCGGGCGGGTCTACATTTCCTCACAGAATCACGGTTATGTGGTGGATGCGGAGCACATGAGTCCGGATGTGGCGGTTCCGGCGTTTGAGAACGTCAACGACGGGACGAACGAGGGACTTTCCTACACGGGGAAAAATATTTTCACGGTACAGTTTCATCCGGAAGCGTGTCCGGGACCACAGGATTCCGGATACCTGTTTGACCGGTTTCTTGAGATGATGGAGGTGAACAAATAATGCCGAAGAATCCAGAGATTAAGAAAGTACTTGTGATCGGCTCCGGTCCGATTGTCATCGGGCAGGCGGCGGAGTTTGACTATGCGGGGACGCAGGCGTGCCGTTCTCTGAAAGAAGAGGGGATTGAGGTTGTTCTGCTCAACTCCAACCCGGCGACGATCATGACGGACAAGGATATTGCGGACAAGGTCTATATCGAGCCGCTGACAGTCGAGGTCGTAGAGCAGCTGATCAGAAAAGAGCGGCCGGACAGCGTTCTCCCCACACTCGGCGGCCAGGCAGGGCTGAATCTCGCGATGGAGCTCGAGGAACGGGGATTTCTGAAAGAAAACAATGTGCGTCTGATCGGGACGACGGCCGAGACGATTAAAAAAGCGGAGGACCGCCTTGAGTTCAAGAGCACGATGGAGAAGATCGGCGAGCCGGTGGCGCCGTCCAAAGTGGTGGAGAGCGTGGAGGAAGGCGAAGCGTTCACGCACACAATCGGTTATCCGGTTGTTCTGCGCCCGGCGTACACCTTAGGCGGAAGCGGCGGCGGCATCGCGCACAACCATGAAGAGCTTGTGGAGATTCTCGAGAACGGCCTGCGTCTGTCGCGTGTCGGCCAGGTGCTGGTAGAGCGCTGCATCGCCGGCTGGAAAGAGATTGAGTATGAGGTGATGCGCGACAGCATGGGGAACGTGATCACCGTCTGCAACATGGAGAATATTGACCCTGTCGGCGTGCACACCGGCGACAGTATTGTCGTCGCCCCGTCACAGACGCTTGGGGATAAGGAATATCAGATGCTGCGGACCGCGGCGCTGAACATCATCACGGAGCTGAAGATCACCGGCGGCTGTAACGTCCAGTTTGCCCTGCATCCGACAAGCTTTGAGTACTGCGTCATCGAGGTGAATCCGCGTGTCAGCCGTTCTTCGGCGCTCGCATCGAAGGCGACCGGCTATCCGATCGCGAAGGTTGCCGCGAAGATTGCCCTCGGCTACACGCTCGACGAAATCAAAAACGCGATCACCGGAAAGACGTACGCTTCCTTTGAGCCGATGCTGGATTACTGTGTCGTGAAGATGCCGCGTCTTCCGTTTGACAAGTTTATCAGCGCAAGCCGCCGCCTGACGACGCAGATGAAGGCGACCGGCGAGGTTATGAGCATCTGCGATAATTTTGAGGGCGCTCTGATGAAGGCAATCCGCTCGCTCGAACAGCATGTGGACTGTCTGCTTTCCTATGATTTTTCCAAAATGACCGGGGAAGAGCTGCTGAATCAGCTGGCCCGCGTCGACGACCGGAGAATCTGGGTGATCGCGGAGGCGCTGCGCCGCGGCATCTCCTATGAGAGGATTCACAGAGTCACGCAGATCGACACCTGGTTTATCGACAAGATTGCAATCCTCGTGGAGATGGAAAAAGCGCTGAAAAACCAGGAACTGACCGTGGAGCTTCTGCGCGAGGCGAAGCGCATCGAGTTCCCGGATAATGTGATCGCGCGGCTGACCGGGAAGACGGAGCAGGAGATCCGGGATATGCGCTATGAGAACGGCATCACGGCTGCCTATAAGATGGTGGATACATGCGCCGCCGAGTTTGCCGCGACAACGCCGTACTATTACTCGGTATTTGGCAGCGAGAACGAGGCCGTTGAGACGAATGACCGGAAAAAGGTGCTTGTGCTTGGCTCCGG
>CANQUH010000371.1 GCA_947626965.1 uncultured Lachnospiraceae bacterium
CAGATCGTTCAGATCATGTTTATCTATTTCGGACTTTTGCCGGACATAGCCATCGCCGCACTCGGTATCGTATCCGGGCATACGATAATCAGTATGACTGGCGCAGCTGCCTTTAATTTTGGACTGGGCTTCCTGTTCTTCGGACTTTCACCGATCTTTATTGACCCGAAAGGCGGCAGGCAAAACGCCGTGGTTTTCCATGGGGACATTAAGCTGGCGCGACGGCAGTTTTCCATACTTGGACTGGGAGTGTTCGCAATTCTGGCAGTCTCCGCGATCCTTCAGCTCGCGGCCGGCAGTATTGCGGAATTTATCTGCCCGCAGGAGGAGAGTCCGTCCTGGGTTCTTTGGCTGTGCACATTTGCTCCCATATATCTGGCGGCGGTTCCGTCCGGTCTCCTGATCATCAGACGCGCTCCTGCCTCTCCGCGCGAAAGACACTCTTTGAAACCGGGAGAGTTTGCGTCTGCCGTCATTATAAGTATTTCTGCAATGTATATGGGCAATATTGCCGGCAATATCATCCTGACGATGATACAGACAGCATTCCATCTGACAGCCGAAAATCCGGTCCTCACTTACGTGACGGACGATTCCCTGTGGCTGCGGGTACTGGTCATGGTTATTTTAGCCCCCTCCATTGAGGAATATATTTTCCGGAAACAGTTTATCGACCGCACAAACATCTATGGCGAGAAGCTGGCAGTCGTTACGTCGGCAGTCGTATTCGGGCTTTTCCACGGAAATCTGTCCCAGTTCTTCTATGCGTTTGCATTAGGACTTGTATTCGGATACATTTATCTGAAAACCGGGAAGCTCAGATATTCCACAGCCCTGCATATGCTGATCAACTTTTTGGGCAGCGTATTAGCACCGGCACTGCTGAACAGCATCCATTTTGAATCCTTAAACGGTATTCTTCCTTTTGCAATTTACATACTGACGCTGATCGTCCTCAGCCTTGCCGGACTGGTGCTGTTCTGCATTAATGTCCACAAGGTCAGTTTTCATACATCGGAGCTTGAACTGCCCCGGGGAATGAAGCTGAAAACAGTATGCCTGAACCGTGGAATGATATTATTTGCTTCCGTCTCCTTCGCATTAATCGTGTTTACGTTTATCGGCTAGCGGATATCTATGAGAGATTCCATTCCCCGTCTGATATTCGCCCCATGTGCGAAACGGCAGGCTCTCAGTTCTGTTTTATCGTCACAGCAGTCAGCCGTCTGCCCGCTTCTTCAGAATGCGCAGCAGCATATCCACTATTCCTACAGAATATCCGGAGGCCGCAAAGATTCCGTGAACTTCCCCTTCTGTCACGATCAAAAGCGGCCTCTTTCCCGGATCCACATACATACTGCGCGCGGCCATTTCCATCCCCTTCCCAAAAGCGTCAAAAAATATCTTCACTTCGGGAAATGCCTTCTGGCAGAGAGCAAATGTGTCATTCTCCAAAGCCGCGGCTCCCGGAAGCAGAAACAGGAGCTGCTCCTGCCGCCCGACAAAATCCTGCCTCCGTTCCAACAGTTCATTCAGTACATGTTCCGTCGGCTCTTTGCCCGGATCCAGCCAGAACAGAATCTTTTTTTCTCCTCTGGTCAGCTCGGAAAGAGAGAGCTCCGCCCCTTCCCTGCTTCTTACATAATAAGAAGAAATGTTATGACTGCTGAGCATGTCCCCCAGACTGGCCTTTCGCAGACCGAGCTCAAGTTCCTTTTTCTGTCCTTCCTTCAGGCAGAACTCATACCGCCGTGCCAGTATATCTCCTGTCGGGAGACGATTCGCCGTAAGGACACGATACCGGCCCGGTTCAAGATCGATCACAGATTTCCCTGGTTTCACCACAGAGTTTTTTTCGGATCCCACAGTCTCCGCGACTGTGCTTTTTTCGGTTCCTTCAACCTCCGTGGCTGTGTTTTTTTCAGTCCCTTCAACCTTTGCGGCTGTGTTTTTTTCAGTCCCTTCAACCTTTGTGGCTGTGTTTTTTTCGGTTTCCCAACCCGGCTTCTGCAAAGACAGCGAGCGGTAACCTGACAGCTCCATCTTTGCAAGGGACCAGTTCTGAAAATAAATCCACGAAGTATCCTCCTCGCAGGCCGTTATCACAAGGCGGGCTGTCCTTTTCCTCTCCGACAGTACCGGGACAAAAGAATTTCCCTGCCAGTATTCCATCTCTCCGTCCGCCGGATTCAGCCTGGAAGGTATTCCCAGCGTTCTCGCGATGGCAACAAACAATATCTTCCTGGAGGCCTCTCCCGCAACGCCCAGTTTTAGAGCCGCTGCCGGCGTCGTATAAATACTAAGACGCTCCCTGTCGTTCCTGCTGACGATATGTTCCCTGATCCAGTTCCAGATCTGTTCCGGAGTCCGGCGGAAAGCTTCCTGCTGTTCCAGTGTAAAAAAATGAAGGATATAACGTCTCCATGGCGTCAGAACCTCATTTTCAATGCGCGGACTGCACACATATGGAAGAAACAGTTCTCCCGGATACGTTTCCCGGCAACAGTTTCCTGCCTCCGAACAGATGTTTTCGCCCCTGCAGGATAACGTCTCACCGCAGCGCTCCGACAGGTCTCGTTCCATCCGACATTGCCCTGAAGATGACTGCCTGCCAGCAGAGACTTCCCCGCAGTGTTCCAGCAGAACTTCAGGAGACACATCTCTCCTGTCCTTTGGCGTAAGAACCCACAGCAGCTTCCTGACATTCTCCGGAACGCTTCTGTCCGCTTCTCCGGTTTTCGCAGACGGTTCCTCTTCTCCATGTCGTGAAAAATATACCTCCCACTCCGGCTTAAACTGCGTGCGTTTTATTCGGCACTGCTTTGCGGCTTCCTCCGTCCGCCGGTCGTTTTCTTTTTCTTGTTCAGGTTGGACAAAAATCCCCCGTTCCGTTGTCTCTTCAGGCGCCGCCATATCAAAATCCGCCCAGGTATTCCACAACGGTTCCGTACCGATCACACAGCAGAAATGATCCGCCAACCTCGTATCCGCCATACATTCTCCGTACTTTCCATCCGC
>CANQUH010000372.1 GCA_947626965.1 uncultured Lachnospiraceae bacterium
GCAGAAATCAAAACAGAAAAAGACGATATTGTTACGTTAGTGGATATTGATTTTTCTGAGTACAGAAAAAAAGCAGACAATAAAGCTGTGAAAAAGAATTGTACTATTCCGTATTGGATGAGTGTGGCGGCTGATAAAGCAGGGCTGAACTATTCCCGGATTCTGCAAGATGCAATTGTCAGTATACTTGGCACGGGCGCACAGAAAGCTGACTAAATCTCTTTATTCAGGGAGGCACCCTCCGGGGTGCCTCTGACCAAGAAACCATCCGGCAGTCCCAGGTTAGTCCCAGGTCAGATCATTTTCATCAGGACAGCCTGGTCTTCCTCCCCTACCTTCAGTGCTTTCATAGCTTCCTCAACGCCCACTTTGAAAAATTCCATGACATTCCTGACATCATTTTTCAAGGTTTCCAGTCTTGCTTTTTCCCTCATTTCACGTTCAGCTTTACACACATCAATCACCTTCGCTTTCTCATCAATTTCGATCTCTGTATTCGCACACGCCTTTATCACTCTTGCGGCTTCCACATCGAGTGTCCGTAATCCGCTCGTGAAAAATGCATCCAGTTCATCGCTGCTATTGAAATACTTTATGAACCCCAAAACCGACCTAAGACTGGAGCGAAGCCTGTCATCCCTGTAGAATCTGGAAAGAAATTCTCCATCATCATGCCCTTTCCAGTCCTTCGCCTCCCAATGCCTCGCTACCGTCTGCTGTACCTGCTTTGACTGCATTATCTCCAGTAATTAAAAAATACCGTGTGACATAATCATCCCTCTTCAATACCTCATCAGACTTGTATGACGTAGGAGCAAAAGTATTTTGCCCCTACGTCATACAGATTTCTTCGCTCTTTCTAAAAAATTACAATCTCGTCTTCAGCTGTTCCCTCTCGTCAGCAGGTATGTTGAAGAAATCCATCGCAGCATCAATTGTAAGCCCCATCTTCTCCATCAGAATCCTGACCGAACTCATGATGCCTTCCTGTCTTCCTTCCCGTCTTCCTTCCTGCCTTTCCCGCCTGCATCGTTCTTCAATCAGCCTGCACACTTCTTCCACCCCTTTCTCTGTCTCCTTCAGCTGCCTCGTCCGCTCCGCCATCGGCTTATGGTACATATCTTCCGCACGGCTGCTCCGGAAATCATGCATCAGCCTCCCTAATTCCGTATCATTGTTATCATATGCCCCGTTTACATACAGGATATATCTTCCATCCCGGAACTGTTTCCCGGTAAGCCCGTTATTTATGTTTCCCGTAAAAAGTTCCGGCACCTCATGGCTGTCCACACGGACCTCTACCACCGGATACAGAGACTTCCCTTCCCCGAAAAAGTCTGTCTCTGTCAGCATGATCATTACCGTATCCGGCAGATCTCTGAAATCTTTCCCCACGGAAAGATTCTCCACGTCAAGGACACTGGAGTGGTACCTCGCACGGTACTCTCCCGCTCCCTTACTCGCCCTCTGTATCTCAAAATCGTACTTTCTTCCGTCAATATCTCCGGCATACACATCCAGTTCCAGAGACCTTCCCCCCACAAGCCGCTTCATGTCCTTCTGGGTCTCCGCACTGATAAGAGTAAGTTTTTCATTCCCGATGATGATACGCAGGACATACTCAGCCAGCGGCAGGTTGTCCTTAAACATACAGCGCATGAAATCGTCATCCATGGGACGAAGCCCTGCCAGTATGGCAAGATCCTCCTGATCCGGACGGAACTTCCTCTCCACCGCAGAATCCAGATGCATTCCGGACACAGGTTCCCTTCCCTGCCCAGTCACATGATCCACCTTCCTTTCCAGAACAGGTTTCTTACCCATCTGTATTTCCTGAAGTTATCCTATTATATTTTCCCGGAAGCCTCAACCGGAAAACGACTTTATAACACGGTGATCTGCCGAAACCGTTACTGTTCACTCCCTTGCAGGTCGTGAACGTAACAACGCTTCGCGATGCACAGAAATGCTGCATTTGCAGCATTTCGCGCCTCAGACCTCGGGATTTCCGGACAGGATGTCCGAAAATCACCTCGAGCTCGATGGGGGAGTGAACTGCCCGAAACCTGTCCCATTCTGGTGAGCATGTTATGTCCGTGTCCCCCCAGATTGGAAAAAGTGACCGTCCGTTTGAACATTTTTTCCGCCTTTTGAACCAGAACCCGGAATTACACATAACACGGATAATTCAGCAGGAACAACATCACTTCCCACAGGTCCGTCCGGTATTTCCTGATCTCTTCATCCGGCAGTCCCCGGTCAGATCATTTTCATCAAACTGGATATTTGTGTTCGTACATGCTCTCCATCATCATGCCCTTTCCAGTCCTTTGCCTCCCGATGCTTAGTACTGCCGTCTGCTGTACCTGCTTTGAGTACTGCTGGAAATCATACAGACCGGTTTTTACGGGTTCCGCAAACTTTACTTCCGCTTCGTTTTCCACGCCAAGGACAAGACTTAATGTTATACCATAGCTCTCTCCTTACACTATCTTAACACAGAAAAACTAAAAATACAATAAGAATTTTTAAAAAATATGTTGCTAATTATTAGTGATTTTATATTGTTATCCTATCTTGGATTATAAGCTCCCAGGGCATTCTTTATCAGTATCTTCATCAGCTCGCTGTTCCCCTTGAAAAAACTGATCTTCGTCGGCGTCTTCCCCTTCTTCGGATACGCCCTCGTAACCGGGACCTCACACGCCCGGTAACCAAGCTGCGTCGCCCGCGCAGAAAGATACGCCAGCAGCTCATAAGTCATAAAAATGTCCCGCAGCGGCTCCACCCGCTCATCCTCCAGATATTCCCGGGAATACGCGCGGAACGCATTGGTCGTATCCGTAAACCAGTGGCAGGCTGTCAGCGAGATAACCGGCGCATGGATCAGACGAACCGAGAGCAGGCGAACCAGCGGCGTGTTGACCGCCCTGCCGCCTTTAACAAATCTGGATCCCTGTACCAGAGCATACCCTTCTTCCAGCTT
>CANQUH010000373.1 GCA_947626965.1 uncultured Lachnospiraceae bacterium
TGACGCGCCCGATCGAGGAGGTTCTGCTGAAGGAAAAGCTGCCGTATCATATTTACAGCGGCGTTCCGTTTTTCGGGCGGGCTGAGATCAAGGACGCGCTGTGTTATCTGCGCATGGTCGTGTCGCAGGATGATCTGTCTTTCCGACGCGTGGTGAATGTCCCGAAACGGAATGTCGGCCGACGGCGCATGGAGTTTCTCGAAAAATATGCCGCGGCAAATGGATGCACACTTTATACCGCGCTGAAAAGGACGCTGGACGACGATATTTTCAAGGGAACAAAGGCAGCCGGTTTTGTGCGGCTGATCGAAAATTTTTCGGCGGATTTTGAGAGTTGGACAGTCTCGGATCTGCTCGGAGCTATTTTGGATGAGAGCGGCTACGAGGCGATGCTCCGCACAGAAGGAAGTCAGGAGCGGCTGGATAACCTGGCTGAGCTCAAGCAGTCCGTCTATGAATATGAGACAACCTGCGGGGAAGAGGCCGGGCCCGCGGACTATCTGGCTCATGTCGCGCTCTTTACAAACAGCGATGAGGAGGATGCCTCGGATAGGGTGAAACTGATGACGGTTCACGCAGCGAAAGGTCTGGAATTTCCCTGTGTATTTCTTTGTGAGATGAATGAGGGCGTTTTCCCTTCCCGGAAGATAAAGGATCTCATGGGCATGGAGGAGGAACGGCGACTGGTCTTTGTCGCCATGACGCGCGCGCAGAAACGGCTGTATCTCTCCGGGGCGGAGGGACGAAATCTGGACGGTTCTCCGCGCTATCCTTCCCGCTTTGTGCTGGATATTGACAGCGGACTGCTGGAATATGACGGGAAACCTGCCGAGGGGCTGATCAAAGAAGCGAGGGAGTATATCGAATGGAATGAGAAATATCTCCCGGAAAATCTGGAAGAGACGCTGCTTTCGGAGGGAACCCGCGTCCGGCATCAATATTTTGGGGAAGGCACCATCGAGAAGGTTGATACGGGGAAAGGCGCGTACGTGATACGGTTTGACGAGATGCCGACACCGAGGACGATCTCTTTCCGGGTGAAGCTGACGACTGTGGATACCTGAGTACACAGAAAATCCTTCAGTGGAGGGTTTCCTGTATCACAAAGTGTTGTTTTCAGCCGCCGAGTGAGCCTGCCGGGGTGAAGCCAGAAACGGAAAACCTTTGCATCAGCGCTTTAAAAGGAATATAATGAAAGTAATATGAAAGAACTTTTACTGGCAAAAATCTGCAGGTCAAAATAAGACCAAGCTTTATGAGAAGGTGTGCCAATGGGTGTTTATCTGAATCCGGGAAACCGTCTGTTTGCGGAAATGCTTCAGTCAGAGATCTATGTTGATAAGACGGAACTGATCAAAAATACGAACAGAGTGCTGGGTACGCTTCAGAAATATGTCTGCGTCAGCCGTCCGCGCCGTTTCGGGAAGTCGATGGCGGCCAATATGCTGACCGCTTACTATGGGAAAGGCTGCAATTCTTCGGCGCTGTTTGACCGCTGCAAGATCAGTTCTGATCCGGATTATCGGACGCATTTGAACCACTATCCCGTGATTGCGCTGAATATGCAGGATTTTCTGGATCTCATGCCGGATGTGGATGAGGCGCTGAGATTTCTGCAGAGAAAAATACTGCGGGAACTCAAGGAGAGTTATCCGGGGATGATTGATGCGGAAGAAGTTTTTCTGAGCGTGGGTTTAAGTGAGTTGTTCAGCAGAACACAGGAAACATTTGTCTTTGTGATTGATGAATGGGATTGCGTGCTGCGCGACAAAAGATATACGGAGCAGGATCAGAAAAAGTATCTGGATTTTGTCAGGAATCTTCTGAAGGACAAGCCATATGTCAGTTTGGCTTATATGACAGGAATTCTCCCGGTAAAAAAATACGGGAATCATTCTGCGTTGAATATGTTTACGGAATATTCCATGACGGATCCGGGACAGTACGCGGAATTTGTGGGCTTTACGGATGAGGAAGTCCGGCTTCTCTGCGGGAAATATCACATGGACTATATGGAAATAAACGCGTGGTATGATGGATATGTTCTTCCGTCAGTCGGGCATGTATATAATCCGAAATCTGTCGTGGAGGCGAATCTGGCCGGACGGTGCTCCAGTTACTGGACCAGAACCGAGACATACGAGGCTTTGAAAATTTATATCGAAATGAACTATGATGGGCTGAAAGATTCCATTGTCCGGATGATCGCCGGAGAGGAAGTTCCTGTAAATACAGAAAAGTTTCAGAATGATATGTCGACGTTCGCGTCCCGGGATGATGTGATTACACTGCTGGTTCACCTTGGATATCTGTCTTATAATGCGGAAAGAGGCACGGTTTCCGTTCCGAACCGGGAAATAAGGGGAGAATTCCGAAATGCAGTTGAGGGGGCACATTGGAATGAGGTCATACGTGCGATTGAAAATTCAGAGAGACTTTTACAGGCCACCTGGGAGATGGATGGGAAAAAAGTTGCGGATCTGATTGGCAGAGTGCATAGTGAGAATACGTCCATTCTCGCTTATAATGATGAGAATTCTCTTAGCTGTGTGATTGCCCTTGCATATTACAGTGCGCAGAATGAATATACGATGGTTCGGGAATTTCCTTCCGGGGAGGGATTTGCCGATATCGTATATATTCCCAAGAAACATTCAGATAAGCCGGCTTTGGTGGTGGAACTGAAATATGACAAAAAAGCAGAAAGCGCTGTCAGCCAGATCCGGGAAAAAAGGTATATGGAAGCATTATCAGAGTATCATGGGAATCTGCTTCTGGTTGGAATTAACTACAATAAAAAGACGAAAGTACATGAGTGCCTGATTGAAAAATATCAGAAACGATAATTTGAAGGAGCTTCCTGTATTTCAGGCAAAAGCGTCAGACACCAGCGGAAAAATGGTGGGAAATATCATTTACGCACAGGATAAGATCTGCGTAAACGAACTTTGCAAGCTGCGCGAGGGAGGAACGGATTCTT
>CANQUH010000374.1 GCA_947626965.1 uncultured Lachnospiraceae bacterium
TTATCTTTTACAACACTGAAAAATATGACCAGAAGGATCAGCACGATGAATGTACGTCCCTTCAAAATAGTCATTAATATCTGATTTGAATTGTTTTTCTTCATGGATTTGCCGCTCCTTCCTTCTATGCGCCCGCACCGGTCCCAAGTCCGGCATAGGATGCCCGCACAAGAGTATCTTCAGTTATCTGGTCCCCGGACAGCTCCCCGGTACATTTCCCGTTGGACAGCACATAGATGCGGTCCGCGATCGACATGATCTCCTTCAGCTCCGATGAGATCACAATAATGGAAAGTCCGCGCTCCGAGAATTCATGAATGATCTCGAACACTTCCGTCTTCGCTCCGATATCGATGCCGCGGGAAGGCTCGTCCATCAGAAATACCTCCGGATGTGTCAGAAGTCCTTTTCCGATGACAACCTTCTGCTGATTGCCTCCCGACAGGGATAGAATCGGAAGCGCTTTGTCTGCTACCTTGATATGGATATCCTTGATCTGGCCGTCCACAGCCTCTCCCTCTGCCTTCTCATTCAGGAAGATTCCTTTGCGGTAATTCTCAAGCGACGCGATGGAAGTATTCTTGCCGATATCCAGAGTCTGTATGAGACCCTGACTCTGGCGATCCTCCGGAACCAGCGCGAATCCATTCTTGATCTGCCCCGAAACGTCCTTCACGTTCATTTTCTGTCCTTTGAAAATAATCTCGCCGCTATGCTCCGGATGCAGGCCCATCAGACATTCAAAGAGTTCGCTCCGGCCGGCTCCCAGCAGTCCGTAGATTCCAAGAACCTCGCCCTTTTTCAGATACATGCTCACATCGTCGAGCAGCCAGCCGCCTCCTTTTTTCGGAAGGCTCAGATGGTTGATCTCGAGAACCTTCTCCGCCTTGTCCAGATCGATGGAGCGCTCAAAACGGTGATACTGCGTATTCTTGCCGACCATGTTCTCCACGATCCAGCTCAGCTCGATGTCCTTGATGTCGGCGTCCGCCACATATTTTCCATCGCGCAGGACCGTCACATGATCTCCGATTTCCATGATCTCCTCCAGGCGGTGCGATATGTAAACAATCGAAAGTCCGTCCGCGAGCAGTTCTCTCATAATCTTAAACAGGACCTGCACCTCCGCCGCTGAGAGAGAGGATGTCGGCTCATCCATGATCAGCACGCGCAGATCATCCTGAATCAGATTCCGCGCAATTTCTACCATCTGCTGCTGGCCCACACGCAGATCTCCGACCATCGTATCCGGAGGAATCTCATGCTCCAGCCTTTTTAGCACCTTCTGCGCACCTTTTACATGTTCCTTATCATTCAGAAACAGACCTCTTTTTTTCTCATGACCCATGAAGATATTCTGGTAGACGGTCAGATTCGGAAACAGACTCAGTTCCTGATGGATAATGCCAATGCCTTTTGCTCTGGCCGCATTTGTATCCTTAAAAAATACTTCCTCCCCGTCCATGTACATCTTCCCGGCTGACGGCTGCTCAATGCCGGCAATCATTTTCATCAGCGTGGATTTTCCGGCTCCGTTTTCTCCGATCAGCACGTTCACTTTTCCTTTCAGAAGATCGAAGGAAACTCCGTCAAGCGCTTTGGTGCCGGGATATATCTTGTCAATCTTTTCACAGTGGAGAACAACATCTGGATTATCAAACATAATGCTCCTCCTTTTTTATTCGATCGTCATGGATACCGGAGTGATCGTGATCTCATCGCCGGAAGCGACAGCCGCTCCCACAAATGTGACAGTCTTGCCCGCAGCGCTCTCATCCAGTGCCAGAGGAGCAACCACCTGTGCGTCAACTTCCTTGTTCAGCGCTTTCGCGTACTGGGACCATTCTGTCTGATTTGTAAAACTCTCAAAGCCTTTAACCGTCTGCTGATCACGCACGGCCGTACCGGAATAGACGCCGCCTGCCTGAATCTTCACAGTCTTTCCGCTGACGCCCTCCGGCTCAACCAGCAGGAAATATTTCGGGGTATCCGTATTGAATTCAACAATCTTTGCCGTACCGCTGACTGCCGCCCCGGTGCTTCCAATCCCGTCTCCGCTCAAAATCTCCGCGAGATCCTTCGCGTTTCCGGTGATCTCCTGCACGACCTGTTCCCAGTCATTGCTCGATTCAGCGCTTGAATCAAAAGCAACCTCCCCGGTAAACTGACCTTCCTGACCAATGGGAACCACCTTGACGATACCGCATCCGGTAAGAGAAATCACAGCGAGGGCCGCTGCCGCAATAAGGGATAATTTTTTCTTCATATTCATCTTCTCCTTGCCGCTTTTGTTTATGCTGCTGTTCACTCCCTCGCGGATCATCGCACTTTACAGTGCGTGAACAGCAGCCCGTTTGTATCTTATTTATGAGAGAAGGCGGAGCCTGGCGCCGCCTTCTGATATCGCTGCCTGTCCGTACAGCCGCCATAAGACCCGCTGACTGTCGTACACAGCCTGGATTCACCTGGTCTACTCTGTAACTGCCTCTGTCTCCGCCTCAGCTGCTTCTTCAGCGCCGCCCTCTGTGTATACAAAAGCGGAAAGATTCGCTACATTGTCAGCCGTAACCGCAACGCAGGGGATAAGCTGTTTTTCCTGCTCCGGAGCTGTTCCGCCCAGGTATGCATCGGCCTGCTCTACTGCCATCTCAGTAATCAGAGCGATCTGCTGAAGAGCCGTACCGACCATGTTGCCAGATCTGATGTAAGCCGCCGCGTCGTCGGAACCGTCCACGCCGATGATCTTAATATCGTCGCGTCCCGCGTCGATGCACGCCTGAACCGCGCCGCATGCCATTGTGTCATTGCCGCAGATGATGCCGGTGATCTCCGGATTGGACTGAAGGATGGACTCTGTCTTGGAGTAAGCTTCGGTCTGATCCCAGTTCGCGGACTGCTGCGCCACCATCTCCAGATCCGGATACTCATCGATCAC
>CANQUH010000375.1 GCA_947626965.1 uncultured Lachnospiraceae bacterium
AAGATGGGGCATCTGGATCATTTTAAAAATGGCTGGATCGGGAGAAAGCCAGGCGACAAAATCCGGTTTGAGGTCGAGGCCTCCTGCATTGCTGTGCAGTATCGGAAGACCGTACAAAGACCTGCTCTTCGTGCAAAATTACTTCTGGACGGAAAAAAAGAAGAAGCTATTTTGCTGGATGGGAATTTTGACGAAGACTGGGGTGACTGTCTGTATCTGCAGGTGGTACTGCATCATGGAGAACGAAAAAACCATACAGTGGAGATGGAAATACTTCCGGATAAAAATGAGAACGCAGCACCGTTTTATCTGTTGTCGCTGATCATTGCGTGAACCTTCCGGCAAACTTAAGAACGGAAAAACGATAACTGTGAAAATCGAGCAGGAGGCAGCTTTTCCTCCTGCTCGCCGCGCGGCCCGCATGCTGCGCCAGCAGCTGATTTCCTTGTGCGGGCCTGCGCATAAAAAGCAGATTTCTGCAGTGAAAGCATACGGGAGGAAACACCAATGGGATTTGCGAAGGATTTTGTGTGGGGAGCTGCCACGAGCGCATATCAGATTGAGGGCGCCGCGCAGGGCAGCGGGAAAGGCCTTCATATCTGGGATGTGTACACAAAGGAACCGGGACATGTCTATAAGGGGCATAATGGGGATACGGCCTGTGATCACTATCACAGATTCCGCGAAGATATCAAAATCATGAAGGAAATTGGGCTGAAAGCATATCGCTTCTCTATTGACTGGTCACGGATACTGCCTGAAGGATACGGCCGTGTAAATGAAGAAGGAGCTGCGTTTTACAATGAACTGATCGATGAACTTCTTTCTAACGGAATTGAACCGTATATCACACTGTATCACTGGGAGCTTCCCTATGAGATTTACAAGCGCGGCGGCTGGATGAATCCGGACATCGTGGAATGGTTTGGGAATTATGCCAGACTGGCCGCGCAGCGGTTCAGCGACCGGGTAAAGTATTTCTTTACATTGAATGAACCGCAGTGCTTTGTCGGCCTGGGATTTCTGACGGGAGAACACGCGCCGGGAATAAAGGCCCCTCTCCGTGATACCTTTGAAATGGCGCATAATGCTTTAAAAGCGCATGGACGCGCGGTACAGATGCTTCGCCAGCATGGAAAACAGCCTCTTGTGGTCGGCTATGCGCCGACATGTTCCATGTGTTATCCTGAGACGGAACGTCCGGAGGATGCAGAGGCTGCAAGAGAGATGCTGTTTTCCATGCAGCAGGACGACAGGAACTGGGCCTGGAATGTTGCGTGGTGGTCGGATCCGGTTCTTCTGGGACATTACCCGGAGGAAGGGTTAAAGAGGTATGAACCGTATCTTCCCAAGATCACAGATGAGGATATGAAACTGATCTCCGAGCCGATCGACATATATGGACAGAACATTTACAATGGCAGGTGTATCCGGATGGGAGCGGACGGAAAACCGGAAGACGTGGAGCGATACGAAGGATTTCCGCAGACAGCTGTCGGCTGGCCGGTAACTCCCGAGTGTCTGTACTGGGGACCGAAATTTTTATATGAACGTTACAGAAAACCAATGTATATCACGGAAAACGGGATAGCCTGCAATGATGTCATATCCCTGGATGGAAAGGTTCATGATCCGCAGAGAATTGACTTCCTTGCGCGGTATCTGCACGAATTAAAACGGGCCGCGGACGAGATTGATGTGCGGGGATATTTTCAATGGTCGCTGCTGGACAATTTTGAGTGGGAGAAAGGCTATGCCGGACGTTTTGGACTGGTGTATACGGAGTTCCTTTCTCAAAAGAGAATTTTAAAAGATTCCGCGTACTGGTATCGTGATGTGATTCAGACAAATGGAAACAAGCTGTAAATTTAGCGCTGCAAGAGACGGGAGGATTATGAAATGAATGTGCAGGAGACATACAGGCTCTGGCTGGAGGATCCTTATTTCGATGAGGATACAAAAGAGGAACTGCGAAAAATTGCAGGGAATGAAAAAGAGATTGAGGAACGTTTTTATCGGAACCTGGAGTTTGGAACCGGCGGACTGAGAGGAATTATTGGAGCCGGAACCAACAGGATGAATATTTATACGGTAAGAAAAGCGACGCAGGGCCTGGCAAATTTTATTTTAAAGGAGGGAGAGGAGAAAAAGGGAGCTGCGATCGCATATGATTCAAGAAACAGGTCGCCGGAGTTTGCGCAGGAAGCGGCGCTCTGCTTGGCGGCAAATGGAATTAAGGCATATATCTTTCCATCCCTTCGCCCTACACCGATGTTGTCGTTTGCTCTCAGGGAACTGGGATGTACGGCGGGGATTGTGATAACGGCGAGCCATAATCCCCCGGAATATAACGGATATAAGGTTTACTGGGAAGATGGCGCACAGATTACGTATCCGAAGGATCAGGAAATCATCGGGGAAGTAAACGCAATTACAGATTTTTCGCAGGTAAAGACAATTTCAAAGAAATGTGCAGAAGAAAAAGGACTCTATGAAGTGATCGGTCCGGACATGGATGATAAATATATGGAGGCATTAAAAAAACTGGTGCTCCATCCTGAGATCATCAAAGAGGAAGCTTCCCATCTGAAGATCGTGTATACGCCCCTTCATGGAACAGGCAATCTTCCCGTCAGGAGAATATTGAAGGAGCTTGGATTTGAACAGGTATATGTGGTAAAAGAGCAGGAGCTTCCGGACGGAAATTTCCCGACCGTTTCTTATCCGAATCCGGAGGATAAAAATGCATTCCGCTTAGCGCTTGCGCTCGCAAAAGAGGTGGATGCTGATCTTGTTCTGGCAACGGATCCGGATGCAGACCGGTTGGGGGTCTACGCGAAGGATACGGTCACAGGAGAATATGAGAGTTTTACAGGAAACATGTCCGGTATGCTGATTATGGAGTATATTCTTTCACAGAAAAAGGC
>CANQUH010000376.1 GCA_947626965.1 uncultured Lachnospiraceae bacterium
ACGGAGCGTACCCGCGAGATCGGTATCCGCAAGGCGATCGGCGCACAGCGCACCGACATCATTGTGCAGTTTATGATCGAATCCGTCATCCTCTCCCTGACCGGAGGCGTAATCGGCATGATCATCAGCCAGGGCGTCCTTACGACGATCAATACGCTGTATCCTGACTACCATTTCGCAATCACAGGCGGCACGGCGGTCGTCGCGCTTGGATTCTCCTTTATGGTAGGCGTCGTCTTTGGCATCTATCCGGCGAACAAGGCCGCGAAGCTGAAACCGATCAACGCACTGCGGTACGAATAAACGCAAGGAAGGAATTGCTATGAAATCTGCAAAAAAACTGCCCCTACTGCTTGCGGCACTGTTTTTATCTGCCGGGCTGCTGACTGGAAGCTGCATTACAGCTTCGGCTGCCGCTCAGGTTCCAAAAAAGATCCGCATTCAGCCAAATTCAGCCTATGAAACTTTCGAGATGTCTCTTTCTGGGCCCACAGACAAGATCCGGAATATCAAAACTTCCAGTTCCAATCTGAAAGCAAAAGAAACCAGAATCGATATCCATGTGGACGCTGATGGCAGGACGACCCGCAATATAAGAGCCATTTCACTGTATACAGCGGCAGAAGGCAAATACACCGTGTCCTTTGACATTACAGACGCTGACAATACCAGAAAGGCTCACAAAAAAGTCATCGTCTACGCATATTCAGATTCTGCATTCAAAGAAATAACCCTCGATGGAAAAATGATGTTCGGAGGCGTCACTGAAAAAGCCTCCGGCAGACTTAAAGTCATCCTGAACAACGGTTATAAACTGAAGAAAATCGAAATTGGAAAATATGTCAAAACGACAGGCGATGATGGAAAGTCCATAAACAGCAGCATGAAATACACAAAGATCAAGAATAATTCAAAGGTTACCTTCAGCAAGGTTCCGTATGAAAGTTCTCAGGAAAAAGGTTCTCTCAGCCCGGAAGGCAATGAAGATCCGTACCAGTATTCAAACTACTATAATAAGTACTGGAGCAAAAATCTCTTTGCCAGAACAGAGGTGCGCATCACATACATTGACAAGTATACGAAAGATACTGTTACTTCTGTTTATTATTTTCACAGGCTGATCAATTAACCGGTTCCGTCGTTTTCGAGTTTTGACCAGAGCGGCAGGCTGCGCGGGCGAGCAGGAGGAAAAATCCTTCTGCTCGCCCGCGCGGCTCGTTAACTTAAATGCACATTACGATATTCCCTGTCCGATATACTCCGGGGCCACATACTTTGTCAGCCAGATGCCATTATGCGAGAGATAAAACTTAATTCCATCATTATACATCCTCTTTGCATCCACGGTCAAAACCTGCGGCTTCCCGTGACGCCTGCCGACCTTGACCGCCGTGTCCTGATCGAGCGAAAAATGAACATACAGCCGGCTCATGGATCTGATTCCCTGCTCTTTGATGCTGTCGATGAACCTTGTCGCCGTGCCGTGATACAGCACATCCGGGGGACATTTCTCCTCCAGCTCTACGTCAACTGGAATACTGTGTCCCTGATTCGCCCGGATCAGCCGCTTATCTTCGCTGAATGAATAACGTCCTTTTTCATCCTCTGCGACGATCTCCTCCAGCAGTTCCATATCGATCTCCCTGCCGGAATGATTGATTCCGGGAATCAGCTCGTCCACATCCGCCCAGCCATGCTCGTCCAGCGTAATGCCAATCACCCAGGGCTTATGCCTCAGAATCAGACTCAGGAATCTGCTCAAACTCGTTTTATTCGCAGCGTTTTTATTCATTGTTTCTCCCCCCTGTTCTCATTCACCAGCCTGGTTCTCTGTTTCTTCCATAACTTTAACAAAATTATTTTCAAAATCAGCCTTGCTGTACGTATGGGTCTCAGAAAACAGATATTGTTCCAGTTTTTCAATTCCAAATAATTTCTTTTCTGTTTTAGCCCGATTCAAAAAATATCCGTAAGTTTCATCACGCCCTTCGGAAGGCGGAATTCTTTCCTGTTTTTCAGAATTATACACCAGAATATACTGGATATACCTTCGGATATATTCAAAATCAGGCAGAATCTTCAATTCAAGCAGCATAATCAGGCTGTCATAAAGCTTCCGATAAATTTCACCAGAATTAATCGAACCGTTTTTAAATTCTATAAAATACCATTTTTCTTCCGGAGAAATATAAAGAGCGTCATTTGACTTCGGTACACCTCTCCAGCCTTTTCCCCTTGCATATTCATTGGGTATTTTATCAAAGTCTACTACTTTTAATTGACTTCTGCACATTTCCTGATGGTTCGTATCATCGCGGGAAGCCTTTTTCAGAGTACAGACATGCCTCTTTAACAGATCTGGCAGTCCTCTGATAACATCTTCCGTCATATAAACTCCTTTAATTATTATTTAGCTCGTACCGCAGAGAATCAAGCATCTGAACAGGAGATGCCATTTTTTTATAGATCAGATCAATGTTGTCTGTCACATTATTTATTTTTATCTGACCTTCTTCAACATCTGATAAGTAATAATTCACCTTTTCACCTGTTCCATATTTAACAGAAAACAGATTAATCGCATCTAGGAAATATGGGCTGTGTGTGGTCACTACAATTGACAAATCAAAAGCTTTCTGCAGCAGCACAATGAGTTCCGCGTAAACAACCTGCCATTCAGGATGCAGATGAATTTCAGGCTCATCAAGAATCAGCATATCACGATCGTTGAGTTTCCCTTTTTCTATCAGCATTTTCAGAATAAGAAATGACTTTAATCCGGTAGACAGGTTATTTACAGAAACCGGTTTTTTGAGATTCTCCAGTTCCAGATAATATTCATTTGACTGTTTCTCTACTATATTTCCGGCTATGACAGAACCAAGTCTCTGGTATATTTCCGTAAGCTTTCTTTTGGAAAG
>CANQUH010000377.1 GCA_947626965.1 uncultured Lachnospiraceae bacterium
TCAACCGACTCCGCTTTGTCACGGATATACCGTTTCTTCGCGTAATAGACATCCTCCACTTCCCGGTGGGTGAACATCCAGTTGTTGCTGTACCGGGACACCAGAAAGCCGATGACACAGGTGGCGATGACCGCTGCCAGCAGTGCCCAGTCCAGATGAGACAGAATCGTCAGATAGATCAGAAAACCCCCGGTGTTCTGGAGCAGCAGCGTGAGCGTCTGCCAGATCAGCTCCGTCGCCTCTCTGTTGCTTTCACAGGCCAGATGCGCTTTTTCCCGGAGCTTGATAAAATCTGCATCCAGTGTGTTTGGATAGGAGGTCGTATTGCACTTAAAGCCGATCATACCGATGATCTCCGTGCGCACATCCACCCGCGGAAACAGTGTATTCTCCTTAATGTAATCCTTAACGCTCAGCGTCAGGAACAGAAAAACAGTAAAGAGCAAGATGGTTCCCAACAGCGATCCGATGGCGGCATGGTTTTCCACGCGGCGCAGGATCTCCGGAGCGATATAGAGCTGCGCCAGGCTGTACAGGATCTCCAGCGCCGCGGTCAGCACGCAGAACAGCAGAACCCGTTTCCTCGTTTTCCAGGCAATCTTCACCATCCAGACAATATTCTGAGTGATACTGTATTTCGGTTTTGTTTTTTCTTTCATTTTAACTCCATTCCGCCGCCTTTTGGATGGCGGCACAAACAGCGATGAAAATCTGTTTTTCACACTGCTTTACTTCACGGGCATATCATATCACAAAAATTTATCCCCGGATTTTTCCGGGGATGAATTGTCATTTCCGGGTGACAAACTCCAGTTACTGCTTACTCTTTACAAAATATTCTTTACATTTGGAATCAAAATTAGTTTTTGATTATCATATGGAATAAATTCTTCTACATCCATATCCTGTGATGTCATACCACTTTTCCATTTTATTACAGAACCTATATGACAGTATAAATTTGATAATCTTTGATATTTTGATTTAAAAATATTAATATCTGACAGTTCTGGATTACTGGTAGAATACCATGACAATCTGTCTCCGTTATAAACCAACAGTATTTCTGAACCCATCTTGGACAATTGGATTGCTTTCCTTGCGCACATTGTCATTGAAACATTAAAAGCATCTGCTAATCGTGATATGTTGGAAAACTTGATTAAACCGTCAGGAAGATACTCTTTCAACTTTATTTTTGGCAACAAGAGTTCAGAAGCAAATGCATTGGCCTGCTGTTCCTGGTTAATTGAATTAAGTCGATCACTGTTCGTATCATATAAGTTTTTACAGCAATACATGGATTCCCCATGTAGCAAAAAATGTCCCAACTCATGAGAGACTATAAATCGTCTTCTATGCTTATTACTAATCCTATTGCTTATAATTATAATTTTACATCCATTACTGCAGATTAAATATCCGTCATTATCAGTATCCCTGTAAACAACATCTATCCCTAATTCGTAGCATATTTTATAAGGATCTGCAATCACACCTTCAAATCCCTGCTGACGGGCGAACTCGGCCCAATCCATAATTTCCTCTTCAGTCATTGTTTCTCTTTTTTATCTCCTCACAAATGATGGCTTTGTCATGCTCAGTAATTTGCCCCCCTTTTGCGGCAATTTTATAGGCCGTATTGTTACTCGATTCTTCCAGATACGCTCTGATGTCCGTACGTAATAAACGCCACTCTCTTCCAACCTTATACGCTTTGATTCTTCCATCCCGAATCATATTATAAATTGTCTGATTACTGACACGAAGATATTTTGCCGTTTCCTCTAAGTTAAGAATATCCACAGCAGGTTTTGAATCGAACGCCTGTATTAATCTTTCAATCATTTTGGCTTCGTCAGAAGTATATACAATATTTTCACAGTTTTGACATTTATAAACATTAAGTCCCTTAATAATGATATCCTTGCCATTAAAATGAAATTTCTGTTCTGTCGTTTCCGGAAGCATTTTCTCTCCACATTCATCACATATCCTGAAATCAGTCATAGTCTGCCTAACCTCCATTGAACAATTTATTATTTTACAATTAATTACATCCGTTTTTCCTTACCAGACATGGATTTTGTCCATTTAGTCTGCTCCATATATTTTCATCAACATATTCTGCCGTTATGACACGAATTTCTGAATCAGGATTTTCCTGAATAATGCTAATGACAATCACATCATGTTCATCCTCAGGAGAATATACAAGAAGCCTGTCATTCGCATGCTGTCTCCCTGGTGTATGAGATTTTGACTGTACCTCAATAAGCTGATTGTTATTATCCTGCAAAATTTTCTCTACAGTTTCCGTTGAAATACCACGTGTGAGCAACTGATTCATCGCATGACCAGTATAGGTAATATCTTTATTACAGGCCAGTGCTCTGACAGTTTCGATTAATCCCAATTATCTTCCTCCTATTTTTATATTATTTTATAATATTTTATAACAAATATAATTTAAAACAATTGCAAAGTCAAGTACTATTTTTTTAATTTCCCTCCTGCTCGCCGCGCGGCCCGCATGCTGCGTCAGCAGCTAAACCCCATATGCGGGCCTGCGCATAAATGGAAAAAGCAGGCCGTGCGTTTCACACAGCCTGCCTGCAGGTCTTCTCAATGTTTTTCAGGTCTCAGTGTCTTGCTTTTCCAGGTAAACATGGAACGCATAGCCTCTCAACCCTGACATCATCAGATTCCGTATACTTCCTTGTTGTATTTTGCGATCTCGTCGTCGATAATCGGATCCACATGCGGGAACAGGCAGCCCGGTCCGCCGTATGTGATGCACGGAATGTAGTGTCCGCCCGGCGCGTAGGTCTCGCACGCACGGCGCACTTCCTTGCGGATCTCTTCCTCAGTAGAGTCCGCGCGGTCCACGATCGAAGCGTCGATGCCGCCCAT
>CANQUH010000378.1 GCA_947626965.1 uncultured Lachnospiraceae bacterium
ATCTACTGTCTGATCAATGAGATGGTGGCAAACGGCAAGGCCGTCATCATGATCTCCTCGGAGATGCCCGAACTGCTTGGCATGTGCGACCGGATCTATGTCATGAGTGAAGGAAAACTGGCCGGCGAACTCGCCGCAAAAGACGCCACCCAGGAAAAGATCATGGCCTACATCATGCAGAATTCCTGATTAAACCTTGAAAATCCTGAAACCCGAAAAGAAAGGAGAAGAATGAAATGAATACAAAGGTAAAAGATTTCCTTACAAAATATACCATGGTAATCGCCCTCGTCATCGTGTTCGCGCTGTTCTGTTTCCTGACGGACGGAAGACTTCTGTTCGCACAGAACATGTCCAACCTGATGCTCCAGAACGGCTACGTGCTTGTGCTCGCCTGCGGCATGCTGCTCTGCATCCTGACCGGCGGCAACATCGACTTGTCCATCGGTTCCGTGATCTGTCTGACCGGCGGTATTGCGGCCGTCCTTATCAGCAACATGGGCATGAACCCATATCTGACCATCATTCTCTGCCTCGCGGTCGGCCTTCTCGTCGGCATCTGGCAGGGCTACTGGATTGGCTACGTCCGCATCCCTCCGTTCATCACAACACTGGCCGGCATGTTCGTCTTCCGCGGCTTCGGACGTCTCGTGCTCGACAACAAGACCGTATCCATCCAGAACAAGGCGTTCCTGAATGTGTTCACCTCCTACATCACGATCCCGGGACTGGACGACGTCTCCAAATACTCCGCCCTGATCGTTGGTATCGTCGCGGCCATCTATGTGATCTTCTCGACCATGCGCTCCAGAGCGAACAAGGCCAAGAAGGGCTACCGCCAGAACAGCGCGTTTGCTGATTTCGGAAGAGCCGGCATCATCTCGGTCGTTATCGTCTGGTACTGCAACCTGCTCCGCCAGTACAAAGGCATCTCCGTCATGCTGGTGTGGGTCGTCGCAATCTGTCTGATCTATAACTTCATCACCTCAAAGACAGCGTTCGGCCGCTACTTCTACGCGATCGGCGGCAACGAGAAAGCGACCAAGCTCTCCGGCATCGACACCAACAAGATCTACTTCATCGCCTACGCGAACATGGGACTTCTCGCCGGACTCGCGGGCATGCTCTGCGCAGCGCGTGTCGGTTCCGTAAACGGAAACACCGGTACTTCCTTTGAGATGGACGCAATCGGTTCCTGCTTCATCGGCGGCGCATCTGCGTACGGCGGCGTCGGCACCGTCGGCGGCGTGGTCATCGGCGCACTCCTGCTCGGCGTCATCAACATGGGAATGTCCATCATGGGAATCGGCGATTCCTGGCAGTATGTCGTCAAAGGTGCAGTGCTTCTGGTCGCTGTTGTGTTTGACGTGCTTTCCAACAGAAAATCGTCCTGATGTCCTGACGCAGGGATATTTTCCAACAGAACACGGCACCTGCCGGAAAACAGCGTGGAAAAACGCAGAAAACACGTTTGGAAAATGGGTAAATTTCTGCATGTCAGTAACATATGTTCACAGCAGAACTGGATGTGATTTTGCTGCAGGCTGATCACATTCAGTTCTGCTTTCTTTTCCACTTTTCATAAAAGCATTTCCATATCAGCTCCAAATTTATCATTTTTCTTCATTGCATTTCTTTAAATGAATCGATACCTCCCTGGCCCCATACCTTTTACCTTACTAATAATTTCTGCCCGCTTCATTGCATTTATCACATTCCCTGCTTTTGATTTCGAACAGTTAAGATATTTCATCACATCGGATTGTTTAAATACATTCTGACCGTTAAGATGATATACAACTTTAATATTCATAATAAAAATATTCGTAATACCAGCAGCCTTCAACATTCCTTCATATTTTGTAAATTCATTGCCTGCTTTCTGACTTTCATTGCTTACATTTTGGTTCTTATTGCACATTTTCTGGTCAATACTTATGACCATTGTGTCTTCATTGATTATATTTTGATCTGCATTGACCGTTTTCCGATAGAAAACAACCCGGAATCCATTGCCGGATTCCTCTATGACCGGCTCTCTCAAACCATACTCTTTACAGCTGTTCCGAATCCGTCCCAGTCCAGTCCCCCAGGCTTCAATAATTTTCATGTAATGAAACGCTTCTGAAATCGCCGCATTCCTGCATTTTGACTTCCCCCGCAAGGCTTCTTCCAGATCAAGACCTCCATACAGCATACCGGGAGAATAAACTTCTACTCTGTCATCATAAATCGATACCTGAATACAAGAATCATCCATATACGACCGATGCGTAACAGCATTAATAATAGCCTCTCTTACAGCCAGAATTGGCAGTTCATAGTAATCCCTCCGCACAATACCGTTGATCTCCGCACTCAGATTGATATGACGTTTCACAAACTGGTAAGCCTCCTCGATTTGTTCATAAATCGGGCCCCTATATTCCCTCCTGTCGATAAATATATCACGGTTTACGCCTTTAAAAAGTGCACACTGGATTTTTGCATATCTTACCTTATTGACAGTCATCAGATTAAAGGCATGTGTCGGTGCGTAATCGCGTCCAATTTTACACAGAAGTCCCATATCCTCCAGTTTGGCAACTGTCATATCCTGAACCTCTGCTTTTTCCTCTTCTGTTTTACAGGCAGACAATGCAGTCTCCTTCATGGAGAAACACAATTTCTTTGCCATATTTTCATCGTATTCCATTCCAATTTCCTGCAGTGTATCATAATAAATCCGCTGCCCTTCCAATTCCAGCTCCTGAAGCATCCGTCCATCAGCTGCGCGGCTGGTTCCATTGATACGGATATAGGCAGAGGCTTCTTTTCCGGCAGACTTCAGATAATACGGACGGAATTTGCCTGGAGCCACATCAATCACAAGCACAGTCTTTCCATTCAGCGTCTGTACAGT
>CANQUH010000379.1 GCA_947626965.1 uncultured Lachnospiraceae bacterium
GTTTATCAACCCCCGTTCTGCGGATGGATTTCCATATAAGCGTTCCGGGCCGCTTCCATGCGCTTTTTCTCCATGGCATCGCCCAGATCCTCCTCCGTCACAAGGGAGAGCGCCTGGGTCGGACATACGCGCACGCAGGCCGGTCCGCCGGCAATGTTGTTACACAGATCACACTTGTTCGCAACTTTCCGCTCGCTTCCGTCCGCCTGTCTGGTCCCGGCAAGAGATACAATGTCGATCGCGCCGAACGGGCAGGCAGTAGCGCAGGCCTTACAGCCGATGCACTTGTCCGTATTGATCAGCACGCGGTGATCTTCCTGATAGATCGCCTGAACCGGGCAGGCCGCCATGCAGGCAGGGTTCTCACAGTGCTTGCACTGAACCGGCACGGAAATCTTCGCCGTCTTGACCATATGCAGCCGCGGATTAAAGTTGTAGGAATCGGGATCCACTTCAAAAATATGCTTGCCCTCATGAACCACGACACAGCCGATCATACAGGTCCTGCAGCCGATACAAAGATCCGGGTTTCCTTTCACGAAGTAATTCATGACGCCGCCCCCTTTCCTGTATCAATGCCCATCTGGACGCGGATATCGTCATAGAGTTCCTTCACATGGCGTTCCGCCCATTCCTGATCCTCGATCTTCTCCACGCGGCACGCACAGTATTTGTACTCCGGCGTGTTGCTGATCGGGTCAAGATTGGCCAGCGTCAGCTCATTGCAGGCTCCGATCCACCACTGATAGGTCATGTAGGTGGCGCCCGGTTTTACGCGCTCGGTCGGAAGACAGCGTGTGATACAGTAGCCTCTCTTCGAGAGGATCTTCACCAGCTCGCCCTTTTCCAGATTCAGGCGTCTGCAGTCGTCCGGATTCATCTGAACCCAGCCGGGCTCGTCCTCAAGACTGCGCAGCATACGGCAGTTGCCCGTCATCGTACGCACAGAGTAATGGCCGACCTCACGGACTGTCGAGAGACTCATCGGATATTCGTCATTCTCCAGTTCAAGAGGCGGATGCCAGTCGGTGCCGTAGAACAGGGCTTTCTTGTCCGCCGTGGCGAAATTGCCGCCCTTATGCAGGTACGGGGTTCCCTTGTCTTCCATGGATTTGTCGCGGCACGGCCACTGCACGCCGTTGTACTTCTCCAGCTTCTCGTAAGTCGCTCCGGCAAAGCTCGGGCAGAGGTCGATCATCTCATTCCAGATCTCCTCTGTATTCTTGTAGTTCATCGGGTAGCCCATCGCTGTGGAAATCTCCGCGATGATCTGCCAGTCAGGCTTTAAGTCGCCCTCCGGCTCGATGAGCTTGCGGAACCTCTGGAAACCGCGGTCCGCGCAGGTGTATACGCCTTCGTTCTCGCCCCACGCCGTCGCCGGCAGGATCACGTCCGCGTACAGACCGGTCTTGTTCATGTAGATATCCTGCATTACCACGAAATCGCACTTGTCAAGCGCTTCTCTGACTTCCGCAAGGTCCGGATCCGACTGGGCCGGATCCTCGCCGAAGATGTAGTATGCATGGATCCGTTTCTTTTCATCCTTCTCATGAAGAATTCTGTGAGGCACATGGGTGATCGGGCAGCCGACTTTGTCGGAGAGCGGTACGCCCCATGCTTTCTCGAATTTCTCCCTGATCTCAGGCACCGTGACATTCTGGTAGCCCGGGTAGGAGTTTGGCAGAGCTCCCATATCGCAGGCGCCCTGTACGTTGTTCTGACCACGCACAGGTCCGATGCCCATGGAAGGACCGCCGAAATTGCCGGTCATCAGCGCGAGGTTCGCAAGACCCTTGACCACGTCCACCGCCTGGGAGAACTGGCAGACTCCCATGCCGTACAGGATCATGGCCGGTTTGGTCGTGGCGTACATTCTCGCCGCCTGGCGGATCGTCTCCGCCGGAATGTGCGTGATCGGCTCCGCGTATTCCGGTGTATATTTCTCGATCACCTTCAGGAATTCATCGTATCCCTTGGTGTGTTCCTGGATAAATTTGTCGTTCGCCAGACCCTCTTTCCAGATCACGTGAGCCATGGCGTTTACAAGGGCAAGGTTGGAACCGCCCTTTAACTGCAAGTGAATGTCGGATATACGTGCCGTTTCCGTGACACGCGGATCCACACAGATAATCTTCATACCCTTCTGTTTGCCGCGGACGATCCGTCTGGCAACGATCGGGTGTGAATCTGCTCCATTGTAGCCAAAGCAAAGGAGACAGCCTGCATCCTCAACCTCCGGGATGCCCATCGACATTGCGCCTGATCCTAAAGAATACAGTAGACCCGCTACCGAAGGCGCATGTCATATTCGCGCACAATGGTCGACATTGTTGGTTCCGATCGTGGCGCGCATGAATTTCTGCATCAGGTAGTTCGCCTCGTTGCCTGCGCCGCGGGCGGAGCCTGTGCCCATGATCGAATCCGGACCATATTTCTCCTTAATCTCTGAAAGTTTTTTCGCTACATAGGAAATTGCTTCCTCCCAGGATACCTCCTCGAGAGGCGACCTCTTGCCGCCCTTGCGGATCATGGGCTTCCTGAGACGCTTCGTCAGTATCTGGGGATCGTTCAGATAGTCCCAGCCATAATGGCCTTTCAGACACAGCGTTCCGTCATTGGTACGCCCAGCCGCAGGAACGGCTTCCACAATCTTGTTCGCGTCCGCGTCGACTGTGAACATGATCTGACAACCGGCCCCGCAGTAGGGACAGGTCGTCTGAACCTGTTTGAGTGCCATTCTTTTACCTCCTAGTATAATAATGGTGTAGTCAATAATGACTACGGGTTAATAGTTACAAAGTCTAAATGAATAACCGAAGGAGGGATTCCCTCTCCATCAGAAGTTATTGTTTTTTACTGTGTCTGTGGCTTCCATAATGCACCAG
>CANQUH010000380.1 GCA_947626965.1 uncultured Lachnospiraceae bacterium
CAGGTATGTCGGGAGTACCACTTTGCTGGTGTCCGCTGGTTCAGGCATGTAATCCTTCATTCTCATCCTCTGCCCCCATTTCTGCATTTGTATAATCGCCGAAATATGTTCATAATTGAAAATGTCTGCTGACGCAGACCCGAATTCCGCGCGCAAAACTCGCAGGCGAGTTTTGAATTTGACCTGTTGTGTCAATTAAAAAATTTCAACCGCATATGCTATCCTGCTTGTAATCACACAAAACTGAAAGAGGGCATATCCATGCTGAAGTTCCAAGATGATTATATCACCCTTATAAAAACTTTTGAAGACTTTATTTTGCTTACATTTACCATAATCGATGTCCTTAAAAAATCAGGTAGATCTATCAGAAAAAAGATGGTATGATAGGAGTAAAAGAAGAGGTTTGGGAAGGAGGGATTTCACATGAATTTACCACAGGATCCGGTCATGCTGCTCAGCTATGTGAATACACAGCTGCGTGACAACTACAGTTCTCTGGATGAGCTGTGCGCGTCACTGGCGGCGGATAAAGCGGAGATCACCGCGAAGTTGCAGGGGATCAATTATGAATATGATGAAGAGAAGAATGCGTTTGTGTGAAACTGTGATGGTAATATTTGATTTTATATGCGCAGGCCCGCATATGGAGATTGGCTGCTGACGCAGCATGGGTCCGCGCGGGCAAGCAGGAGAAAAAGCTATCTCCTGCTCGATTGGTCATGAGGGGAGGTTTTCATGAGTACATTAGATGCGACCGTATCTATGTTGGAAGCGATGCCGGAAGAAGCGAGGATAAGAGTATTTGAGTTTACACAGAAACTTTTTACTTCCAGGAAACCGGCAAATCCGTTTACTTCAGTCAGCGTAAAACAGGTGGCTTCAGATCTTGCTGAATCGCGTCAGCAAATAGCAGAAGGTAAAGGTCTTAATATGGAAGATGCTTTAAATGAGTTGGGGAGAAATCATGGATTCTTATAATGTAATTATTTCACCTAAAGCATTGTCTCAGCTGAATAATTATATTGACTATATCCAGTATACTTTGCTGAATGAACAGGCTGCGTACAGTGTGTGGCAGGATGCGTTGGAGACAAGGGATCGTTTATCAGAGATTGCCGGGAATTTAAAATATTGTAATCATCCTCAGCTGAAAGAAAATAAATATCGGGTAATTCATTTTGGACATCATCGATATACTATGATTTATCGGATAGAAGGACAAAATGTATATGTGGATGCAATATATCATCAACTTCAGGATTATGAAAATATTTTTGCAGATGAAATTAGATTATGAACAGATTGGGCAGGAGGAAGTTTTTCCTCCTGCTTATTACTGAGAAAGCCCCGGACGGCGGCCATTGACGGGCATGCTCGCATGCACCGACGAATGGACATCGGATGGGCTTTAATTTATGACAGCGCTCGCAGCACCTGGGAGTGGTGACTACAGGTCCCGCACCTTCTGATCGTAAATGCGCTTCATCAGGAACACGGAAAGCGTGATGGACGCGATCTCCGCGATCGGGAATGCCCACCATACGGCATCAAGTCCGAACAGTTTTGCCAGAAGATAAGCTGCCGGCAGCAGGACCGCAAGCTGTCTTCCGACAGAAACGATCAGGCTGTAGACGCCGTTTCCGAGCGCCTGGAAGACGGATCCGAAGACGATACAGAAAGCCGCGAACAGATAACTCCAGCTGATTGTGCGCAGCGCTTTCGAGCCGATATCGATCATGTTGTCGGAAGCGTTGAAGAACCGCAGCAGCGTACCTGGAATGAGCTGGAAAGCCGCGAGTCCGATCATCATCAGGATGAAGGCGAAAATGCAGCTTAAGCGGATTGTCTGGGTGATGCGCTCGCGCTTTCTCGCGCCGTAATTAAAAGCGATGATCGGGACCATGCCGTTGTTCAGGCCGAAGATCGGCATGAAGAAGAAGCTCTGCAGCTTGAAGTACACGCCGAAGACGGCAGCCGCCGTGGAGGAGAACATCAGCAGGATGTTGTTCATGCCGAAGGTCATCACGGAGCCGATGGACATCATCAGGATAGAAGGAATACCCACGACATAGATGGTTTTTACGGTTCTTGCGTCAAGGCGCATGCGCTTTAAGGAAAGCTGAATGTCCGTGTTGTACTTGAAATTAAAGAAAATGCCGAGCAGCATGGCTACGATCTGTCCGAATATAGTGGCGACCGCGGCGCCGGCGACACCCATTTTTGGGAACCCGAAATATCCGAAGATCAGGATCGGGTCAAAGATAATATTTAAAATGGCGCCTGTTCCCTGCGTGATCATATTGAAGATTGTGCGGCCGGTAGACTGGAGCAGACGTTCAAGCATTACCTGCATGAATACGCCGAACGAGAAGGTACAGATGATGCTCATATACTGAATGCCGTATTCGAGGATCTGGGGATCATCTGTCTGTGAGGAAAAAAACAGGCGGGAACCGAAAATTCCGAACAGACAGAATACAAAAAAGCTGAGAATCGTCAGGATGATGCTGTTGTTTGCGGCTTTGTTTGCCTGCTCGTAATTTTTCTCGCCAAGACTGCGGGAAAGCAGCGCGTTGACGCCGACGGCGGTACCGGAAGCGACCGCGATCATCAGATTCTGTACGGGGAAGGCCAGGGATACGGCCGTCAGGGCATTCTCATTGATTCTTGAGACAAAAATACTGTCGACGACATTGTACAGCGCCTGTACGAGCATGGAAATCATCATTGGAAGGGACATCGTGAACAGGAGTTTCGGGACTGGCATGATGCCCATCTTGTTTTCCTGAACCGGCGCGGAGCCGGGATTGCCGCTTTCGTTTGAAAGAGGCTTTGTCTGTGGCGTGCTGTTCTGATTTTTCATAAGCGAAAACCTCATTTCT
>CANQUH010000381.1 GCA_947626965.1 uncultured Lachnospiraceae bacterium
TCATACTGTATCCGGGCTTCCGCAACAGACAGGTTTCTCATCAGTTCATTTTTCATGATTCTCCCCTTGAAAATACTGTACCCTGTTCTTTCTCACGAAACAATTATTTTTTACACCATATGAAAGTTTCAGAAACTATGACTGTTTGATCCTTATCAGATCATTTTAAAAATCCTTCACACTTCATATATGTGTTTCATATTATAACACTTTATTTATTGTTTGTACATAATAAAATGATATTTAACTTCTGATATTATTATTCATGCTCCTGACAAAATAATCAAAGGGGTATCAATCGTTGTCAAAAAATTCAAAAAATGATTCTAATACTCCTACCGTTCCTCTGATCTTCCGGCTCTGCTGTATATTATTGTAAAACCTGCCCTCTCAGATGATAATCAAGCACAAGCTTTTGTTCTTCCCCATTAGCATATATGTACATGACACGTCCGCGGTCAAATACCGGATCCTTATCATGGATTATGCTGTGATTAAAGACCAATCAACCTCTTTCTTGTAAACGTAATTTTCAGTCACCATTATGGGCGTTTCTTGTCTTTCAAATCATATCTCCTCCGATAATACTCCATAACCCTATACTCCAAAATATCCCCCATATGCCTCCTGAAAGTCTCTTTCCGAATCTCTTCCCCCATTTCCTCCCGGATCGCCAGCGCATACCCCTCTTTCTCCACAAAATACCCTTTCCCGGATTCTTTCAGGAAATGGATCGGCATGTTTTTTGCTTTTGTCAGGTGTTCCTTATCCGTCATCTTCCGATACCGCTCCAGCGTCATCCCCGAAGCGAAATCTTTCCAGTTAGTTCCTCTGTCAAAGAATTCTTTCCAGCTTTTCAGCACCTGCTCGTCAGTCACGGCCAACCGGACATCTCCATGATTATAGAAACTGTAAAGGATCGGCATCTTGTAAACTTTCTGCATATTCGTGGTTTCGATCAATGACAAAAATTCTCTTCCCTGTCCTGCGTACAAATCCTTTTCGTCCTCTGATAATTCGCCCAGCCCTGCAAGAAATTCCAGATATCTGCGAAAGGGATTTTCTTTGGAATGATTCATGCAGTACTCATAGACATTATCGTCCATGTAAGTAAACAGTTCCATTCTGCTGGGAACTTTCCCATCCAACTGTTCCTTCACGCTGAAATATTCCCGACGAATTTTCTCCCGGATAGTCAGGGAATTCCGGTCCATCTTCTGGAACAGATCGATCAGACGCATATCGAAATCCACGAGGCAGTCGTCCGGATATTCTATATCTCTTATGTCGTATGTGGCTTTTTCGGGCAGACTTCTTCCCCCACTCAGAAGGAACGGAGCTTTTCCGGCTTTCTCATAATTGCCGATAAAGTCAAGCACGTTCAGATATTCTTTTCCCCTGCATGTACGAAGTCCGCGGCCCAGCTGCTGCAGGAACACAACTGGAGACTCGGTCGGCCGCAAAAACATCACCATATCCAATGAAGCGATATCCAGCCCTTCATTAAACATATCTACGGAAAAGATCACGCGGATTTCCTGACTTTTCAGTTTTCTGACCGCCTGATCCCTGTTTTCTGAATATTCTCCGTCTGCATTGCTGTACACTGCCACAGAAGGAACTCCCCTCCGGCAGAATTCTTCTGCCATACGCTCCGCGTGTTCCCTCGAACAGCAGAATCCCAGCGCTCTCCTGGAACGATATTTCCGATAATATTTGTAAATCATATCGCAGCGACTCTTGCTGTACTGCCCTCTGGTGTACAGGTTTGTGAGCTGCTTCTCATCATAATGGCCTCCTGTTTTTCGGAGTCCTGTATAATCCGTCTCGTCATAGATTCCATAATAATGGAATGGCACAAGCAGTCCTTTGTCGATCGCTTCTTTTAGTGAAATCTCATATGGAACGTTATAATCACAGATTTCATAGATATTTCTTCCATCCAGACGCTCCGGTGTTGCTGTCAGTCCCAGCAGAAATTTGGGCCGGAAATATTCTACAATTCTACGGTATTGTTCATTTACCGCATGGTGAAATTCATCAACCACAATGTATTCGAAATATTCAGCGTAAAAATACTGTTCTGTCAGATATTTTTCCTGTCCAAGCGACTGCACGGACGCAAATATCACAGATTTATCGGTATCTTTCCTTTTTCTGTTAAAAAATCCGTAGTCATCTGACTGCCGGACATTCTTGAAAGATTCTGCCGCCTGCTGAAGTATCTCTTCCCTGTGCGCGACAAACAGCACGCTTTTATAATTTTTTGAGTCAAACGCCGCCAGATCCCCACACCGGTTGCCGCCTGAACCAGCCCTCTCACTGCTCCTTCCGCACGACTGTTTTCCAGCGCATACAATGCCTCGATCTGCGCACCTCTTGGCTGGAACAACGTTTCAATTTTGAAATCCTGCTCATCCTGACTGTCATAACGTGCCAGATCTTTTGAAACCGCGGAGCCTGTGTCAGTTTTTATAGGGAACGACAAAACGATTTTCGTTTTGCTCGTTCCCTGCGCCGAATTTGCGCCGCTCAAGCGGCATTTTTCCGCTTCAAATTCGTGTGCATCCCCCGGAGGGTTTATAGCAAACGGCAAATATTTTTGTCGTTTGCTATAGAATACCGCTTCAGTTCTTCTTCATCAATTACGATCGAATGATGATAAAACAGATCTTCAAATGTACGATAAAACTGCCGGAAACTTTCCTCATCGGAGGAACTGCTGAACCTGTAATTCCACTCAATGCCAGAGGTCAGCGCGCTTTTTGAGATATTCGATGATCCGATGTAAATCTCGCTCCAATCGTCATAATGAAATAAATAGGATTTCGGATGAAATGACCTTCCCCGGTCATTATAGAAGCGCAGATCCAC
>CANQUH010000382.1 GCA_947626965.1 uncultured Lachnospiraceae bacterium
TCAACCATCAATCAGCAAGGATTTCCCCGCTTCTATAGGCGGCGGGATGAACGGACAGGAGGCAGTATTATGGCAATCACAGTCAATATTTATTACACAGGCGAAAACGGAAACGCAGAAAAATTTGCGCGGGAAATGGTTTCTTCCGGAATTGTCAGCGACATTCGCGCGGAGGATGGCAATGTGAGATATGAGTACTTTTTCCCGATGGACGACAAGGAGACGGTGCTTCTGATCGACAGCTGGAAGGATCAGCAGTCGCTCGACATCCACCACGCTTCCCCGATGATGGGAAAGATCATGGAGCTTCGCGAGAAATATTCGCTTAGCGTGAAGGCGGAACGATACGTCACGGACACGGACGGCTTCTCAGACAACGACAAAAAATTTATCCAGAAATAAATCAATCGAGCAGGAGACGGTTTTTCCCTCCTGCCCGCCGCGCGGCCCGCGTGCTGCAATGGCAGCTGATTTCCATGTGCGGGCCTGCGCATAAGATGGGGAACCCCGCCAGACCACAAAAGATCTGCGGGGCTCTCCGTTTTCTATTTCCTGTTACAGTTCTTCTCCGTTCGAGGCGATCACCTTCTGATACCACGCGAAGGATTTCTTCTTGTAGCGGTTTCCGCTTCCGGTTCCGTCGTCGTTGAGATCCACATAGATAAAGCCATACCGCTTCCTGAGCTCTCCCGTGGTAAAGGACACCACATCAATGCAGCCCCACGGCGTATAACCCATCAGCTCCACGCCGTCCTCTTCCACGGCCTTCTTCATCTCCTCGATATGCGCCCGGAGATAATCGATCCGGTAGCTGTCGTCGCAGGTGTGATCCTCCTCCAGCTTGTCGATGGCACCGAAGCCATTCTCCACGATGAACATCGGCAGCTCATACCGCTCGTACATCGTGTTCAGAGAATACCTCAGTCCCACAGGGTCGATCTGCCAGCCCCAGTCGGACGCCTTGACATAAGGATTCCGGATTGAGTACTGGTTGCCGCCGCCTACCGTCTCGATCGTGCTGACGTTACCCGCCTTGACCGCGTCAGACATATAATAGCTGAAGCCGATGTAATCTACTTTCCCCTCTGCGAGGATCGCCTCGTCCTCCGGCTCCATGACAGGCGCGTTGCCTTCGCGCTCCCACGCTTTTTTCGCGTACGCGCTGTAATGTCCTCTGGCATGGACATCCATGAAATAATACCGCTCATGCATGGACTGAAGCGCAAGCATCACATCATCCGGATTGCAGGAATACGGATAGAACGGCACGAAGGAACACATGCAGCCGATCTTGAAATCCGGATTGATCTCATGTCCCTTCTTCACAACAAGAGCGGATGCCACCAGCTCATGGTGCGCCGCCTGATAGAGCGCTTTCTTCGGGTCGTCAAACTGAGAGAAGCGGATCCCGGAGTTTGTCCATCCGAAAATATCGTTGGATGTGTTGGACTGGTTGTTGATCTCGTTGAAGGTCATCCAGTATTTGACTTTATCTTTGTAGCGTTCCATGACTGTCGTCGCGTAGCGGACAAAAAATTCAATCAGTTTGCGGTTGACCCAGCCGCCGTAATTCTTCGCGAGGCCGTACGGCATCTCAAAGTGGCTCAGCGTGATGACCGGCTCGATTCCGTACTTGTGCATCGTGTCAAACATGTCATCATAAAATTTCAGTCCCGCCTCGTTCGGCTCCGTCTCGTCGCCGTTCGGGAAAATGCGGCTCCAGGAGATGGAAGTCCGGAAACACTTGAATCCCAGCTCGCCGAATAAAGCAATGTCGTCCTTATATGTATGATAGAAATCGATTCCTTTATGGTTCGGATAGGACTCTCCTTCTATCACTCCGTCCGTAATTCTTCTCGGTATGCTGACCGTACCTGCAGTCAGCACATCGCTGACGCTGGGTCCTCTGCCGTCCTCATTCCATCCGCCCTCAAGCTGATGCGCGGCTACCGCTCCGCCCCAGAGAAAATCTTTTGGAAATGCCATGTTAAAATCCTCCCTCCTTTATGCAGGATTGTTATAGAATAAAACAGATTTTTGATAGCTATTCGTTAAATAATGTTTTACTATTATACTGTGTTTTTCAACCAGAATGATAGTGTTTTTCCGCCCGGAGATACATGCTTATCCCCATCCCGATAAAAATGAGACAGCAGATCAGACAGATCAGCGCAAAATACCGGTCCGGCTCCGCCTGAGACAGGGGGATCGACAGAATAAACATGCCGACGCCGCCCAGCATCATCCCTTTCCCGGTCATCGCGCAGTAAGCCGCCGTATTTTCTCCCGGTTTCGGTTTATAGATGGGAATCAGATTCGTCCTCTGATTCTTCCAGACCTGGCGTCCCAGAAAAACCAGGCCGATGGCGACCAGAAAGCAGACCATGCCGACTTCCTGTGTTCTTGTAAGCATAACGATCTCTCCTTCTCGTTCCTTATGGGAAACAAGCCGAAACTCGCTGCACGGGTTCCGGCCTGTCTTTTTAATTTTATGATGCTGGGGGAAAAAGGAATTTTGCCCCCATGATGCCACGAATTGCTCCGCATTTCATGCTCCCGCAATTCTGAAACACCTCAAATCCGCACATTTTTCCATGAAAAATGGCTCCTTTTCGGTGTTTTTGGGGTCTCAGTGTCATGCTTTTCCATGTGAACATGGAACGCATGACCTTTCGACCCTGGCATCATATTCAGCGATTCAGAATCATGCCTTCGCCTCATACAGCGGTTCGCCGACGGACACCTTGCCTGCTTTCTTTATTACATCAATCGAAGCATAGTCGTCCGCGTTAGTGACCAGAATCGGTGTGAAGGTCTTGAAATCTTTCTTGATCGCATCCAGATCAAACTCGATCAGCAGATCGCCGGC
>CANQUH010000383.1 GCA_947626965.1 uncultured Lachnospiraceae bacterium
GGGATTATGAGACTTCTGCCGGAGAGGACGGCGCGTGTTCCGGAAGGAGAGATTCTGTTTGAGGGGAGAGATCTGCAGAAACTCTCCGAACAGGAAATGCAGAAGGTGCGCGGCGGCAGGATCTCGATGATTTTTCAGGATCCGATGACAGCGCTGAATCCGGTGCTCACGGTCGGGACACAGATCGGGGAGGCGCTGCTTCTCCACAATGAGGAGAATCTGTCTCAGAAAGAAATTGAGGCGAAAGTGGAAGAAACTCTGGAGCTGGTCGGGATTCCGAAGGAGCGCAAGGCGGAGTATCCGTACCAGTTTTCCGGCGGAATGAGGCAGCGGGTCGTGATCGCGATTGCGCTGATCTGCAATCCGGAACTTCTGATCGCAGATGAGCCGACGACGGCTCTGGATGTGACAATTCAGGCGCAGATTCTCGCGATGATCTGCAATCTTCAGAGAAAATATGGAACGTCGGTCATCATGATTACACATGATCTCGGCGTGGTGGCGGAAACCTGCGACAAGGTTGCGATCATGTACGCGGGAGAAATCGTGGAATATGGAAAATTAAAAGATATTTTTGAAGGAGAGAAGCATCATCCGTACACAGTCGGACTGTTTGGTTCGATTCCGAGTCTGACCGGGGATGACAGGAGACTGCATCCGATCGACGGGCTGATGCCGGATCCGACGAAGAAGCCGGAAGGCTGCTGGTTTGCGCCGCGCTGCGGACGCTGTACGGAAAAATGCCAGATGCAGGCGCCGCCGGTATGGGAGAAGAACGGACATCAGATACGCTGTCATCTCTATGACGCAGAGGAGGTACGAAAATGAGAGTCAGAAGAAAGGAAAAATGCGGCTGTGTGACTGTTTCTGCATCGCGGAGGAGGTGTCGGAATGAGAACAGGACAGTTGCCGGGAAATCGTGATATGAAGAGAGAAAAGTGGCTGTGTGATCGTTTCAGCGTTGAAGGGGAGGTATGGAAATGAGGGAGAAAAATGCCGGCGGGCTCGTCCGCGGGACAGTTTCTGCACAGGATGAGAAAAAATCCCATGGAGGGAAACGGGAAACTCTGCTGCAGGTCAGTCATCTGAAAAAGTATTTCCGGACGCCTGCGGGAATGCTTCATGCCGTGGACGATGTGAGTTTTGAGATTGCGCGCGGAAAGACGATGGGAGTCGTCGGGGAGTCCGGGTGCGGAAAATCGACGCTTGGGCGCACGCTGCTTTGCCTGGATGAGCCGACTTCCGGGGAGATCCTTTTTGACGGCACGGATCTGGCGAAGCTGAAAAAAAGAGAAATGAAGAAAATACGTCCCAGAATACAGATGGTGTTTCAGGATCCTTATTCAAGCCTGAACGGACGTATGACGGTGAGGCAGCTTATTGCCGAACCGCTTCTTGTAAATAAATTATGCAAAACGAGAAATGAAGTCGACCGGAAAGTAGAAGAGATGATGGGGACGGTTGGACTGGCGGAACGTCTGGCGACAGCATATCCGCATGAGCTGGACGGCGGGCGTCGGCAGCGCATCGGCATTGCGCGGGCTCTGATCCTGGAGCCCGACTTTGTGGTCTGTGATGAGCCTGTGTCGGCGTTGGATGTGTCGATCCAGGCGCAGATTTTGAATCTGCTGATGGACCTGCAGGAGAGTATGGGGCTGACGTATGTCTTTATCACGCATGATCTCTCGGTGGTGCGTCATATTTCCGATGAGATCATGGTCATGTATCTTGGAAAATGTGTGGAGCGTGCGGACGCAAAAGAGATTTTCCGCAATCCGGTTCATCCGTATACGAAAGCGCTGCTTGCGGCGATTCCGATTCCAAGCGTGGAGTCGCTTCACAAAGTACGGGAACTGCTTCAGGGAGAGGTGACAAGTCCGGTGAATCCAAAACCGGGGTGCCGGTTTGCAGCGAGATGTCCGTTTGCGACGGAAGACTGCCTGCAGGGCGAGATACCGCTGCGCGAGGTGGAGCCGGGACATTTCGCGGCGTGCCGGAATATTTGAGAATAGTAAATTTCCATGCCGCGCCGGGTATACGGATCACCGTGAATGAAAGGTGCGTGAGAGAAGTCTGGAGCAGTGTCTGAGTCGAGCAGGTGTGGAACCCGAAGAGGGATGTGGATAATGCTGCGCCAGGTGAATGCAGGAAACGTGGGGAAATGCAGCGAATCTTGAAAATGAGGTGTATAAATGGAAAAAGAATGGTATAAATGGCCGTACGGAAATGAGATGGACCAGGAAGAAACGATCAGAAGCGATGTTCTGGTGCTGGGCGGGGGGCTGTCGGGATGTTTTGCGGCGATCGCGGCGGCGAGGCGAGGTCTGTCGGTGACACTCGTGGAAAAGGGAGCGGCGGAGCGCAGCGGTTCCGCGGGAACAGGGTTCGATCACTGGGAGTCCGCCTGCACGAATCCATGTTCGCAGGTGACGCCGGAGGAGATTGCGGAGGCGTATGTCAACGAGCAGGACTGGTACAGCAACGGGATCGCCCATTATATCGAATGCCGGGAAGGTTATGACCGCCTGCTGGATCTGGAATCATTTGGTGGAAAAGTGCGCGATACAGAGGATGAATTTAAGGGAGCTGAGTTTCGTGATGACGAGACGAAGCTCATGTTTGCCTATGATTATAAAAATAAATTTACAATCCGTGTCTGGGGATCGACATTCAAGCCTGCTCTTGCGAAGGAAATGCGCCGGCTCGGCGTGCGCGTCATGGACCGGACGGAAGCCACGGCGCTGCTGATGGAGAATACGTCCGGTGTCGGAAATGATTCAGGGGAAGATGCAAAACAGGATGTTTCAGAACAGACTGCAGGGGAAAACGCATCAGGATGGAATAAGAACAGAAATATGCCGGAACAGAC
>CANQUH010000384.1 GCA_947626965.1 uncultured Lachnospiraceae bacterium
ATCTGTCCGTACGATAACCGGATGGTTGTGCTGGAGACTGACGGCGATACCATATGGAAGATGCTGGAGAACGGGATCTCCCAGAGAATGAAGGTCGATGGGGTTCCCGGAGGCAGATTCCTGAATCCGTCAGGGCTGTGCTATTCCTTTAAGGAGGAAAGTGATAATGAGCCTGCCAAACTGCTCTCGGTCACGCTGCCGGACGGATCGCCCATCGATCCGGATGGTATCTACACGATTGCGGTTACCGACTATATGGCGGGCATCAGCGGATATCTGGACAATAACGGAGACGGTTATACAATGCTGAACGTGTTCAGCGATACGGAGCCAAAAGCTTCGAATGTGAAGCTGAAGGAAGAGACCGGAAAAACAATGCAGGATGTACTCAGGATCTATTTCCAGAACCATGCGCATGAGGTGGTGGCCTCAAAGACAGATGGAAGGATAACGATCAGCAATGAAGATGAATCATAGGAAATCGCGTAACTTTATCTTTGGTTTTCTGCTGCTTGCGGTGCTGTTTGCGTGTCTTGCCAGCTTTTCCTGGATGGGAGAAAAGGCGGAGAAGGTTACGATGGACGCCAGCACAAGGATGAGCACGCTGTATCTGCGCGAGATGACGCTGCAGACGATCAGCCATATGGATACCAGTCTGGACAGCCGGTTCTCCGAGATCAGGCTGTTCGCGGAGAATGTTGACCGCCAGGACCTGGTGGATGAAGAAAGTCTGATTGCTTTTATTGCGGACGTCAAAAATTATATCAATTTTGACTTCTTCGCGTATATTGACGACGCCGGTATGTACCACAGCGAGGACGGGGTGCGTCCGGCGGCGTCGAGCATCAGCTTTCTCGGAGCCCTGTTCGAGGGGGAGGAGAACCAGATATCCTACAGCGAGGCGCTGCTCGGCAGCAACATGATCCTTATGGGGACGACGATCACCCCGCGGGACTTCGGCGACCGGAAGCTAATTGCGGTGATCGCGGGATTTTCAAGCGAAGAATTCGGGGAACAGCTTGCCCTTCAGCGGGATGAAGACCAGACTTACAGCAGCCTCATCAATATGAACGGGAGCTATATTATTCAGAACAGCTACAATAAGGATGTGCCGAAGAGCGCGAATTTTTTCACCAAGATGGAAAAATACGCGGTGATGGACGAAGAGTATTCTCTTGACGCGATGAAAGAGGATATGCGTGAGGGCAGAGCAGGACTTCTGGCCTACACGGTAGGGGAGAATTACCAGTATCTGTATTACGCCCCGGTGGAAGATTCTGACTGGTATCTGATGACGCAGATTCCGTATGAGGTCATGGAGGATACCATAGGAAGCATGATTTCCGAACTGAATTCCACGGCCATGACGGTATCGTTCATTGTAATCGTGATATTGCTCGGCGTGTTTTCCGTCTATTTTGCCTTTATGTGGAGAGATGAAAAGGTTCTGGTCCAGATAAACAGGACGGCGCGGGAAGCACAGCAGCGCGCGGAGCAGGCAAATATGGCAAAGAGCGAGTTCCTTGGCAGGATGAGCCACGAGATCCGCACGCCGATGAACGGAATTATCGGCATGAACGCGATTGCCCAGCAGAATCTTGGAAATCCGACCAAGGTGGGAGACTGCCTGAAAAAGGTGGAACTCTCGTCGAAGCACCTGCTTTCTCTGATCAATGATATTCTTGATATGTCGAAGATCGAGAGCGGAAAGATGGAGATCCGGCATGAATCCTTTGATTTCCGGATCTTTCTGGAAAGTCTTGGAAATACATACTACAGTCAGGCGAGGAGTAAGCAGATTGAATATGAGACGGTCCTCAGAGGTGATGTGGACGAGACGCTGATCGGAGATTCGCTCCGGCTGAATCAGATCCTTTCCAATCTGCTCTCAAACGCGCTCAAATTTACGCCGGCCGGCGGTACAATCCGCCTGTCTGCGGAAGAACTGAAAAGAGAGGGAGAGACGATCTGGATGAAATTCCAGGTGTCTGATACCGGCCGCGGTATAAAGGAAGAAAATTTTGAAAAGATTTTTGAATCCTTTGAGCAGGAAAACGCGGGAATTACGGGAAAATACGGAGGTACGGGACTTGGATTGTCCATTGTGAAGCGCTTCTCAGAACTGATGGGCGGAGAGGTCAGCGTTGAGAGCGTGTTCGGCAAGGGGAGCACTTTTACGGTTCTGCTTCCCTTCGGGACAATACCGGATGTTCCGCAGGTGCATTATGAGAATATGAAGGTGCTTGTGGCGGATGACGACCATGACATCTGTGAGCATATCGTGAATATCCTGAGAAATAAGCTTCATGTGCGGGAAGCGCAGTGGGTTGACAACGGTTATGAGGCTGTCGCGAAGGTTGAGATGGCTCATGATGCCGGCGATGACTTTGACGTCTGTTTCCTAGACTGGCGCATGCCGAATCTTGACGGGATCGAGACGACGGCCCGGATACGGGCGACGGCGGGGGAGAAGCCCGCGGTCATTCTGATCAGCGCGTATGACACTTCGGATGCGGAGGCGCAGGCGATTGCCGCGGGAGCAAGGGGCGTCATCACGAAACCTCTGTTTGAATCGACGATCGCGGGGGCTTTTGAGAGCCTGCGCTCGGACGCGCCAATCTATGACGTGAACGCGGCGTCTGTGGCAGAATATGATTTCCGCGGAAAATATATTCTTCTCGCCGAGGACAACGAGCTGAACCGGGAGATTGCGGAAGAGCTTCTCGGGGAATCGACAGGAGCCGTGATTGAGTCGGCGGAAGACGGGGAGCAGGCGGTCGCGATGTTTGAAGAATCGGAGCCCGGTCACTATGATCTGATTCTGATGGATATTCAGATGCCGAATATGGACGG
>CANQUH010000385.1 GCA_947626965.1 uncultured Lachnospiraceae bacterium
TTGCTATTGGTGGTGCGGCTGACACCTTTCCAAGTGAGGTTTCCACTCACTAAATGCTGCACCCTTCTGGGCGCACTCACAGTTCACACTCTTACTGAGCCTGAGGCAATCTCCGGACAGATTGCCTGAAAATCCCAAAGTCTGCAGGCGGGAATGACGCGCAGATTCTCAGTCTTCCGCCTGCAGCACCAGGATCTCCGACCAGAAATCCGTAAACGAATCCAGCTCCTGGCCGAGCCCTTCATGCGTCTCCTCCGGCTGTTTCCTCGGAAGATCGGTCATGACCATGCCGACGTTCATCAGCTCGCTGCCGTAGTATACTCCTGCATCCCGGCCATTTCTCTCCACGCGGTACGCGCACGCTTCCTCCAGCCCGTGAAGATAAACCCGCCTGTACGGAGCATTCGCCTCATTCAGCACCCGGTAATATCCGACAATCGCCTGTTTTTTATCTTCAGAGACGACCATCCATGCAGAAATATTATGCGCAAACGGACTCTGCAGACGGTAGAACGTTCCGCTGTGGATCAGCTTTCTGTATTTCTTGACAAAGCGTATCTGTTCCTTCACCGTCTCCCGCTCCGCGTCGGTAAGCTTTGCCAGATCCAGCTCGTAGCCAAATGCACCGAAGCAGGCCACATCGCCGCGCATTTTGATCGGCGTCAGTCTTCCCACCTGGTGATTCGGTGTGATGGACACATGTGCTCCCATGGAACTGAGCGGATAAACGTAAGAAGTACCATACTGGATCTTCAGGCGCTCCACCGCATCCGTGTCGTCGCTCGTCCAGCACTGTGGCGCATAGTACAGAAGGCCTGGATCAAAACGGCCGCCGCCGCTCGCGCACGACTCAAACAAAATCTCAGGAAATTCTGAGGTCAGCCTCTCATACAGATCGTAGACTCCCAAAATATATCGATGGAAGATCTCTCCCTGCTGCTCCGGCGCAAAAGCCGCGGAGTAACATTCTGTGATAAAGCGGTTCATATCCCACTTAATATAAGAAATCTTCGACTCCCTCAGGATCTTTACAATAAGGCCATGGATATAGTCAACAACCTCTTTCCGTGAAAAATCAAGCACATACTGCTGACGTCCGTGGGAAGCTCTCCTTCCCGGCGTCTGGATAATCCAGTCCGGGTGGTTCCGGTAAAGCTCGCTGTCCTTGTTCGCCATCTCAAGCTCCACCCAGAGACCGAACTTCAGCCCGAGCGCCTCAACTTTCTCTGAGAGGCCCTTGATTCCGTCCGGCAGGCGGTCCGTGTTTGCCCACCAGTCGCCAAGCCCGCTCCAGTCGCTTGTCCTGCTCCCAAACCAGCCGTCGTCCAGCACAAACAGCTCCACGCCGTGCTCCTTCGCCGTCTTTGCAATCTCCAGCAGTTTTTCCTCATCAAAATCAAAATACGTGGCTTCCCAGTTATTCAGAAGAATCGGGCGCTCCCGCTCGCTCCAGTACCCTCTCGCAAGCCTCGTGCGGTACAGACGGTGGAACGTCTGGCTCATCCCGTTCAGACCATCGCAGGAATAAACCATGACAGCCTCCGGTGTCTGAAAGCTCTCACCCGGCTTTAAGCACCAGGAAAAGTACGACGGATGAATGCCGATCATCATCCTCGTCACATCAAATGTGTCGACCTCGGCCTGCGCGAGAAAATTCCCGCTGTAGACAAGCGAAAAGCCCAGCACTTCCCCCTGAAATTCATCCGCGGCCGGCCGTTTCAGGGCCACAAACGGATTCTGATGCTGGGAGGAAGCTCCCCGCAGGCTTCCGACCGACTGGATTCCCTGCTGCAGCATGCGTTCCTTCACATGGCGCTCTCTGCCCCATGCTCCCGAAAGCTGCATCCACTCGTAATTCGAGTCCGGAAGATCCAGCGACAGACTCATCGCCGTCGTAAGCTGAACCTCTTCTTTCCCACTATTCTCAAAGCGGACGCTCCGCGCAATCGCGTTCTCACCGTTAAAAATCGTGTAGAGCAGTGTCATCTCCAGGCCCAGCAGTTCGTCCCGAAGCAGAATCTCCAGCGTATCCGCCTCACTGTCCTCCTTCGTCCAGGTCGCCGGAAGTCCCTTCAGCTGCGGCTTTCCCGCATAAATTTTATGTGAAACATAAGTAAAATCTGTGATCCTGCTGCCGTTCTTCTGAAGCACTTCCACCGCCGGCATGCGGTAGTCTGTCGTTCCGTAAGAAGGATACTCCTGCTTCAGATGCTCCAAAGAAAAAGAGTATTCGTTTTCGTAAACATAGGATGTCGTCGGACGCATCACATTCTCTGTCAGGTAATCGTAGTTGTCTTTCTGCGGGATGCGCTTTCCAAAATAAAGCTGTCCCATCTGACCGTTGCGCATGACCTTCATCAGATAGCTGATCTGACCGTTATACAGATGGAATTCTTTTGTGCTTTCGTTAAATGCAATACCCATGGTCTCCTCCTGAAATCCCCTGAATTTTTGTCATAAACAACCCATTTACTGCGTTGAAGGGTTACAAACACATTTATTCTAATAAATTCCCAAAACGACACCAGTATATTCCGTTATATAAACCTGTTAAAATGTTAGAATGTATTTCCCAGCACTTCACTCATCTTCAGATATACCGACTTAATATCAAGCGGTTTGGAAATATGTGCGTTCATCCCGGCCTCCCGGCTCTTCTCCTCATCCTCGGAAAACGCGTTCGCCGTCATCGCAAAGATCGGCACCGTCTGCGCGTCGCTGCGGTCCATGGCGCGGATCCGCCGCGTGGCCTCATAACCGTCCATATTCGGCATCTGAATATCCATCAGAATCAGATCATAGTGACCGGGCTCCGATTCTTCAAACATCGCGAC
>CANQUH010000386.1 GCA_947626965.1 uncultured Lachnospiraceae bacterium
AAACCACGCCTCCACCCCGTCCGCCGTATTCCTGATCCCATACTGCGCTCCATGCTTTTCCAGCGCCATTTTTACAATGTAAAGTCCCAGTCCGCTGCCCCCGGTCTCTCGGTTCCGCGACTGTTCCACGCGATAGAATGCCTCAAACAGGTGCGGCAGATCACTTTCAGGAATGAAAGTCCCTGTATTCTCAATGCTGACGTACAGTTCATTTTCCCCGCATTTCTTTTCTGAACTGTCTTTTTCACTCGGAATTACTCTTCCACAGGAAGTATGTTCTTTCTCAGTCGGATAACCCGGACATACTTCCATCCGGACCCGGATCTGATTTCCTTCATGCTCCGGCGTGTAGCGTACCGCATTAATCAGAAGATTTCGGAATACTTTCTCCATCAAAAGAGATTCTGCTTCCGCATAACAATGTTCCGGTACATCCACAGTCAGTTCCAGCCCCCTGCGTTCCATCAGTTCTGCAAGCTCCGCCAGCTGCAGCCGAAGCAGCTCCGCCAGGTCCGTCTTCTGCATCTTTGATTCCCGGCTCTCTATCCGGGATACGGTGAGAAGTTCCTGCACCATCTCCCCCATGCTTCGAACCGTGTCTCGGGAGCGTCCGAGATAATACTCTCTGTTTTTATATCCCCCGACCCCCTCGATCATCCCGGTCAGATGTCCCTCCAGAATTGTCACCGGAGTTTTCAGTTCGTGGGAAACCGCAGAAAAAAAGGCCAGCCTCTGTCTGTCCAGTTCACGTTCCATCTCAATTTCAATCCGGAGCCTGTCATTCACCCCCTGTATCTCTGTGTTCATTTCCTCTAACTCTATGTTCGATTTCTCCAGTTTTTCATTTACAGTTCCCAGTTTCGTATTGGCCTCCTGCAGACGAATATTCGTCTCCCGCAGTTCCGCAAGCGCTTTTGAAAGACTGCGGGACAATACATTCAGATCTCGTCCCAGTATCCCGATCTCGTCCGTCCGCTTTCCCTGATACATGTCAGCAAAATCAAGAACGGCCATCTTTCGTGAAATTCTGCTTAAGGATACGACCGGCGCGGTCAGATAAAACGAGGCTGCCCATGCGGACAGCAAAGCGGTCAGCGCCGACAGTCCGAGAATATAAGGAAAGATCTCTTTCAAAACATCCATGGCCTGATTTACCGGCTGCATACCTCCGGACACAAACATCACATATCTTTTACTGTTAACATTCAGCTCATACTGTTTCAATGCGGAAAGTTCATCTTCCCTCCACATCTGATCTTCTGCTGCCGCTGTGTCAGAAACATAGACCTGAGTGATTTCTGAGACTTCCGGAAATTCTTTTTCCCATACTGCGTCATTTCCAAAATCTGTCGGAGAACTTTTTCTCTGCATCATGACGTCTCCAGAATCTGTCCGGAAATTTTCTTTTCCCGAAGCGCTCTTTGAAGCCGACGACAAATCTCCCCATATCACGCTATCCTTAAAAACCGTCAGGGAATCTCCTTCTTCCACGCTATCCTCCGCAAAAGCTCCTTCCGCGGCATCGTTTCCCGGAATTTTCTCTGAAAACGCCCCACCATACTCCATCACAATCCCTGTCTCCACAGGCAGCCGGACATAATTTCCCTCCTCATCCAGAATCGTCACTGACACCTGTGCCCCGGCTTCAAAAAGCTCGATTGCCGTTTCCGCCTCCCCGATGTCAGAAAAACCTTCGATCACCTTCACCATATCCCGTGAAACCTCATCCAGATCTTCTTCCAGGCGATTCGAGTATGTGACAGGAAGAAAACGTGCAATAGCCGCATAGGTAATTCCGCCTGCCGCAAGCAGCAGAAAGCTCACCAGAAGAAATATTTTAATAGTCAGGCTGCTCTTTATGCTTCTTATCAATTTCATTCCTCCTTTAAGACGCACTGCATTCTCCCATAATTTTGTCGGATCATCAAATGTTCACTTCGTGACCTGCAGCAATATTCCGCAATGCAAAAAACTCTTCACCGGAGGTTTTTCTGCATGCTCAGTGAAGGAAGCCAAAAACATCAGACACATTTATTCACCAGAATTTATGCAGGACAGTACTGGTTTTAACGTGCTTCCCGGTCTATCCGATATCCCACGCCCCGGATCGTCCGGATATAGTCACAGCCGAGTTTCTTCCGAATATTCTTAATATGTGTATCTACGATCCGCTCTTCTCCGAAATAATCCTCACCCCAGACAAGATTCAGCAGCTTCTGACGCGTCAGAACAATTCCCCGGTTGATCAGCAGTTCGCAGAGCAGGTCGTACTCTTTCTGCGTCAGGCCGACTTCCTCTCTTTCCCGTCCATCCTTACTGACCACATATACAATACAGCCGTCCAGATCGATCTGCAGTCTTCCGTAAATGATCCATCCTTCTCCCGGCATTTCATCCCAAGGCACACGGACAGATCTGCCAGTCTCCCAGTTATCTGACTCACTTTCTCGTATTTTTCCATCCCTGTTGTAAACGCGCCGCAGAATTGCCGCGATTTTCCGCAGCAGAACTGGCACGGAAAACGGCTTGGTGATATAATCATCCGCCCGCAGATCCAGACCGCGTATCTGATATTCTTCCTCCTCCAGCGCAGTGAGCATAATAACCGGAACATCTGACTCCTTCCGTATCAGTTCACACACGCCGAATCCGTCGATCTTCGGCAGCATCACGTCCAGAAGGATCAGATCATATGTCCCGGCATGAAATTTCGATACTCCTTCCACACCGTCCGCCGCGAAATCCACATAATACCCGTCATTCTCCAGGTAATTTTTCAGAATATCCCGGATGTCCTCGTCATC
>CANQUH010000387.1 GCA_947626965.1 uncultured Lachnospiraceae bacterium
GCCGCTCTACGATCTTCCCGCAGATGGTTGGACATACAATCGCCGTTCATGACGGAAGAAAACATGTGCCGGTATACGTTACAGAGGATATGGTTGGTCACAAGCTTGGTGAGTTCGTGGCTACCAGAACCTACAGGGGACATGGAAAGGACGACAAGAAGTCGGGCGTCCGCTAGAATGTTATCTGTCATGAAAGTTCCGGAAAGCAGGCCATCGGCAGGTGCGCATGCGGCGCGAAGCGGTCCCAGGGTGCGGACCGGCGGATGGATACCGGATTTTCGTGTCTGGCGAGGCTCTGCAGCGCAGAGCGGAAATGCTTGAAGAGGCGTGCGGACCGCGGGTCTGCCGCCGTACAGAGGGCAGGCGTCAAAAACCTGCCGCATAGATCAGGTGCGCACCCGGTTTTCGGGTGCCGCGGCCGTTCACCGAAGGCCGCTTAATAGTTGAAAGGAGGCTATACATCCATGGCTAAAGGACATAGATCCCAGATAAAGAGAGAGAGAAATGCCCAGAAGGATACGAGACCGTCAGCAAAGCTGTCTTATGCCCGCGTGTCCGTTCAGAAGGCATGCTTCGTACTGGATGCGATCAGAGGAAAGGATGTACAGACCGCGCTCGGTATCGTTACCTACAATCCGAGATACGCGTCTGAGCTGATCGCAAAACTGCTGAAATCAGCAATCGCGAACGCTGAGAACAACAACGGAATGAGCGCGGAGAACCTGTACGTGGAGGAGTGCTACGCGAACAAGGGACCGACAATGAAGAGAATCAGACCGAGGGCACAGGGAAGGGCTTACAGGATCGAGAAGAGAATGAGCCACATTACTATCGTGCTGAATGAGAAATAAGGAGGACTATCATGGGACAGAAAGTTAATCCACACGGTCTTAGAGTCGGCGTTATCAAAGACTGGGATTCTAAATGGTATGCAGAGGCTGATTTTGCTGATTTCCTCGTAGAAGACCACAAGATCAGAACTTTCCTGAAGAAAAAATTATACAGCGCGGGTGTTTCCAGGATTGAGATCGAGAGAGCATCTGAACGCGTTAAGATCACCATCCACACGGCGAAACCGGGCCTCGTGATCGGCAAGGGCGGCGCTGAGATCGAGAAGCTGAAAGCTGAGCTTCAGAAGCTCACCGCGAGAAAGCTGATCGTTGACATCAAGGAGATCAAGAGACCGGACAGAGACGCGCAGCTCGTAGCGGAGAACATCGCCGCACAGCTTGAGAACCGTGTGTCCTTCCGCCGCGCGATGAAGTCCACGATGAGCAGAAGCATGAAAGCCGGCGCTCTTGGAATCAAGACCTCCGTGTCCGGACGTCTTGGCGGCGCTGATATGGCACGTACCGAGTTCTACAGCGAGGGTACGATCCCGCTTCAGACACTGAGAGCAGATATCGATTATGGGTTCGCAGAGGCAGATACGACTTACGGCAAGGTTGGCGTAAAGGTCTGGATCTACAAAGGCGAAATACTTCCATCTAAAAAAGAAGGGAGCGATAAATAGTTATGTTAATGCCTAAGAGAGTAAAACGTCGTAAACAGTTCCGCGGTTCCATGAAGGGAAAAGCGTTAAGAGGAAACACAATTTCCAATGGTGAGTACGGCCTTGTCGCAACGGAGCCGTGCTGGATCAAGTCTAACCAGATCGAGGCAGCCCGTATCGCGATGACGCGTTACATCAAGCGTGGCGGTAAAGTCTGGATCAAAATCTTCCCGGATAAGCCGGTAACGGCAAAGCCGGCAGAGACACGAATGGGTTCCGGAAAAGGAACGCTGGAGTACTGGGTAGCAGTTGTGAAGCCGGGCCGCGTGCTGTTTGAGCTTGCGGGAGTTCCGGAAGATGTCGCACGCGAGGCTCTTCGTCTTGCAATGCACAAACTGCCCTGCAAATGTAAAATAGTTTCTCGTGCAGACCTGGAAGGCGGTGATAACAGTGAAGAGCAGTAAGTATGTAGAGGATTTAAAAACAAAGACAGTTACGGAGCTGAATGAGGAGTTGACAGCTGCCAAGAAAGAGCTTTTCAATCTGAGATTCCAGAACGCAACCAACCAGCTCGATAACACAAGCAGGATCAAAGAGGTTCGCAAGAACATTGCCAGAATTCAGACTGTTATCAAGGAAAAGGCAAACGCTTAGGCGTACGTGACCAGGTTGAAAGAAAGGAGAAAATCCCGTGGAAAGAAATCTTAGAAAGACCCGTGTGGGCAAGGTCGTTAGCAATAAAATGGATAAGACTATCGTTGTTGCAGTGGAAGACCATGAAAGACATCCGCTTTATAAGAAGATCATCAAGACAACTTACAAGCTTAAGGCCCATGATGAGAACAACGAATGCAGCGTTGGAGACACAGTACGAGTGATGGAGACAAGACCGCTGTCCAAGGACAAGAGATGGAGACTTGTCGAGATCGTTGAAAAAGTGAGATAGTATAGGAGGGATATCAGCATGGTACAGCAGGAAACCAGACTGAGAGTTGCTGATAACACCGGTGCGAAAGAGCTTCTTTGCATTCGTGTTATGGGTGGTTCCACAAGAAGATATGCGAATGTCGGCGATATCATCGTTGCTTCGGTTAAAGATGCAACACCAGGTGGCGTTGTCAAAAAGGGCGATGTTGTGAAAGCTGTTGTAGTCCGTACGGTAAAAGGTGTCCGTCGTAAAGATGGTTCCTATATCAGATTCGATGAAAATGCAGCAGTTATTATCAAGGATGATCTGAATCCGAGAGGAACCCGTATTTTTGGACCGGTAGCAAGAGAACTTCGTGATAAGAAATTTATGAAGATCGC
>CANQUH010000388.1 GCA_947626965.1 uncultured Lachnospiraceae bacterium
CGGACTATAAAGAGGAGCCCGCAGGCATAGAACAGCTGCTGCCGTGGAGCGGGTTCATCAAAGAGAGATGTTCCGGGGTAACAGATACTGAAAAAGAGAGACCGGAAACCAGAGGGAACCTTCCAGTATAAAGGTTCCCTGGAAGCCGTGGACGGGTGGTTATTCATCGCTTACGGATGTCCGGCATCCAGTCCGGGGATCTGCTCATTTGCTTGCAGATTACATTCAGGTCAACATCAGGGCTGCATTCGATAATCGTAAGCGATGAATAGTAAACGGTAGATAGTGGGTACCTGTTAAAACCGTATAAAATATGAGAGAATAGTCTTACGATAACCAGTCAAAAAAGTTCAGTACTCAACTTTTAAGACTGATATGTGGAGGTGAGACTATGAGTTCATTAACAACCAAAGCCGCCGTCCAGTACCGGCTTGGGGAATGGGCGGCCCAGATCAGGGACTGCCAGAACCGCCCGGAAGGGATGAGCGTTGTACAATGGTGCTCCCAGAATGGGATCACAAAGGCGAATTATTATTACCGGCTCCGGCGTGTGAGAAAATCCTGCCTGGAGGATCTCCCGGAGGAGATGATCCGTTTCTGGCCGGAAGATATCCACAATCCGCCTCCCGTCAAAATGACGATGCCTGGGGCAGCGGCGGTTTGCCATATCCTGGTTCTTCCTTTATAATCCCGTCTTTGACAGTTGGGGACAGACAGAGCCGCTGTAAACCTTTATTTTACAGGCTTTACAGCGGCTTTTCCTTTCGTCACGGAATGTGGTAATTTATTCCTTTCCCTTGCTTTTTTTCTGGATCTCCCTCATTTTTCTTTTCGTGATAAACTGGTAGTCTGTCCGGAACCCGCATGCCTCATGCAGGTCATCCGTGATCTTCTCCCTGCTGTACAGCGGCATGAATCCCTGTCCTTCCAGATCCGCAAAATTCATCCCTTTTAATGTCTCCAGAAGCTCCCCGCTGGTATACCGGTTCCCCAGCTTTTTCTCCAGCAGGCGCAGGACCAGCAGCGACAGGAAACAGGTGAGGAAGTGCGCTTTTATGCGGTCCTCCCTTCTCACGTAGACGGGCCTCGCTGAAAAATCCGTCTTCATGGTGCGGAAGCAGGATTCGATCTGCCACCTGCCTTCACTCACCCGCAGGATCTCTCCCGGGTCGTCATCCAGAAGGTCCGTACAGACAGCATACAGCCCGTCATATTTTTCTTCTTCCGCGATCTTCTCCTCATCCAGGTAATAATGGATGTCCGTTTTCTCCCCGTCCGGTGTCGCCGCCATCTTCGCCACAAACCGTGCCGGATCATTTGGGTTCCTTCGCTGCGTTTTCCGCTTCCCGTTTTCCACCATCTTTTTTGCACGCTCCACCTGCCTGTCCCGGATTTCTTTCTGATAAGCGGCATATTTGGGAGAATAAGTGACGATCAGCCTCTGGTCAAGGTTCTTTGTCGTATACGGTTCTTCCTTATAATACAGACAGTCCATGTCATCCTCTGCCAGGCTGGTGATATCGGCCCGCTTATGGTCAGAAAGCCTTTTGAACCCGGATTTCTCCAGTGCCCAGGCCCTGTCTTGGGCAGGCAGCTTCTTTATGGACTGGGTAACGATAAAGGCGCGTTTTCCTATATGATTGAATTCCCGGTTTGCCTCTGAGCCCAGCCCGGCGTCGCTGCAGTAAATGAACTTTTCACAGCCGAATTCCTGAAGGATCTTTGTCTCCAGGGGCTTTAAGGAAGTCTGCTCGTTCTGGCTGCCGGCAAAGAGGGAAAAAGCCAGGGGGATGCCGTCGCCGTCTGTGAACAGCCCCATCTGGATGATGGGGCTGGGACGGTGTTCCTTGCTCTTCCCGTATTTTTTGTCCCCGTCCTCCTGCTCAATCTCAAAGTAATAATTCGTACAGTCATAATAAAGGACCTGCTCATTCCTTTTGCAGACAAACCGGCTGTTTTTATAGACCTCCGACTGGATCAGGTCACATTCCTCCGCAAGGACGCTTAAGGCCCGGTATATGTCATGGAGTTCATACCGGGGCGGTTCGAGGAAACCTGACGCGGCTTTAAAAGAGGAGCGTTTGCTGCCCGGGTCGAGGATCCTTGTGTAGACCAGGTCGGAGAGTATGGCATTGAGGTCATACCCGTATTTATATTTGTCCCTGATCCTGCGGCAGATACGGTCGAGCCTGAGCTCATAATAGACGGACTGGAGGAACAGGTATCCGCCCTCAAAAAACCGCTGCTGGCGGTAATCCAGCATCCGGTCCGCGTGGAAGGGGATGAGCACCGTCTTTTCCTGTTTCTCCTTTTTATATTTTTCCGTTTCGATGGCTGCCTGTTCCCTGGCCCAGGCGAGGACACCGTCCCTGTCGGTCCGGAGCATTTCCGAAAGCTCGCTTAAGGTGCCGAGGCGCCGGATGATTTTAGAGGTACTCTTTCCCTTATCGTTTATGTACGATTTAGTGATATAAAAAGATTCTGAATTTTTAGATTTTGTTATGGAAACACGCACGAAACCACCTCCCATAAGAATTATACCACATATTACCATAAAATACTATATATAAAAACAAAAAATTTGACAAAAAAATGCAGGAAACATGCGGCCTGCAGCGATTTTTTCTTTATTCAACTGTCAAACTCCCGGGGCAGCGGCGGTTTGCCATATCCTGGTTCTTCCTTTATAATAAAAGGAAAGAAAGGGGGACAGGCCATGGCAGCTGACGCACAGGAGACAATCCGGATCCTGCTGAAAACGAACCAGGAGCAGGAAGAAAC
>CANQUH010000389.1 GCA_947626965.1 uncultured Lachnospiraceae bacterium
TTCATTTTTTTAAATTTCTTTTTGCTTCGCTTCGGCGTTTTGTTGTTCCGCATCAGCGACGGTTGCTATAATAACACCTTATCCTTTTTTTGTCAACACCTTTTTTCAACTTTTTTTATTTTTTCTTTTTCCCCCGGTATTCCTGCAAAAATACAGCGATTCCGACTTCCACGCTTTACCTCAGGCGACCGCAAAAACAGTATTTCACCGGTTCTGTATAACTAGCGTTCCCACAAACAGCAGTCTTCTTCAATCATACAAACAAAGAGGCCGTCGTAAATGACAGCCTCATACAAAAATCGCCCTTATCTGCATGCATCTTTCATTTCTTTCACATACTCTTTCACATACGGCACACACTCTTTTCCATACTGTGCGCACAGCTTCACAATCGCGGAGCCCACAATCGCGCCGTCGGAAAGCGCGGACATCTTCGCCGCCTGCGCGGGAGTGGATATTCCGAATCCAACCGCGCAGGGAATATCGCTCACTTCTTTGACCAGCTTTACCATCGCTCCGATATCTGTCTGGATTTCGTTGCGGACACCGGTCACGCCAAGGGACGACACACAGTAGACGAACCCTGAAGCTTCTTTCGCGATCATGGAAATCCTCTCACGGGAGGTCGGCGCGATCAGCGATACCAAATCAAGCCCGTATTTTTTGCAGATGGGATCAAATTCCTGCTTTTCCTCATACGGCAGATCAGGAAGAATCAGTCCGTCCATGCCAAGCTCCGCCGCTCTTTTTATGAACCGCTCTGCTCCATAGGAAAAGATGACGTTCGCATAGGTCATAAACACCATTGGAAGCTGCGTATTCTGACGAATACGGGCCACCATCTCAAAAATATCGTCAGTTGTCACTCCCTGCGAAAGTGCACGCATGCTGGCCGCCTGAATTACAGGACCTTCAGCTGTCGGATCGGAAAATGGGATTCCCAGCTCGATCAGATCGGCCCCGGCCTCCTCCATCGCATAAACCAGCTGTTCCGTAATCTCAAGCGACGGATCTCCGCAGGTGATAAACGGGATAAACGCTTTCCCGTTCGCAAATGCGTTTTTAATTTTGCTCATGATTATCCTCCTATAGACGCATCACTGCGTCGTTTTCCAGAATAAAGAGTAGTTATTCGTACAGCTCCTCGCCGCGGTAGCGCGCAATCGCCGCACAGTCTTTGTCGCCGCGCCCGGAAATATTGATCACGATAATTTTATCTTTATCCATTTTCGGCGCGATCTTCATCGCGTGCGCCACCGCGTGCGCGCTCTCAATCGCCGGGATGATGCCTTCCGTGCGGGACAGGTACTCAAACGCGTTGACGGCCTCATCGTCCGTCACAGGCACATACTGCGCGCGTCCTGTATCGTAGAGATTCGCGTGTTCCGGACCAATTCCCGGATAATCCAGGCCGGCCGAAATAGAATAGACCGGCGCGATCTGACCGTACTCATCCTGACAGAAATAAGACTTCATTCCATGGAAAATTCCCAGCCGTCCGGTCGCAATCGTCGCGGCTGTCTCTTTCGTGTTGACGCCGCGGCCCGCCGCCTCACAGCCGATCAGCTGTACACTTTTGTCCGGAATAAAATGATAGAACGCGCCAATTGCATTCGAACCTCCGCCGACACACGCCATGACGACGTCCGGCAGTCTTCCCTCTTTTTCCATCAGCTGCGCTTTAATCTCCCGCGAGATCACCGCCTGGAAATCGCGGACGATCGTCGGGAACGGATGAGGCCCCATCACAGAGCCGAGCACATAGTGTGTGTCATCGATCCGGCTCGTCCACTCGCGCATCGTCTCCGAAACGGCATCCTTCAGCGTCGCCGTACCCGTCTTCACCGGATGAACCTTCGCGCCGAGCAGACGCATGCGGTAAACGTTGAGCGCCTGGCGGATCGTATCCTCCTCACCCATAAAAATCTCGCACTCCATGCCCATCAGAGCCGCCACGGTAGCGGTCGCCACGCCATGCTGACCGGCGCCTGTCTCCGCGATTACGCGGGTCTTGCCCATCTTTTTCGCCAGAAGCACCTGCCCAAGCACATTATTGATCTTGTGCGAGCCGGTGTGATTCAGATCTTCCCTCTTCAGATAAATTTTCGCGCCGCCGAGATCTTCCGTCATGTGACTGGCATACGTCAGACGCGACGGTCTCCCGGCATACTCATTGTACAGCTCCGTCAGTTCCGCGTTGAACTGCGGATCATCTTTATAATGATTGTAAGCTTCCTCCAGCTCTATCACGGCATTCATCAAGGTCTCGGGCATGTACTGCCCGCCGTGAATGCCAAAACGTCCTTTTGACATTTTGTTTTCCTCCCAATTTTCAATATGAGCGCCCTGACGGCCCCTGATCCGCTCCAAAACCTGTCTGCGGACATCTGCTCCCGTTTCATCCGCCTCAGAACCTGTCCGCGGACTCTGCTCCGGCTTCATCCGCACGCTTCATGAATTCTGTCCGGCTTCCCGGACGATATTCACTGCCTGCAGGATTTTTTCCCTGTCCTTGACTTTCTCTGTCTCCACTCCGCTGCTCATATCTACCGCAAACGGATGGAATTGTCTGACCGCCTCCGTAAGATTATCAGGGCCAAGTCCTCCCGCAAGGAAAAACGGGCGGTTCACTCCCTGTATGAGACTCCAGTCAAATGTCTGGCCTGTACCCGTGCCGCGGTCAAGCAGAATATAGTCGGCTGCGCTGTCTCTGGCACGGGCAATATCTTCTTTCGTACGTATTGCAAACGCCTGTATGACGAAAA
>CANQUH010000390.1 GCA_947626965.1 uncultured Lachnospiraceae bacterium
AAAACCGCCTCTTCTTGCCATCTGTATGCCTCCTTCGCCATTATTTAACTGCAGATTTAAGCCTGCTGTCAGCTTACCTGTTTATTTTACTATAAAGAAAGCGGAAATACCACTATAAATTTCAGTGATTCTCTTTTTCCCGCCCGCATTGTTTCCACAAAGTTCTAACCACTATCCACATTTATTTTGAAATTCTGTGGAAACCGCAAAATCCGGCGCTTTTGTGGATAACTTCCAAAAAAATAAGAAGAAATTCGGAAAAGTTATCCACAAAATCTTCCGTTCGTTCTTCCGCGTCGAAAATACTTTACAAATACGAAGATTCCTGCTATACTTAATACAAAATAAAGAGAGAGCTTTTGCAGCGGCGGATTTTTCCCGGCCATATTTCATGGTATGACAGAGGCGTCTCAAAGGGTGAGAACATAAAATCCCCTGTCAATCGTTCCTCTTTTTTATTTTTATAGAATTTCTTCGGAAATTTTTCCGTAGCTTTTTCCTCAACGCAGGAGGACAGTCCAGCAGGACTGTCCTCCCTGTTTTTAACCGGCTATTTCCACTTCTTTTCCCCTGAAGCCGATTCCATAACTTCGAATCCGGTCTTCACTGATTCCTTTTGCCCTCAGCAATTCCGTATAGCGCTTCTGCCGAATCTGTGCAAGCGCCCTTTCTGCCGTCTCCCGCAAGTCTGTCTCCTTTCTTGCATCGTACACCTTGAATTCCAGGACAATCGCATCGTCTTTCCCGTTCAGAGGTTCCATCATCACATCATATCTGCCATATCCGCTTTCACGATTTGAAGTGACGCTGTACCTCCCGAGCAATTCCGCCAGCATCCCCAGTACAAACCCATGATAAAACCGTTCCGGCTCCTGCCTGGAAGATCCTGTACCGGTATCAAAATAGCTGAACATTTCCAGAGATATTCTGTTCAGACAGCCATTCATTGTACTCAGATCCCCTTCCAGCAGCGCTTTTATGAATCCATTATACCCCACAGTTCTGCTGAACCACCTGCGCACCATCCCGCGAAACATCAGTTTTACCTCCAGATTTGTAAGCCTCAGCTCATATTCTGTCTCCCAGTCGGCAAACTCTTCTGTTCTCTGCCTGACAGAACTTATCTTCAGATAGCCTCCCGCCACCAGGAGGCTCCAGACCGCATCCACATCCTCATTCAGCTGATCATAAACAACCTGCTCGTCCATGGTTACCGTAATGCTCCTGTCTGACAGAAGATCCTCAAAATTCTGTTTTATTTCATTTCCGCTCTCCCGCAATAATTTCCCAACCAGATTGTTGGAACTGGTGTTTGCCCAGTACCCTGCTATTTTCCTCTTGTCAAGAAAATTTATGATCGACCAGGGATTATAAATTCCATCCGTATCTCCAAACCGGAAGCCGTCGTACCACCGTTTTATTTCCATTCTCCGGTCAGACAATCCGTACTCCTCCAGAGCGTCGAAAACCTCTTTTTCCAGAAAACCAAAGCAGGATGCATACCTGGACGACGTAGAAGTGATTACCTCAAGATTATTAAGATCAGAAAAAACCGACTCTTTGCTGACCCTTGTAATGCCAGTCATAATCGCACGCTCCAAAAATGGATTCGTCTTAAATGTGGAATTAAGCAAACTTCTCGTAAAAGACACCGCCTCATCCCAATAACCGTTCATATAGGCTTCCTGCATGGGCGTATCATATTCATCCAGAAGAATAATCACTTTCTTCCCATAATACCGGCAGAGATAATCTGACAGAGCTTTCAGCGCGTAGGCCGCCTCATTGTCCTCCATATCCACGGATATACTCTGAAAGTCCTTCTTTTCCGCGTCATTCAGCAGGCTGCCTTCCAGCAGAAAATCGTATTTATTGTATAAAGATTTAATAATACGGCAGATTTTCTTCCGCGTCTGTGCAAAAACAGTCTCCTTCACATCCGCAAAACTCAACGATATAACAGGATAACTTCCCTGCAGAGCACGAAAAGTTTCCTTTTCCCATATCGAAAGACCCTCAAACAAATCGCTCCGTCCCGCATAGCTGACAGAAAAAAATTTTTCAACCATACTCATTGTCAGCGTCTTGCCGAATCTCCTTGGACGGGTAAGCAGCGTCACCTCATCCCCGCTCTCCCACCATTCGCGTATAAAGTCTGTCTTATCTATATAAAAATAATTGTTTTTCCTGACCGTCTCAAAATCCTGATGTCCAATACCAATTATCCTTGCCACATTTCGCTCCTTTCCATGATTCGCTTCCTGATTTATCAGATGAATTTATTTTACGGCTTCCCTTCTTTTGTGTCAATGTTCTCAGAGATCCTACTGTGTATCTCGCTGTTTCCTCCAACGATCCCCGGAATAATTTTCTGTCTCGCCCGCTGGTTAAATCCGAGCAGGAGCGGTTTTCCCTCCTGCTCGCCCGCGCGGCCCGTGTGCTGCTTCAGCAGCTGTTTTCCTTACACGGGCCTGCGCATAAAACCACAAAAAAGGACAGCCCTCTCAGACTGTCCTTCTCTCCTTCCGCCTCCCGGATTCCTCCGGAAAGCGGTTTTTTCATCGTTTTTCGGTTCGCAGATGCCTGCTCCGGTTCCTTCCGGGAAGGCTCCCCTCTCAGAGATACCTTCCCTTCCGGGTTCTCTCAGGTTCTTTTCAGAAGATTTCTCTCTTCCTTATTTTACCTTCTTTACCGTTACCTTGCTCCACGCTCCGTTTACTCTTGCTCCGT
>CANQUH010000391.1 GCA_947626965.1 uncultured Lachnospiraceae bacterium
CTTGCGGATGAGGCGGTCACGGATACGATCGAGCGCAGCGGGATGAAGATCGTCGGCGACAGCCTGCCGGAGTCGGGACGGCTGTGTTCGATGCCGGAAGTCAGTCCGGACGGGGATCTGTTCCGCGGGATAGCGGCCGCCGTGCTGAGAAACCGGCTGTCACCCACGCAGGATAACTTCCGTGGGATTCTTGCGGCGGATCTTGCGGAGATGGAGAGGAAAGCAGTGCAGGGAGTCCTGTTTGTGACACAGAAGTACTGCGAGCCGTATGACTACCTGTTTTATGTGTATAAGAAGATGCTGGATGAGAGGGGAATCCCGGTGCTGAAGCTCTCCCTGTCCGGTTCGCAGGACGACAGGAAGACGGAGCTTGCGGTGGAGGCGTTTGCCGACCTGCTGTAGGGCTGCGGCATGGGCCGCGTGCAGAACCTGCCGGATCCCGTTTGGCACTGCCGGGGCAGAGAGCGGCCGCGAAACAAAGGAACAGTCCGTGGTTTTATGACGCGGATCCTGGACATTCTGTCAGGATTGTGGATTATTTAAGCCGCCGGATAAAGGGCGGCGGAATGGAGCGTACGATGGCACAGTCGATCAATCAGATAAAAAGCCGGCTTTTGCGGGATTACTATAAGTATTTTTCCAAATATGCGAAGGGGAAGACGCCGGAGAAAAAGGTGGCCTGGGTGACGGCGTTCACCCCGGTGGAGATCCTGGAGGCGCTGGATATTTCCTATTATTATCCGGAGAGCTATGCGGCTGTTATAGCCGCCAGCGGGAAGGAGCAGGAGCTCCTTGCGGAGAGTGGAGACCGTTTCCTGTCCGGGGACTGCTGTTCCTATTCCTGCTGTATCGAGGGCTGCCTGGAGCTGGAAAAGGGGCCGAGAGGGGTGCCGCCCAGGCCGGATGTCCTGATCGCGACAAACAACCAGTGCAACACGCTGCCGGGCTGGTGGAACATCCTGGCGGACCGGTATCAGGTGCCCCTGATCGTGCTGGATTATCCGGGGGAGTCTTTTGACCGGGAGCAGGCGTATGCGTATGTGACGGAGCAGCACAGGGATCTGATCACGAGGCTGGAGGAACTGAGCGGGAACCAGCTGAATTCCGCCCTTCTGGAACAGCTGATCAGTAACAGCTGGGAGAGTGTCTCTGCCTGGGAGAGGGTTGTGGAATCTGCCTTTTCCCGCGGGATCACGCCGACGGTGCTGTTTGATGATATTTCCTTTTTGATTACGTCGAGATGCAGGAGGGAGACGTCGGAGCTGTATAGGATGATGGCGGAGGAAATCGGTCAGATGCCCCTGCCGTCCGGAACGGAGGGGAAGATCCCGGCTTTCTGGCTGGGGTATCCGCTCTGGTACCATCCGGCCCGGTACCTGTCGGAGCTTCTGGAGGATTTCCGGATCGTGGGGGCCAACTACATTACCTGGTGGAGCCTGGACTATGCGGGGGAGACCGCCTTTGAGCGGCTGTTCCAGGCTTATAATTATACTTTCCTGAACCTGACGCAGGGGATGCGGGACAGGAGGTTGGCGGATCTGATCCAGAAGTCCGGGGCGTCCTGTGCGGTCACGCTGCATAACAAGAGCTGCAAGTGTGATCTGGTGTCCGCGCGCAATGTCAGGATCCCGCAGGCGGAGCTGGAAATCGACATGATTGACCGCACTTTCCTGGACACCTCCCGGGCGCGGGGGCAGATTGCGCTGCTGAAGGAGGCTGTATGTACCGGGTAGGGATCGATGTGGGATCTTCCTACACAAAGTACTGTGTCATGGGAGAACCAGGGACGGAGCCATCTCTGTTCCTGGAACGGACGCCGCTCGCGCAGAAGACGTATTTTGCCGGGAAGCTGGGGGAATTGAAAGAGACGTACGGGGAGATCTCCGTCGTCTCGTGTGGCTACGGAAAAAAGAACGTGGCCGGGATGAGGAACGTGAACGAGCTGACGGCGCTGGCGCGCGGGAGCTTTTGGGCATCCCCGGAGTCGGAGCTCGTCCTGGACATCGGCGGACAGGACACGAAGGTCATCCGGCAGGAAGCGGGGAAACTGAAGGAATTCTTTGTGAACGACAAATGCGCGGCGGGGAGCGGGATGTTCCTCTCCAATACCTGCGGCCTTCTTGGGATCCCGTTTGAGGGGATCGACCTTGTTGGCGCCGGCAGGCCTGCGGTCAGGCTGTCTTCCGTGTGTGCGGTATTCGCGCAGAGCGAGATTGTGGAGCTGCTGGCGGAGGATACGCCGCCGGGGGAGATCCTGCGTGCGGTCATCTGGCAGATCCTGATTCAGGCAGGTGCGCTGCTTGGGAAGGTGAAGGACGGACCGGTGCTGCTCTCCGGCGGGCTGACGCAGATCCGGGGATTTCGGGAGTACGCGCAGCTGGCGCTGGGGAGAGAATGCCGGATGGCAGAGCATGGGAATTATCTGTCGGCGGCGGGGTGCGCGCAGCTGGCGGGAGCAGGCAATGATGGGAGATAAGGAAATTAAAACACGTTAAAATGTTGTTGACATGATTGGTACAGAGGTTTATAATTGGTAAAATTGTTCTATACAGTAGTCAGAATAATCAGAGAGGGATAGGTAAATGCGTGAAAAAGAAACAGTTTTGACCCCTGTTTATCGTTTTATTTTAGGAAATTTAGACAAAAACGGACTGCAGGATATGGTGGGAGCGATAAACAGAATTTCGCAGTTTGCTGAACATTTTTCTGAAACGCCGCCTGAATTA
>CANQUH010000392.1 GCA_947626965.1 uncultured Lachnospiraceae bacterium
GACTACGCAGGAAGGATTATTGATAATCTTGTTTCAAACATAAAAAAATACGCTGACTCGAATATACCTATTAAACTATCCGCCAAATACAATACTTCTTATGTCAGCATTACTATTCAGAATAAACCTGCCTGTCCGAATCAATATGTTCATGGCACGGGTATAGGCGTAAAAAATATTCATGCCATGATGTCGCAAATGAATGGATTCTGCAAGGTTAAGATAGAACCTGATGCTTACTCTATTACCCTGGGTTTTCCAATCGTTTTATCAGACGTATGACGGTATTTTAATGAATCCTTCCGGCTCGTCCCTTACACGCAGCGAGGCGGAGGAATTCCACGAAATTCTGGACCGGCTTACGGAATCCGAAAGTTAGCCGGAACCAAAAAACGCAGAGCCTGACATTAAATGAAAACCTCACGCGTTTTTCCCTCTTGTCCGCCCACTCAGCCTGCATACTGTGTCAACAGCTAATCTCCATATGTGGGATTACACACAAAAAGAAGCTGTCGGGAAATATATCAGCCAGACATTTTCCGACAGCCCCACATTACTGCGAACTTCTTTCAATCTCCAACGCAGGCAAGCGCAGCTTCTTCATCAAATGGTACTGCTTCTGTAACAAATGCTCCATCTTTACTTACAGCTATTACTCTCTCATAGCCTTCTTCTCCCCTAAAAATATCTCCTATGTTTACCGCTTCCGGCGCTGAAATATTATTATTTCCCGGATTTTTTGGAATTGGTTCATATACCGGATAAGGATAATAGACGGTTTCTCCTGTCAAATCATAAAATTCCTTCAGAAAAAATCTGTCTTTATTTGCATAAGCAAAACCGCATAACAGCAAAGATAAAACAACTGACACTAATAATAATCTTTTCTTCCTCATAGACTGCTCCTTTCTTTTTCTAATTTTGTGCAAGTCCCAATCCCCAAAAGCCAAATAATAAAAAGACAACAAAAATAAAAACCGTTATTCCGATAAGCACAGTTCCGATAATCAACATCTTATTTACACATTGTCTCTTTCTATATCTAAGATACAGGTAAAAAATTATCAGTACGCCTCCTGCACTTGTACCCACTATGGAATACCACGCTATCGCTTCCAACAAAATAATCGTCCAGCAATCCACTCATTTTCACCTCCCATAAAATTTTTAATGCCTGATCTGCCATCTTTTAATGTCTTTTATGCAACTCTATTCTTGTTTTCCACAACTTCTTGTTACTCTCATCGTACCATCGCTTTCTTAAGTTCCATCTGAAGAAATCTGAAGAATTCTTAAGACGGTTTCTTGTTTCGCTTTCTTATGATACAATATGGTCATCAAAATGCGAAAGTTGGGATATCATGAAAAACACTATATTAATCATTGAAGATGATAAAGAGTTTCAGAATTGCGGGAGCACGAAGTGCGGAGCAATTCGTGGCATCATTCATTATCTAAAGTTTTATCTTCATCCCAGCTGGTATCATGAAAATGGGTCCAGTTATCCGTACTATCCACAAACTCAAAATACAGCAGGTGATATTCCTCATCCCGAACCGCTGTAACATCAATCAGCTTCTTATCTCTGTATTCAGGCTCGAACCATTTTTCTTTTACATAACCAGGGCGATCCGGATCAGGGATTTCGTCGTCTTCCATATCGGAAAGATACTCCAATACAGTGCCCTCTTCATATTCATCCTTCAGATACATTACGACCATTCCCGCGAAATACAGCTCCTGACTGTCCTTTTTCCCATCGTATGTCAGTCCCAGTTTTTCATATTCTTTGAACTGTTCCGAATCCAGAAGCTCTTTAAGAGTGTAATTTTCATATGCAGCCACCGGTATGTCCGATACATCCACGCCGACAATCCTGCCTTCCTCATTTCTGACCAGCTTTTCCTCCGGCAGATTAAATTCCATTTCTGTTCCGGCCACGCTTCCCGGCCTGGCTTCCATTTCTGTCCCGACCGCGCCTGCCGTCACCGTTATCGCTGCTCCCAGAATTGCTGTTCCCAAAATCATCTCGATGTATTTCTTTTTCATGCTTCTAACCATCCTTTCCTGCTCACTTATTTCAAGTTACAACCTCTTATTTTTTGTTAAACTCCGCCCCCTTTCCCCCTCCTTTACTTGTTTTATTCAAATATTCTACTGTAAGTAGAATATTTTGTCAATACATTTTTCTACTTTTTGTAGAATATCATTGTTTTTCTTATTTTATTGTGATAAGATAAAGGAAATCCAAAATCAGGAGGGCTTTTACAAATGAGAAACTCTTCCGCATTATCCGATATCGAGTTTGAACTGATGCTGTTTTTCTGGGATCTGGAGAATCCTGTCACTTTTGCGGAGATTCTGCGTTTCTGCAATGAAGAAAAGAAGTGGGACTGGGCCAAGACGACAGCCCACACCTATCTGACCAGGCTGATGAACAAGGGACTTTTATCCATGAACCATACGGTCGGGACACGGCGGACTTATTTTGCCAGAATCAGCCGCGAAGAATTTATGCGCTGTTCCGCGCAGTCATTTCTGGATACAGTTTTTTCAGGCTCCGTTAAAAATTTTCTGCTCGCATTGACTCCTTCCGGCTCGTCCCTTACACGCAGCGAGGCGGAGGAACTCCACGAAATTCTGGACCGGCTTACAGAATCCGAAAACCATCCGGAACCAAAAACCGCAGGATCTGAAAA
>CANQUH010000393.1 GCA_947626965.1 uncultured Lachnospiraceae bacterium
ATAAGGAAGGATCTCATTTGCGATATCCCCTCCGGATATGTCAAAAATTTCTTTTATCTCATCGTCCGCGTAAAAATCCATAAGACTTTTCGCGCGCTCCTGCGCGGAGCCGCTGAACAGATATTCCTTTTCATAAATATATGGCGACCAGACGGGGATCAGGCCCAGTCCGGTCAGTTCTGCGTGGAGCTTCTGCAGCTTTTCTTTTGATGACAGGGACTGCCCGTTTGAACAGTTGACGATTGCGATTTTATCTCCGGTTTTCATTTTATCTCCCGATTTCTGAATATTTTTTATAATCCGACAAACAGAAAATTTTTAGTGCAGATCCAGTCCCCAAAAAGTGGAAAGAAAGTCAGGGTGGTTTCAGGGAAGGAGAGCCTCCATACGCTCCAGTCTTGTCAGCGCTTCTTTCAGGGTTTCCTCGCTTCTGGCGAAATGAAGCCGTATGTAATTATTGACATTTTCCTGGAAAAAGCTGGAGCCGGGAACCGCCGCTACGCCAATATTCTTTATCATCCATTCGCAGAATTCCAGATCAGTGAATCCCCGGAACTGTGGCAGGTTAAGGAATTCCTGGATATCGATCATGACAAAGTAAGTACCCTGAGGAATATTGTGTTTCAGGCCGATCCGGTCCAGACCGTCCAGCAGAAAATTCCGCTTTTTTGTGTACAGTTCCAGAAGCTCCGAATAATATTCTTCGTCAAACCGAAGACCGGTTACAGCCGCTTCCTGCAGCGGAGCTGCCGCGCCCACCGTCAGGAAATCATGTACTTTTTTGGCTGCTTCCACGACAACAGGCGATCCGATCAGATAACCCAGACGCCATCCGGTAATGGAGAAGGTTTTCGACAGGGAATTGCAGGTGATCGTATGATCATACATTCCGGGAAGGCCAGCCATGCAGGTGTGGGAGTACGGCGCATAGACCAGATGCTCGTAGACTTCGTCCGTGACCACATAGGCGTCATACTTTACAGCCAGTTCTCCGATGGACATAAGCTCTTCTCTGGAAAAAACCTTGCCGCATGGATTGGAAGGATTGCAGACAATAATGGCCTTCGCGCCTGCCTTGAAGCCTTCTTCGATCAGCCGGATATCAAAATTATAATCAGGGGGAACGAGCGGGATGTAGATAGGATCCGCTCCGCTTAAAATCGCGTCGGCTCCATAGTTTTCATAAAACGGTGAGAACACCATCACCTTGTCGCCGGGGTTGCAGATGGTCATCATGGCGCACATCATCGCCTCTGTGCTGCCGCAGGTGACGAGCACTTCTGTTTCCGGATCTATGGTGCGGCCGATGGCTTTTCCCTGCTTTTCGGCGATGGCCTCCCGGAGATTTTTTGCGCCGAAAGTGATAGAGTACTGGTGCGGGCCTTCCAGAGCCACTTCCGCCAGACGGTCCAGTATGGCTTTTGGCGGGTCAAAGTCAGGAAAACCCTGGGAAAGATTGATGGCTCCGTATGCGTTGCTGATCCGGGTCATGCGGCGGATCACGGAGTCAGTGAAAGTCTGTACGCGGTCGCTGATCTGCGGCATAATTGTTTCCTCCTTTAATTTAATACCTGCCCGCGAACTCAGATGCAAAATCCGGGCCTGTTTTGGCAGGGATTTTCCGATTAGAATCTGTGTCTGCGCTGCGGGCGATATCAAAAATCATAGTCTGAGAATCAAAAAATAAATCAAGTGGATTTTAGGATATTGCAGAGGGCTTGTCAAGCCAGTTAATGGAAAGATGCTGTTTTCCTCATCTCGGGGCGGGCCATAAAGTCCTTCATCCACTGGTATGTAAACATGCCATGGATTTGGACTTTTGACCTTGGTATCTTGAAAAAGCAGAGAGCCTTTGCTATACTTTTTTGAACAGGTGTTTTGCTATGCAGAGGAGGTGCTTTTTATGCTTCTGGCAGGTTATATGGTTCCCCATCCTCCGATTGCCGTGCAGGAGATCGGGAAAGGGGAGGAAAGAAAAATACAGGACACGCTGAATTCGTTTGAGGAAGTTGCGAAGGATATCGCAGAGATTAAACCGGAGACGATCATTCTGATTTCGCCTCATGCGGTCATGTACCGGGATTATTTTCACATTTCGCCGGGAAGCGGCGCAAAAGGGGATTTCAGACAGTTTGGGGCAGGGCAGGTGCGTTTTTCTGTCAGATATGATCAGACTCTGGCAGAAAGAATTGCGGCGGAAGCGGACGGGAACGGTTTTCCAGCCGGGATGCTGGGAGAACGGGATAAGAGCCTGGATCACGGGACAATGGTGCCGCTTTACTTTATCGATAAAAAATATAAGGATTATCAGCTTATTCGGATCGGACTTTCCGGGCTGTCTCTTGAAGAACACTGGAAATTTGGACGGATGATCCGGAAAGCGGTTGATGAAGCCGGCAGAAGATGTGTTTTCATCGCAAGCGGGGATCTCAGTCATTGTCAGAAGAAAGAAGGCCCTTACGGGTACCGCCCGGAAGGCCCTGCGTATGACAATCAGATCATGGAAGTCATGAGTTCCGGTAATTTTGAGAAGCTTACCGGATTTGAGGAAGATTTTCTGGACAAAAGCATGGAATGCGGTCATCGTTCCTTTACAATCATGGGCGGCGCGTTCGATGGCACAGAGGTCGAAAGCAGAAGGCTGTCACACGAGGCTGTGTTTGGCGTCGGGTACGGCTTTTGCATTTA
>CANQUH010000394.1 GCA_947626965.1 uncultured Lachnospiraceae bacterium
TGTCTCCTGTAAAATTCACAAAATTAATCAGTCATGGTTATAGAATAAAAAAGAACCTGCCCGCCCTGGAATCATGATCAGGGCGGATTTACCTTTCAAGTCTGTCTCAGATATTTAAGTCTGGACAATTCTTTTTCTGTATGATATAATCTGTAAATCAAATCATATATTAATTATCATCTATCTTATCAGTAAATCTTTTATTATCTGATTTTATTTTCAAACAGATTTTCATCTGATTTCTCTTGTAACTTCTCACATTTCTATGTTATAATAAGGAGGATTGATCTTTCCAATGACTGCAAACAACTTTACTAACATTCTGAACCGGCTGTTTCCATGGCGCCGCGCCCGCCTGAACCGCAAGTTCAAGGACCATCTTTTCCGCTTTCTCTTTCGGGAGAAAAGCGAGCTGCTGTCCCTCTACAACGCGGTCAATGGCACAGATTACACGGATCCCAATGCGCTGACCATCATGACCCTGGAGGATGTGATCTATCTCGGGATGAAAAACGATGTCAGCTTCCTGATCGACGGCAGGCTCAGCATCTACGAACACCAGAGCAGCATCTGTCCGAACATGCCCCTGCGCGGGCTGTTCTACTTTTCTCAGTTGCTCCAGGGCTACGTGGATCAGAACAACCTGAACATTTACTCTTCCACAAAGGTTTCCCTTCCTCTGCCGCTTTATGTCGTTTTCTATAATGGCATGGGGAACTGCCCGGAACGCACTGAGCTGCTGCTGTCCGACCTGTTTGAGAAAGGAACGCGGAAGGACGCCGCGTTGGAATGCCGCGCCGTGGTGCTGAACATCAATGAGGGATACAACGGGGAGATCATGAAAAAGTGCAGGACGCTGGCGGATTATTCCGCTTTCATCCAACAGATAAGAAAGTACCAGAAAGCAGGCTTTGACACTCCGCAGGCGGTCGCTCTGGCGATCGACTACTGTATCGAACATGACATACTCGCAGACGTACTGCGCAAAAACCGTGGGGAGGTGACAGACATGATCCTGACTGTTTACAATGAAAAACTGCACAATAAAACACTCAGAGAGGAAGGCCGTGCAGAGGGACTCAGGGAAGGACTCGCAAAAGGACGCAGGAATGGGCACAGGGAAATAAATGATTTAAATAACCGTCTTCTGGAGGACGGCCGCATGGACGACCTGAAACGATCTCTGAAAGATAATGCATTTCAGGAAGCCCTTCTGAAAGAATACGGCCTGGATGCGGATGATTCAGATCCAGATGACATGTTCCTGTGATTTGCTTAAGAGAGGAAGGATTTGTTATGCCGTATCAGCAGCATTTTGACACTACGTTGGAAACAGAAACACGCGGGGATGCCGGCCGTATTCTGGTGACCACAACGCCGGCCCTGGAGGGATATCACATCACAAAATATATCGAGATCATCGCCGAGGAGACCATCCTTGGAACCGGTTTTTTCAGCGAGCTTGCGACCTGGGCAGCCGACTTGCTCGGTATCGAGAGCAAGACAATCGCGTGGAAGACCAGAACAGCCAGAGAGTCGTCTCTTAGAAAACTCCGGGAACGGGCGCTGGAAATAGGGGCGGACGCCGTCATCGGGACATCCTTTGCCTATTCCTCCAACTCCCGCCGTATGGTCAGCGTGATCGTTACCGGAACCGCTGTCAACGTCGTGCCAGTCTCCGCATAAGCCAGGTCGCAGCGCAAACGTAAAATTATCAATATATCCTCTGTTCCTTCACCGCTTCCGCAAACGGCCCCGGCAGAATCCGGGTTCCGCGATGTTTCCCCAGATAATCTGTGTCAAAAACGATGTCTGTTCCATCCGGATTTTCATAGCGCTCCTCCGGCTCGAAAGCTTTTCCCAGCGTATCCGAGGAAATGAGTCCTGCTTCAAAATCCCGGATCCGTTCATAGAGATTCGTCTTCAAGACAAAATGGCCGTCCTTTTCTTCCAGATCAACCTGTACCGGACTTTCGGAATCCGTCAGACTGTGTTTTTCCTTATTCCAGCCCTGTGCCCCGGCCAGATAAACGTTTCCGTCCGCCCAGACCGGAAGGGAATGCGCGTGCCAGGGCTCCAGACCTGCCATATCCGGCGTATCGTTCTCCATGTCAAAATGAGAAATCCATTCTTCATAAGTAATATAATCGTTCATCACATGAGTGCCGACTTCCCGGTTTTCCGTAAAGATTTCATCCCGGCTGTCGCTTTTGACTTCAATCGCGTCCTTCGGCCATTTCTGCACAAAAATATTATTATAAAAACGGTCGTCTCCGTGAAGAATCGTCATAAATCCCATAACTTCCGTCCTGTGAGGAATATGGTAAGGCGTATACCGGGGGCCTGTTCCGTCCCCCACACAGGTAAACGCTCCGCAGATCAGGTTATGTACCATCGCCACTCCCTGCGTCGCCATGCGCAGCGACACGTCCGACAGCAGGATGTTGTGATCGATCAGCGTGGGACCATGACCCACCTCCACAAAAATATCCTGGCTCATCATGCCGCCGTTCAGCTGTTTCGCAAAAGCGGGCCGCTGATTGTCATGCAGCAGATTCTGTGTGATGCGCGTCCCCTGCGCTTCCCAGTCCGTCCAGATTCCCATGGTACTATAATGTACCCTATAGAGTGGACACGATGGGAGAAAGGGATTTCTCGAAATGTTGGTTTCCGCTGGGGTAAATAAT
>CANQUH010000395.1 GCA_947626965.1 uncultured Lachnospiraceae bacterium
CCGTGAAAATGCTTTCTCTGGAAATGCGCAGGCATCCGGTCAGCACTGCGAATGCCAGACTGTCATTCGTTTTCAGCTCCTGGCTGAACATACGCCGCTTTTTTTCTCTCTTCCAGCCTTTCGCTTTTCAGCAGGAAACTGTACTTAAGTGCCTCAAATCCGATAACACTGGCAAGCATCCTGCGCGCTCCCTCATAATCGTCCGCACTGATATCTTTCAAAGATATGGAAATCACTGGGAATTTTCCCATATATTCTCTGCAGATTTCCGTCTCTTTCAAAATCGCAAACCCATCAAAAACAGACGGATCCCTCCCTGCCTCGAAAAAACATCTCAGCATACTCATGTTCAAGGATTTTCCAAAACGCCGCGGTCTGGTGAAAAGATTCACCTTTGCCCGGTTTCGGATCAATTCCGCAATCATTCCTGTTTTGTCTATGAAATAAAAGTTCTCCTTTATCATCTGTTCAAAATTTTCTATCCCGACAGGGAGCATTTTCTTTTCAGAAATCACCTGATCCACCTCCGTTTTGGCTCTGTTATTAAAAGTCCGGATAACTGTTTCTATACATTTTCAATGAAATGATGTTGGGGACAGAACATCTTAAGATCAGTATAGCATGATTTCTGTTTCAGAAAAACTATAACTTTAAAATTACCTGAACGTGACTAATTATCATATTTTATGTGAAGGATTTTGGGAGATTTTCCGAACAAAGTGAAGGGCCAGCAAATCCCAACGGATTCCTGGCCCGTTCTGTTCTCTTTAAATTGTCTGCACTTGCCCGATTTTCAATACCAGTCATGCTTCTCTCCCCGGTCAAGCGCGTTGATCCGGGACATCTCGTCCTCAGTCAGACTGAAATGATACAGCTCTGTATTCTCTTTGATGTGGTCTGGATTGCTGGAACCGGGAATAACCACCACGCCTTTCTGCAGATTCCAGCGCAAGATCACCTGCGCGGAAGATACGCCGTGGTCTTTTGCGATCGCAGAGATTACCGGATCTCCCAGCAGCTCCGCCGTATGGCCTCTGCCTCCCAGCGGGTACCAGCCCTGCACCACAATCCCCAGATCCTGAATGAACGGGATCACATCATTTTCCTGATAGTAGGGATGAATTTCATTCTGCACCAGCGCCGGAGTGGTATCCACCTGCGGCAAAAACTCCGTCAACTCCTTCACATACCAGTTGGACAAACCGATTGAACGGATCTTTCCATCCTTCACAAATTCCTCAATTGCTTTGTAAGCCTTCACATCATTGCGGTCGGGGTGATGCAGAAGCATCATATCCACATAGCCGATATCCAGCCGGTCCAGACATGCCTGAATGGACTTTTTCGGGGATGCCATCTCGCTGCCCGGGTAGATCTTTGTGATTACAAAGACATCTTTCCGCTTAACAACCCCTTCCTCAATAGATTCCCGAATGGCCTGTCCGACTTCCTCCTCGTTCCCGTAGGCCGAAGCGGTATCGATGAGACGCACGCCGCTTGCGAGGGCGGATTTCACGGCATTGATGCACTCTTCCCCGTGAAGGCTGTATGTCCCCAGCCCGTTGATCGGCATCTCATATCCGCTGTTCAGTTTCACTGTTTTTGTCTTAAAATTAAATTCTGCTTTCACTGTCTTATCTGGTGTATCCGTACCTGGTTTGCTGTCATCCGGTGTGCTGCTTCCCGGTTTTTCTGTCTCCGGCGTATTGCCGCCCGGCTGCTCCGTTTCCGGTTCATCGGTGTCTCCTGGTTTCTTGTTATCCGGCTGTTCCGGTTTCGCCGGACTTTTTTTCACGACCTTGACCTTTACCCAGGCTGATACACTCTTCTGCCCTCCTTTTACTGTCACTTTGATCTTTACCGTTCCAACTTTTCTGGCCTTCACGACGCCTTTTGCGGTTACCGAAACGATTTTTTTGTCGGACGAGCTGTATGCAATTGTCTTTTTCCCGGTCCAGCCGCTCACACTCACCTTCAATGCTGCCTTATTCCCTTTTGTCAGGGAATACGTCTGTTTTGTCACATTCTTCTTCCCGATCTTTATCGTCGCTTTCGCACCCGTCTGCTTCTTAAGCTGTTTCGCGGCCTTTTCTGCCGCTACAGTCCGGGAAGAACTGACGCCTGACGTCTTTTTCCCGGAAGCCGCATCCGCATGCCCAGAAAACAGACTCACCGCCAGCATAAAGGCAAAAAACAGAATAATCACTTTTCCTGCGCTGTTGGTTTTTCTTTCCATATCTGAGTCCTCCTGATTTCATTTTTATTTTTGTGTCCTGCTGGTCATATAGATCAGATAGTCCAGACAGTCCAGTCTGTGCTGTTCCTCGTGGATACGGTCCAGCAGCGTTCTGCGGTGCTTCCGCAGCAGTAAAAGCTGCTCTGATAGTCCTTTGAGCTGCGCGTACTGACGGATAAAAGCTGCATCGCAGCCAGCATCCAGCAGGTTCTGCGCCACCGACGGACTGTCCGGCTCAAAACTTTGCTGCATTTTCATTCCTCCTTTTTTCCTTCATTATAGGAGCAAAGGAGAGTAATATCAAATATATATATTAAATGAGTTTTTATACTTGAAAAGTATGGATTGATGTGTTATCTTATTTGGAAAAAAGAAGGTGTCCTATGGAACTGCGTGATCTTCAGTATTTTCTGGCGGTAGCGCGTGAAGAGAGTATTACCAGAGCGGCCGA
>CANQUH010000396.1 GCA_947626965.1 uncultured Lachnospiraceae bacterium
ATACAACCTTATCAATGATGAAGTGTGGGAATGTTACTCTTTCGGTATGACTTCAATACTATCCGCATTTTCCGGATCTTTGAACTCATATTCAATGTTTCCATCATCCAATGATCGGTCAATATCCCCTTCTTCCTCTGTATCAGTATCAATAATTTCCACAGTATTGCCTGAATCTTTACTTAAACTGCTTCTGTCCTTATCATTCGTACAGCCGGAAAGCAGACCTGAATATACCAGCATACATGCCAGAATAACAGCTTTTTTCTTCATTCCATACTCCTCTCTTTCAAATGTCCGCGTTTCATTTCCAATACCATATCCGCCTGTTTTGCCACCTCGCCGGAGTGCGTCACAACTACCACACATTTTCCGAAAACATGGGCGCTCTCTTTCAAAACTGCTGTGATTTCCTCTGCGGTATCTGCGTCCAGATTCCCGGTCGGCTCGTCCGCCAGAATAACCTGGGCGTCAGATGCCAGCGCCCGCGCAATCGCCACCCTCTGCTGCTGTCCGCCGGACAGTTTCAGTATATTCCGCGATATTTCCTCTTGGCTTAATCCCAGTCGTTCCAAAATGGGCGCGGCATCCTGTTTTGCGGTAAGCTGCACATTCTCAGCAGGCGTCATATAATCGATCAGATTGTAGTTTTGAAAAATCAGTGAAATATGGTTTCTGCGGTGATATTCAAGTCCTTTCACCTGGATATCCTCGCCGTCAAACAGGACACGGCCCTGCGTCGGCACATCCAGCCCGCCCAGCAGGGACAAAAGCGTGGTCTTTCCAGAGCCGGACGGACCGAGAACCGTGTACATTTTTCCGGTTTCCAGTTCTGCGCTGATATTTTGCAAAACCTCTCTGCCTTTTTTGTAGGCGTAAGATACATTCTCCAATTCCAATACAGGCACGTCGGTTCCTCCTTTAACTCATTTTTGATAATATCTCACGGGGCTTCAGCCGCATGACAGTGATGGACGATGCGCTGACAGCAGCGATGATAATGGCAAATCCAATTAAATACAGCAGGGCGAGATTATTCAGCTCAACGGACACTTCAATGCCTTCCTCCCCAGGCAGAGGATTCTGAATAAGCTCGTCCGCTCCCTCTTCAACTGCGGCAGCAGCGGCAAAAACGTCATTCTCATCCTCCGACCCAGTCTGCATACCTTTTGAATCCCGCCCCGTAGAGGCATGAGTTACGGGATGCCCTGTGGGTATACTTTGTTCCAGCAGGTGATTTCCGATCTGTCCGGCCACGGCGCTGCTGGTAAAGTAAGACAGGCCAAAGGCAAACACGGCAATCAGCAGTACCTCTGTCAAAAACTGGCCAATGACAGCGTGTTTTCTGATGCCTATGGACAGGAACACACCAATCTCATGGATGCGGGTCTTTGTCCAAAGAGTCAATATAAGGGCCAGAATAATGGCGCTGACGATAATGATCACCGCCAGCAGGGTCACAACCAGTTCATCCAGTGCGGCCAGCGGCGCGGCAGCGTTTTCATAGGTTTCATTATCTGCTTCAACGACAAAGGCTTTCCAGTCGATCCCCGGAAGGGCCTTTACATCGTCCACCACCTGCGCCATGTTCTGCGGATCCTCTATGGTGACGTGGAGCGCGGAAAAGCCATAATTGATCGTATCTCCGCTGATATCTATCGATGTCTGCAAATCCACAAATATCCGGTTCTGGATTTTGTCATAGTCGGTGACGGCTTCTCCAAACCGCTCCGCCACATTCGGGATAAACAGTCCGATGATCTGCGCCCTGACCTCCCGTCCGGTGTAGCTGTCTTCTTCTTCACTGTAACTATGGGCGGTGAGATAATCTCCGATCTTCAGCCCGTTTCTCTCCGCCAAATCCTGACTGATGACCGCCGTATGGGTATCGTCAGCAGAAATATGCCGCCCCTCCGCCAATGTCAATGTACCGCTGGTAAAAAGTTCATCATCCTGCGTGCTGCAAACGCCCAAAACCTTTGTGCAGCCCTGGTACTTTGCGTCGGTCAGGACTGTTCCGGGAAACAGAGACAGTCCCTCAAAGGGGGCAAGATTCTCCTGCCTTGCTCCGCAATATTTTACGCCGGCGACGCCCTTGATGGCCGCAATATTTTCCGGCGTAAACTGTACGGTGGAATACATGAGGAAGCTGGCGCTGGTCATTCCGGTTTCCTCGTCGTACTCTTCTCCGGCATCCTCTTTCACTACATAGGGACTGTTGTCCCAATCCACGAAAACGTCAAATTTACCGCCCAGGCTCTGCCGCAGATCAAGCTGCGCTGCCTCCGACGCTTTCCGGATGGAAAGTCCTGTCAGGACAAAAGTTGCCATAATCAGCAGAATGGCAAACAGAAGAACGGTTTTCCCGCGTTTTCGCGTAACGTATAAAAACGCCCTTTTGAAAATGCTCACGTTTCAACACCTCCGTATTGTTATATCAGATGGGGATGACTCCCGCCTCTTCAGGCGGTGAGTGACTTTTCCCAAATGCAGCCTCAGGATAACAATGCAATGTGGAGCTGGTATGAAAGGAATATGGAATTATGGCAGAAATGAAAAACTCCCCGATCGGGGAGCCTTCATTTTTTTATACTTCACGTTTATAAACGAATGGTAAAACGCATTCCAGGGAGCGATTTCACGGGGGAAAAAGAATAGGGAATATTCATAGAGGTCAAAAGCGTAT
>CANQUH010000397.1 GCA_947626965.1 uncultured Lachnospiraceae bacterium
TATGTCTTTGATCTGGCGGGCCCGGTGGGCGGCGCGGCATACCAGGCTCCCACAATTATTTCCTTTACCATCCGCTTTTGCGGCCGTTCGGCTCACGCCGGATTTGAACCGGAAAACGGGATTCATGCCGTAAAGGCCGCGGCGCTGGCAGTCACCCGGATTCCCTGCGGACATGTCGGAAGTGTCCTCAGGGAAAACAGCCCCGGTGGAAACATTTCACTGCAAAGTTCTGCGGGGGCAGAAAAAGCAGATTCCTCCGCCATCAACATCGGAACAATTTCGGGCGGCACAGCCGATAACATTGTTCCTGATGCCTGTACCGTTTCCGGAGAAATCCGCAGTTATTCCGACGCAGAGGCGCATGGATGGCTGAAGGAGATCACCACAATCGCAGAGCAATGCGCAGAGAATATGGGAGCTTCTGCCGAAGTGCGGCATACCACTCATTTTCACGCATACTGTACGGACCTCTCGCATCCGGTCGTCAAACGCTTCGAGTCCGCCTGCGAACAGCTGAAACTTCCGATAAACCTGTGTCAGACGTTCGGCGGCAGCGACAACAACCATCTGGCATATCATGGAATCGCCGGACTCGTTGTGGCAACGGCCATGAACAACTGCCATTCCTGCGAAGAGTATACCACGATAGACGAGCTGGACCGCGCCGCAAATCTGGCGCTGGCGCTGATCCTGTCATAAAGGCCCTGAAATACCTTTTTCACAAAATAAGGAGTTTACATCATGAAAAATCCTCTTCACTATCAGCTTTCCGAATATGACTGCGGACCGACCTCCATGCTCAACGCGATCAGCTTCCTGTTTGAGCGTGAAGACATTCCCCCCGAAATTATCCGCAATATCATGCTGTACAGCCTGGACTGCTATGGCGCAGGCGGCGCTTTCGGCAAAAGCGGGACATCCCGCACAGCCATGATGTTCCTGAGCAACTGGCTGGACGGCTACGGTCAGACCTGCTCCCTGCCCATATCCAGCAGCTATATCGCGGGAAAAAGCGTTTACATAGGCAGTGAAAGTCTGATCAATGATACGCTCCGCCGCCATGGAGCCGTCGTCGTGCGCCTGCACTATGAAGGGGAGCACTACGTCCTTCTGACAGGGGAACGCGAAGGAAAAATCCTTCTATTTGATCCATGGTTTGAGGAACCTGAAAATTCTTCGGATACTTTCAGTCTTGATTATTCTCCTGAAAAACCGCAGGCTTCCGGCAGCATCATCAGAGAATCCGGCAGTGCAGAACATGCCGGGGATTCCCGGCATGTTCCTGAAGCAGATATTTCCGGCCAGTTTGAAGATTCCGGCATCATCGTAACCACCGATCATCCGTTTGAATACAATCGCATCATTCCCGCCTCCGTTTTCAACAGAGAAACGCATGACTTCTATGCACTTGGCGAGACAGAACGGCGCGAGGCAGTTTTGCTGTTCAACAACCGGACAAAGCTCACAGCGGAAAACACGATTGAATATTTTATTTAGTCACGAAAAATCTGTATTTAACCTCTATGATATTCTCCTTATGATCGGATTCGGGGGAATATCATAATCTATTTTTAAAACTTTTCCTTTAAATTTAAAAAGTTTTGATCCGAGATTGATATCTATTCTTAAGGAGTCTCTGTTTTGTATTCTTTGCATTTTTTCCTGAATTTTTTTATATTCCGCATAATATTCAATTTTATATCCCCGATATTGCAACACAGACAAAGGCCATCAAAGAGATCCATAAAAAGCTGTACAGTACCAGCATCCCATATTTCAGCAGCCAGTTTCCGTTCATCAGCGGCAGCCGGCTCTGTATTCTCCTGAAGTTTCCCCAGAGCAGCACCCATCCCAGTCCCGTCATAAAAAATCCTATAAAATTACCCCAGAAAACACGGTTTACCACGCCGCCGCTGTTTTCAAACCCTACATCCCGCGCAAGATCAAACATTACGAAGTAAAGCGCCGCCGCAATTATCATCTTCCATATTTTTCCTGTTCGGAATCCCGGCGGACGATTCAGATTGAGGGATTCTTCCTCCGCTTTTTCTTCACTCCATCTTTCTGGCTTTTGCTGCTCACCGTTTTCACTTTTCACAGCGTTCCCTGTTTCCTGCTGCCCTGCCGTCTCATCTTTCTCTTTTTCCGCTGGTTTCTCCGTTTCCTGATATGCTGCTCTCTGGGCAGCATCATCTGCTTCCTGCTGTCTCTCCCCTTGAGAGTCTGCTTCTTTTCCCCATTCCGTCAGCCTTTCTTCTCCCTGACACAGTGCTTCCTTCTGCTTCACAGCCTCCCTCCATGCTGTCCGAAGCTGGTTCAGATTCGCATAGCGGTTCACCGGATCCAATTGTATACATTTTTGTATAACTTCTGTACCCGGCCCCTTATACAAACCTGTCTGCGGCATGTGTCCGGTCAGCAGTACATGCGCTAAAATTCCCAGAGAATAGATATCCGTGCGCGGATCTGTCTGCCTGAAACCATATTGTTCCGGTGCGGCATATCCCTGCGTCCCGATCAGAACAGTATCCATCGTCTTGTTTTTCTCAAACTGTCTGGCCGCGTTGCAGTCAATCAGTCTCAGATTCCCATGATCTGTCAGGATCAGATTTGACGGTTTGATATCACGATG
>CANQUH010000398.1 GCA_947626965.1 uncultured Lachnospiraceae bacterium
GCGGCGGACGAAAGGATTCAGACTGCAGGGATCTGTGGCGAAGAGGATGGAATACAGAATAGTTCGGGGGAGATGCGATGTATCATTTTTTTGTGGCGCCGGAACAGATTGGAGAGAAGGAAATCCGCATTGAAGACGGTGATGTCATCCACATCCGCAATGTTCTGCGCATGAGTCCGGGCGAGCAGATCAGCGTCAGCTGCGGCGACGGGAAAGAGTATCGCTGTGAGCTTGACAGGATCGGGGAAAATCAGATCACAGCGAAGATCATGTGGGCGCAGGAGTCGGACGTGGAACTTCCGTCGAGAATCTGTCTGTTCCAGGGGCTTCCGAAAGGCGATAAGATGGAGCTGATCATTCAGAAGGCCGTGGAGCTCGGGGCTGCCGAGATCGTGCCGATGGCGACCAGGCGTGCCGTCGTGAAACTCGATGAAAAGAAAGCAGAGGCAAAGCGAAAGCGGTGGAACGCGATTTCCGAGAGCGCCGCGAAGCAGTCAAAGAGGATGATCGTGCCGGAGATAAAATCCGTGATGAGTTTTCAGGAAGCCGTAAACTATGCGAAATCTTTTGATCAGAAGCTGATTCCCTATGAACTTGCGAGAGGTATGGACGAGGCGCGCAGAATCATACACGGAATCCGCCCGGGACAGTCCATTGCGGTGTTTATCGGACCGGAGGGAGGCTTTACAGAAGAAGAAATTGCGCTTGCGAAGGAAGCCGGAGTCATGCCGGTCACACTTGGCAGAAGGATTCTGCGGACGGAAACCGCCGGAATGACTGTTCTGTCAGTACTGATGTTTCAGCTGGAAGGCTGAGGCCGTCCGTTTGATTTTACTGATGACAAGGTTTTGAATTATTTGTTTCTGTCGGAACGGATGCGGGAGGACGCCATGGAATATACGTTCTATGAACTGAGCTGGTTCTTTTTTATCTATTCTTTCGCGGGCTGGTGCCAGAGCGTAGCAGTGGCGGCTGTCCGGAGGAAGACTTTTGTAAATACGGGGGTTCTGAATCTTCCGCTGTGTCCGATTTATGGTATAATAGCTGTAAGCTTCAGTATTTTTCTGACGGAACTGAAAGAACATCTGGTTTTTCTGTTTGTCGGAGGCATGGTTATCTGCGCGGTGCTGATCGCGCTGACCGGTGTGGTTCTGGAGCGGATCTTCCGCAGAAAATGGTGGGAATCCAGGCGGATTGTTCTGTCTGAGCAAAAGCGGAACGAGAAAAGTTCTGCCCCGGACCGGCCGAATGCGCCCGCGGCGGTGAGTAAAATTCTCGCGGAGAGTTTCAGTTCGTTTACGGAGGGAACTTATGTAAGTATTCCGATGGTTCTGGGAGCAGGCCTGGGAAGTATTTTTGTGCTGTGGTTCGGAAATCCTCTGATTGTAAGATTCTGTCTCTTTCTGCCTCAGAGACTCGGGATGATTCTGCTGATCATAATCGGGGTCTGCCTGCTCATTGATCTGTTCTGCGTGCTCACGGTTGTCTGGAAGTGGAGGGTCAAGATCCGGCAGTTTGAAAGCATGGCTGAAAACATGCGTCAGCTCTCGATGAATTTTGGGAACGCAATCACGCGCCATGTCAGGCAGCGCCTGGAAAAGTCCTATCCAAATATCCAGACGGAAAAGATTCTTGAGGAGCGGGCGGAGAAGGGCAGCGCTGTCAGGACAAAATTTGCGGAAGGCTGCTGTTTTTACAAGCTTGCCGGACTGTTTTTTATCGGAGCTTTTATGGGTGATCTGATTGAGGTAATATTCTGCCGCCTGACAATGGGGTTCTGGATGAGCCGCAGCAGCGTGGTCTACGGGCCGTTCAGTATTATCTGGGGATTTGGCTGCGCGATGCTGACCGGAATGCTGTATAAATACAGAAAGAAAAATGACCGCTATATATTTATATATGGAACGGTGCTTGGAGGCGCGTACGAATACCTGTGCAGCGTGTTTACGGAGCTTGTATTCGGGACGGTATTCTGGGATTACAGTTCCATTCCGTTTAATCTTGGCGGACGGGTGAACCTGCTTTACTGTTTTTTCTGGGGAATCGTCGCTGTCGTCTGGCTGAAAGGGATTTACCCGCATCTGTCGGCGCTGATCGAGAAAATTCCGAAGAAGATCGGGCCTGTACTGATGTGGAGCATGATCCTGTTTATGCTGTTTGACGTGACCATGTCATCGGCGGCTCTTGAGCGGTACTCTGACAGGTATAATGGAGTGCCGGCAGGAACAGAGATCGAAGAATATCTGGATGAGAAATTTCCCGATGAACGCATACTGCGGATTTATCCGAAGATGAGAATGGCGGAGGATGTAGGAAAGCCTCCCCGGGAGTGGGGAGAACAGGCAGAGACAGAAGCGGGAAGAATACAGCCCAGGCAAAATCAGAGGTGAAAAGCAATGGAAAAAAACGGCCTGAATGAAAGACAAAGGATCGGGGAAGCAAAAGATGGATTCCGAAATGGAAAAATAGTAAAAAAGCGAAACATGAATGCGGATCTGATCCGCTGCGTCGCGACCTACAGTGTTATTTCGGTACATTTTCTGCTGAATTCCGGATTTTATTATTTTCCGACTGTCGGAACCGATATGTATATCATGTCTCTCATGCGGGCGTGCTTTATGGTCTGCGTGCC
>CANQUH010000399.1 GCA_947626965.1 uncultured Lachnospiraceae bacterium
GTCGGTGAGGAGCACTATGCGGTGGCCCGCGGCGTGCAGGAGATCCTTCAGAAGTATAAGGAACTGCAGGATATTATCGCGATCCTTGGTATGGACGAGCTGTCAGAGGACGACAAGCTGATCGTCAGCCGTGCGAGAAAGGTGCAGAGATTCCTGTCTCAGCCGTTCTTCGTTGCGGTTCAGTTTACTGGTACAGACGGAAAGTATGTGCCGCTGTCAGAGACGATCCGCGGCTTTAAGGAGATTCTGGAAGGAAAGCATGACGATATACCGGAGAGCTATTTCCTCAATGCAGGTACGATTGACGAAGTGGTTGCCCGCGTAAAATAAGGGGGTGACCAGATATGGCAGACGAAAGAAATTTTGAATTGCAGATCATTACCCCTGACCGCGTATTCTGGAGTGGAGAAGCGTTCATGCTCGAACTGAACACGTCGGAGGGAGAAGTCGGTATCTACAAACGCCATATCCCGATGACGATGATCATTGAGCCTGGTATTCTGAAGATTCACAAGGACGGAGAATTGCTTGAGGCGGCTGTCCACGCGGGATTCATTGAGATTCTGCAGGATAAGATCACCGTCATGGCGGAGATTGCCGAGTGGCCGGATGAGATCGACGCGAACCGCGCACATGAGGCGGAGCAGCGCGCACTGCGAAGAATTCAGGCGCACGACCCGAAGATCGATATCTCCCGCGCGGAGATCGCGCTGCGCAAGGCGCTGGTAAGGCAGCAGGCGGCGCAGCTGAGAGGTTAATAAATATGATCGAGCAGGAGGCAGCTTTTCCTCCTGCGCATAAAAAGAAAGCCCCGAGGTTCCGGCAAACGGTATCTGTCCGTTTACGGATCTCCGGGGCTTTTTTCGCGAGCAATGAGTGAAACCTGCAAAGAAAGTTTCACTCGTCAGATCAGCTTCTTCTTCAGCATTTCCGGATTTGTGGAGTACTGCAGCGCCACTTCTTTGGAAATGCGTTTCTCCTTGTACAGCTTCAGCAGGCTGTTGTCCATGGAGATCATGTCGTCCTTTGCTGAGGTATAAATGATGCCGTCAATCTGGTGCGTCTTGTTGTCGCGGATCATATTGCTGATGGCCGGCGTCATGACCATGATCTCGAAAGCGGGAGTCATCTTCCCGTCCAGCGTGGGTATAAGCTGCTGGGAGACGACGGCGCGCAGCACCATCGAGAGCTGAATGGCGATCTGGCGCTGCTGCGACGGATCAAATACGTCGATGATACGGCTGATCGTGCTGGCGGCTCCGATCGTGTGAAGACTGGAGAGCAGCAGGTGGCCGGTCTCGGCGGCGGTCATGGCAGTCTGAATCGTCTCGTGGTCACGCATTTCGCCGAGCAGGATGACATCCGGACTCTGGCGCAGAGCGGCGCGCAGGGCAGTCAGATAATTGTCCGTATCTGTTGAGATTTCACGCTGGCTGACGATGCTCATCTTGTGACGGTGGAGAAATTCGAGAGGATCCTCCAGCGTAATGATGTGTCCTGTGCGGGAAGAATTGATTTTCTCGACAAGACAGGAGAGTGTCGTCGATTTGCCGCTTCCGGCAGGGCCTGTCACGAGAACCATTCCCTTCGTGTAGGAGGTAAGATTCAGGACGGACTGCGGAATTCCCAGATCAGAAGGATTGGGCAGTTCAAAGGAAATAATGCGGATCACCGAAGCGAGGGAACCACGCTGCAGATAGGTGCTGACGCGGTAACGGGAAAGCCCGGGGATCGCAAAGGAAAAGTCATCATCTCCGCTTTTGAGGAAATGGTCGATATTTCTGTTTCCAGCAAGCTCATAGATCTGTTTTACGATCTGTTCCGTATCGTTCGGCATCATCCGTTCTCCAAGTGTCTGGAGTACGCCGTTTACCTTATAGGAGACAGGAAGGCCGGCTACGATAAAGATATCGGAAGCTTTCTCTTCGGTGGCCTGCCGAAGAATGGAAACTGCGTCAAGATTGTTCATAGTATAAAACCTCTTTTCAGTTAGGGTTGTAAAGATTCAAATGTGTGTCAGGTGTCCATTCTCTGGTATTGATGATTTTCCATGAATCGATCCGATACAGAGTGTCGTCAGGTTCTTCCGGGTAAGTCAGTTCCAGTCTGACCTGGAGAATCTGGTTATCGGTAACGGATACCGAAAAAGACAGGATGGAATCTTCCAGAGTGTAAACAGAATCGGCAGAGGGAAGTTCCTTGCAAAGTTCCAGATACCGGGCTTTGGGATCGGAAGATTCTTCTGCTTCTCTGAGATATTCCGCAAGGTACTCGTTGGTTTGGACAAGAATATCGTTTGCGCTGCTGTCCGCCTCGTAATAGGAGAGCGTGCGGTCTGCCGCTCTCTGGCTCAGGTTTTCATCTGCGGAGGCCCCTGAGAGGGACAGCAGAGAAAACGTGATCAGGCACAAAGTCAGAAAGATAAGCAGCAGCAGGGAGATACCGGGAACAGAAAGAGAACGCTGGCGTTTTTTCATGACAGTACCTCCTCTCTGGTAAGCGGACGGCAGAACCGTGCAGAAAGTCTGTAAACAAGATGCTGTCTGTTATCTGTGACGGATATGTCAGCTTTATTCATCTGTTTTTCCTGTTCTATCTGAAACGTCAGTGTGTAAAAGGCTTTCTC
>CANQUH010000400.1 GCA_947626965.1 uncultured Lachnospiraceae bacterium
CTTCTGATGGGAGCTGTAATCGGCGCCATCATGGGAGCGATCATCGCTTACACGAAGATGCCGGCATTCATCGCAACCCTGGGCGGGCAGCTGATCTGCCGTGCGGCGGCGAAGATCTTCACAAGCCGTCCGGTATCAAACCTTTCCGACAGCTATCGTTTCCTGGGCAGCGGCAAGATCGGCGGTTTCCCGGTAATCATCCTTGTATTCATCGTGATATTCATTCTTGCATGGTTCATCCTGAATCAGACAAGATTCGGCAAGAGCCTCTACGCGATCGGCGGCAACGATCAGGCGGCGCGTGTGGCAGGTATCAATGTAGAGAAGAACCTTGTGATCACTTACATCCTGGTAGGTCTGTGCGCAGCGCTGGCAGGTATCCTTCTGGCAGGACGTGCAGGATCCGCTGACCCGGCAAACTCCGGTCTTAACTATGAGCTTGACGCCATCGCGGCGGCAACTGTAGGCGGCACCTCCCATACCGGCGGTATCTGCAGGGTAACCGGCGTACTTTGCGGTATCCTGATCCTCGGCGTTATCAACAACGGCCTCGTGCTGATCGGCGTGGACGACAACTACACGAACATCATCAAAGGTATCATCATCGTAGCGGCTGTTGCGCTCGACATGAGAAAGAATACGAGAAAGGCATAATTTTCTGCAGAACAGGCTGTAAAATTTTACGGCTATGAAAGAAAGCATGTCCCTTGTGCGCAGTTATTTTTGGTGCGCAGATTTCCTGGGATGACTGTGCGTGGGGGCAGGCTTTGCAGGTATGTTTTCTATTTTTAGAGGATTAAAATTGCACGCAAAAACCACTTGCGTGCAATTTTGATATATGGTATTATGCCCATGAATGGGGGGAAAAGTATGGCTGTAACATTACAGCAGATTGCAGAAGCTGCGGGTGTGTCCAGGGGAACGGTGGACAGGGCGATGAACAATCGCGGCCGTATCAATCCGGAAGTCGCGGAGCGGATAAGGCTGATCGCGAAGAAGATGGGATACCAGCCGAACCGGGCGGGCCGGGCGCTCGCGATGTCGGGGAGGTCGCTCACGATCGGAGTGATCATACAGGTGGCCGGGACACCATTCATGGAGAAAGTGCTGGAGGGAATCCTTCAGGCGAAGGAAGAGGCCGAACGGCTTGGGGCAAACGTACTTATCCGAAAAATCCCTGATATGAGCGCCGAGAAAGTGATCGCGGAGATCGAGGAGCTGAGAAAAGGGGGCTGCGACGGGATTGCGCTTATGCCGGTCGACGACCGGAGGCTGAGGGAAACGGTGGACAGTCTTGCGGAGGAACATATTCCTGTAGTGACATTCAATACTGACATTGAGGATTCGGCGAGGATCTGTTTTGTAGGACAGGACGCGATGCAGAGCGGCCGCGCGGCGGCGGGGCTGATGGCGGAGATTATGCCGTTCGGGGGCAAGGTTCTTGTAATATCAGGGTATCTGTCAAATCACTCGAACAAAAGCAGGACAAAGGGATTTGTCGAAGAGCTCTCGGCCAGCAGGGAGGATATTGATATTCTGGATGTGCAGTATGCGTTTGACGACGACCGGATCGCGGGGATGATTGCGGAAGAGATGGTAAAAGAGTACAGTGATCTCGGGGGAATTTATCTGACTGCTTCCGGGGTAGAGGGAGTCTGCGAATCGCTGGAACGCTGCGGCCTGTCAGGAAAGGTGCGCGTGATCTCGAATGATCTCACGGACCAGAATATCCGCTTTCTGAAAGAGGGGAAAATCCGTTTTCTGCTCGGGCAGGACGCCCACAAACAGGGGTATGAGCCGGTGATGCTGCTGTTCAACAAATTATTTGACGGAAAAGATCCTGAGAAAGAATTTATGTATACAGAGATTGTGATCAAAACAAAATATAATCTTTGATGATGATTCCTGCTTATCTGGCAGGACACAGAAAAGAAAAGGCAGTCCGGATGCCTGCTGTGCGGCGGAATGAATTTCTGCGTGCAATTGTCGGTGCTTAAATAAGCTGCACGGCGTCATCCTCCGGAATTTGGATAAACTGCGGCAAATCAACAAAAATTTGACATTATTTTCATGCAATTTCGAGAATTTTCCTGTTATTTTTATGGTAGATATACAAAATAAATAAAATTATACTGGTAAATTTGTGCAAAAAAGACATTGCGTGCACGGGCACGCAGTGGTATTATAACGGCACAGGCGAAAAGAAAGAGCTGGAAGAAAAAGAGAAAGCTCACCAGTATAAACTATGAAAAGGAGAATGACATATGAAACTTGGATTTAATGAGGCAACGGCACTGAAATGCAAAGGCCAGTCCCTGATGGCGGATCTGGAGGCTTGCGAGAAGTATGGTTTTGACTATATTGAGATCAGATTTGACTGCGTAAGAGAGTATCTGAAGGATCACACCCTTGAGGAGCTGGCTGACTGGTTCAAAAACCACAATCTGAAACCGTGGGCTTACAATACACTTGAGTTCTTCAATCAGAGAGATGAGGCAGGCGAGAAGGAGATCGACGAGCACGTGGATTTCATCCTCGAGGTCTGCAAGGCAATCGGCATGAAGATGCTGATCACGGTTCCGACCTGCAACGTGAAGGA
>CANQUH010000401.1 GCA_947626965.1 uncultured Lachnospiraceae bacterium
ACGATCGGCACATAGTGCCGCAGAATCGGCTGGCCGGTGGCAAGGTTGTACGTGCGGTTCGAGATATGCTCGCCGAGAGGAGCCTCCTTGGCAAAGGAGATATCGCTGTTGTCCGAGGCCTCGGTGATCGTGCCGTCCGCGGAAAGGATGCGGTCGTTCGGCAGCAGAACCTTCACGTTCATCGTATCGAGCAGAGGATTTGTGGTCTTCATAATCTCCAGCGTGGCATTGATGTCCAAATTGTCCGCCTGAGAAATAATGCTGGCAGTGGCATTCAGGATGCGGCTGTCGCGCTCAAGCTTGGATGTAATCTCCTCAATTGCGGTGTTGGCGCCCTCTTCCAGACGGCTTAAGGAGCGCTGCCTGAGATGGGAGTTGATCTGATAATATGCAAGGAGCAGAAGTACCATAATGACGGCGATTACAATGCCCGTGGCCGTCAGGCTTTTGTCTTTCAGGGCAGGTTTCGGCTTTCTCTGTGCTGTCTTACGAATCATGGATACGATCCATCCTTTTGCTGACAGACTGTTTTCTATGATTTATTCAGAAAAATACGTGATTTTTCTTAAAATTATAACAGGCCCGGGAAGGAATGTCCAGAAAGAGTTGAAAGGAATAGTTTTGTCAATAATTTTGCAGTAAGTTTTGTTTTTAATAATGATGATTACTTGATAAGTGATGAGTCAATTATCTGGAAATTAGCTCTATGTATATACAAAACTTTTTTATCTATGACCAACTTCGTAGTTTTCGGCAGATTTTCACAATTTTCCCAATATACCTTATTGCCGCTGTAAGCACATATCGGATTCCCGAGCTGGCTTTGGATTACCGCGACCACAGGCTTTCCGAAAAAATTTTTGTACTTATTTACAATGTTGGCAATATAGGCGTTGTCCCCTATGGAATCAGCCTCACTGTCAATATCTTCCAGTGATTCAGGATCAAAAGACAGATCAGGAGTTAGTCCTTTCTGTGCAAACAGTACGGTAGTTCCACAGCTCTCAATCTGTTTGCCGTCTACAGTAATCGTGATAATGGAAGATAATGAGTATTTCTTGCTCTCATCTCCATCGCTTGATATATCATATTCTTTTACTTTGTTTCCTTTGATATTTACTTTATCTCCGCTTACAGTCATGAATTTATTTCCGTCGTTCGAATAAAATTCACATGTATAGGATTTGCCTGTAAGGGTTTCTTCTATATTAAATAATTTAGAAAGAATCCCGGATGCTTCTGCACGATCCAAGACTTTGGGCTTAACGCCTGCGACTAAGATCAATGCAAAAAATACGGCAGCTATTGTGCCAATAATATTTCGTTTTCTCTTATTGTATTTCATCTTTTTGTTTTCTTCTCTCATGGTATTGTATGCCTCCATCTTTAAATCACCTCGAGTCCGATGGGGATGAACTGAAATTTATCTCGGCCATCTGTCCTCTTTGCACATAAGTTCCCCAAATTTCTGATGCGGCTCAGACTGATACCAGTACGCGACGCTGGCGACATCGTCCTGACGCTCAAAAAGCCCCCGGTATCCTACCCCAATCTGCTGGATCGTCACGCGGATATCCTCGTCAAAACAGATCGGATCCTGAATATGCCAGCGGTAAAATCCCCTCATCGGAGGGCAGTCGTCATTGTGGTAAGGATTATGGATCAGCTCGTCATGCGCTGAGTAATAGGGATAGCCGAGATACGGCGTACAATAATTCTGCTCCACCGTTTTCCCGTCTTCCTGACGCGCAAAACTCCAGGAGCCGCCGAAGTAGTCCTCTGTCCCGGTACCACAGATGGTCGGATACTCTTCATCCCCATCCAGATAGAATTTTACTTCTCCTTCTCCCCACCAGTAGCGTTCCAGGGTGGTGAGCGCCAGGTAGGTTCCGACATAATGTCCCTTTCCCTTCACACCGTCGAGGATCACGTAATCCCGCTGTTTCTGCGTTAACCGTTCCCGCCTCCACTGCGCATGGAAATACGCGATGTCCGAGGGCAGTTCGTCATAAAGGCAGTAATCCACCTGATAAAAAAATGCCGGGATCGGATTAACATGCTGGTTTTCCAGCGTGATCCTGGCCTTTTTTTGAAACGGCATTGGAAAATAACAGTTAAATCCTCTGTTCGGGACGACCGCGATGGGAAGTGAATTTACCATGCATCCTCTGCCAAATCCGCAGCAGAAGAAATCCCCGAGAGGACTCTCCACAGACGGCGCCTCCTCGTCATCCCAGTACATGCGCAGAACGAGGTCACGCAAAACAAAGCAGTCCGCCTCCGTGGTCTTCAGGTCGACCGTGATCCAGATGTGATTGATCTCGCCCGGGCCTTCCATCTCGGCCAGAGTGACCACCGCTCCCGGCGCAATATTGCTGAGACAGGGACTTCCCTTTCTGGATGGTCCGAGATGGCTTTTGGCCATGCCGCCCTTTCCCTTTTCTCCATGCGGATTTTCCGCGTTGATGGACCGGCTTTTTCTGTATTTTGCAAGAGCAAGGCCGCCAAGTCCTCCTGTAAATGATCCGTACATAAATATCCCTCCTCGTATCTCCTATTTTAGCCGGAAATC
>CANQUH010000402.1 GCA_947626965.1 uncultured Lachnospiraceae bacterium
TCTCGTACGACAGCAGCGCGTCCAGCACCGACCTGCCGTTCTTCTGGAACCTCGTATCCTTCTCCGGGTCGATCCCGAACCCTGCCAGCGCGGTCAAAACCTGTGCGCAGGACTCGCTGTTCGGCTCATTGTAGCTGACATAGCCGCCGGAAGCGTCCTGTATGGAAGAAAGCGCATCAAGCGCCCGGTCAACCGCCTGCCGGACCGTGACAGACTGCCCATAAACCGTCCAGGTTCCTCCGTCCCTGTAATACGGGGTCAGAGCCATGACCGCCATCGCCGTCATGTCCGGATCCGCCGAGAATCCGGCAATGGACCAGCCTCCGTCGTCAAGCTGTCCCTCCAGGATCGCCCCGATCAGATTCTGCCTTGTCGCCTGCGTTTTCCCTGCCGGAGCCTGTCGGACCTCATAGCCGTGCGAATCCAGCGCGATCAGCGCCCAGATCGATCCGTTGATCCCCTGCCAGGCGACGCTCTCAAGATCCGCCAGCGGCGCGAGCAGGTCATAGCCAGCCACATTGCCCGCGTCATAACCGGCCGCGGTCAGAGCCAGCGCCACCCTCGAATACTCCGTATACTTCACTTCCGAGAGCACGCCTCCGACCCGTGTGACCTCGTCGCTGACATTCTTCGCGTACTTCGTATAATACGCGCTTCCCGCCGGATATCCGGCGCGCGCAAGCCCGAGCACGGCCCAGTCCCCTCCGGTCGAATTGATAATCGGATCCGTGACCGTACCGTACAGATAACTGCCCGCCCTGCTGTAAATCTCAGAAAATTTTTCGCTCAGGTCAGGAGAAGCGTACGCGGACGCCTCCGCAGCGGCAGCCTGGGCTTCCCGGACGGCAAGCTGCCCCAGTTCCTCTGCCGCCGGGTCGTCCAGGCCGGCCAGCAGGGAAAGTTCCTCTGCCGTCAGGCTTCCCAGATCCTCAACGTCAAACACTTCTGCCAGATGCTCCGTCCCATCCCCGGATCCTTCTGTCTCCGGTTCCGCTTCTTCTTCCAGAGTATCTGTTTCCGCCTCACTCCCGGAATCGTCCGTCTCCATCCATCCGTCCTCCTCCAGAAATATCGGCTCTTCTTCCGCATCCTGGCCGCTGGACGGCATTTCATATTCCTCAAAATCCGCTTCCGTCACTGGCTCAAGGCCTGCCTCCGCTCCCGGCTCTTCCTGCGGTACATCCTCCGCTGCCCCCGCAAAAACCGGGCCGGTCAGCAGACATGCCGTAAGAATCCAGGCCGTCATCCGCCGGTAACGGACATGTTTTTTCTCTTTATTCATCGCCTCCTGCCTTTCTGCTGCCTGTTGATCAGATTCAGCAATAAATAACTTTTCATACTGTCTGCAATGAGGGCACAGAACGTCCCATCTCCACCCTGCAGTTCTTTCCATAGAAGGCAATTCCATATTTCACGATCTTCTTCATGCCTTCCCTCTTAAACTCCGCGTCATACCCACGGCTCTCAATCTGGGCAAGCGCCTCCGCGCAGCTTTTCTCCAGATCCCCATCCAGAGCATATTTCAGCTCCACGACCACGCCCATCCTCTGCGGCGTCCAGATCAGGATATCTCCATACCCCTTCCCCGACTCCGCGTTTGACTTTACCAGCCACCGGCTCTCATACTGCAGAAGCCCCAGGAGCATCCCATGATAGAAATTCTCCTTCCTGTCCACCCGGGCCGCGCTGTCCCGCACGCTGATCGAATCCCACAGATAACCGTCCAGAAGCTCCTCGATTACTTCAGGCTCCTCCCGAGTAAAAGCCTCACAGAACCGTTCCAGCTTCGTGGTATCCGTCCGCGCCGTATCCTTAAACCACTCCCAGATCTGCTCGACAAACAGTTCCCGGACTTCCCTGTTCGGGATTGCCAGCTTATATTTCTTCCCTTCCATGCGGCCTCTCTGCGTCAGATACCCGGTGGAGAACAGCACGCTCCAGATATTTTCGATCGTCTTATCCAGTTCTCCGTAAGTCAGCTCCTGGTTCACCGTCCGCTCGATCGTCTCCCCGTTGATCAGACGCTCGATCTCGTCCCTGGTACTTTTTTCCGCCCGGTCAACGAACCGCCTCACCAGCGCGTTCCCGCTCGTGTTCGCCCAGTAATTCTCCGGCCTGGCACTCGGGTCCGCCCGCAGAAGGTCGCAGTAATTAAGCACATCCCACGGGCAGTAAACCCTCGCATTGCCAAACTGATACCCGTCGTACCAGTCCCTGACCACTTCCGCGTGGTCAGCCAGCCCGTAGAAGTCCAGCATCTCCCCGACCTCTTCCTCCGTAAAGCCAAAGTATTCGTCGTACCGTGTGTCCGTGACCGTGTGGACTTTCAGATTGTTCAGCCCCGTGAAAATGCTCTCCTTCGAGATGCGCAGGCATCCCGTGAGCACGGCAAACTCCAGGAAATCATTCGTCTTCAGCGCTCTGCCAAGCAGCCCCCGAATCAGCGATACCATCTCGTCATAGTATCCCGCCTGAAACGCCTTGTCGAGAGGGACGTCGTACTCATCGATCAGGATGACCGCTTTCTTCCCATAATGCTTTGACAAAAGCTGTGACAGGATCCGGAGGC
>CANQUH010000403.1 GCA_947626965.1 uncultured Lachnospiraceae bacterium
TATGTGAACTTTAACGATGAATCACTGTGATTTCAGATAACGCTTCAGCAGAAACGCGCAATAATACGGAAACGTATAGATCTTATTTCCATACCCAATATTTCCTCCGGTAAATTTTATTCCATACTGGATATCCGGATACTTTTCGCTCTCGATTAATATCCTCAGAGACTTCGCCCTGCCGTCCACGGCCTTAACCTCAACCGGAATCAGTTCAGAAGCCGTCCTGACGAAGAAATCTTCTTCCAGAGTTGAGTTATCTTTTTTGTAATAGTAAAGCTGATATCCGCTTTTTACCAGAGCCTCCCCTGCAATATTTTCATACAAGGCTCCCTTATAAACACCGAGGTTTCTGTTTACGCGCAGATCATCCTGCGCTTCCTCGTCCAGCATGGCCGTCAGAAGTCCGGAATCCGCAAAATAAATCTTGTATTTCGATTCATCATAATTTCCTTTAAGCGGCAGCTCCGGATAATGCAGACAATAGCAGAGATTCACAATTCCCGTATCAGCAAGCCACTCAATGCAGCCCCGGTAATCTTTGAAGCGCGCTCCGGAAGCCACTTTGGAAATCTGAAACTTTTTATTATCTTTCGCAAGCTGTACCGGAATGTGATTAAATACATTTAAAATCCTCGCCTGGTCGACACCTTCTGTATATTTTCTGATGTCCTCCTTATAATCAGCGATCAACTGTCTCTGAATCTCCTGTGATTTTTCAAAAGTGCCCCTTTCGATATACTCCCGAACAACCGCCGGCATACCTCCCAGAATACAAAAATCAAGGAAGGCCGAATGGCATATCTGCAATTCCACGACATTAAAAGGAAACAATTGCTTCATATGCTTCATCATATCGTCAATGAAGTCTGCCCCATATCCTTTTGCCCACAAAAATTCTTCAAAATCCATGGAAAACATTTCATAATCTGATTTATAACCTACACTATTGCTCTCTATTCTTTTGTAGTTGATTCCCAGCATGGAGCCGCAGCAGATAACGTCGAACCTTCCGTCCATCTTAAAAAACTTCAATGCAGTTGAAATATCCGGAAATTCCTGAAGTTCATCAAAAAACAGCAGCGTCTTCCCTTCCGGAAAACGTTTGGAAGGATCCATACGGGATATATTTTTGATAATATCTGCCGTTCCGTATCCATCTGCAGCGATTTTTCTATATTTCGGTTCTTCCACAAAATTTATCTCAATGACACTCTCATAATTTCTGCGGGCAAACTGCCGAATCGATTCCGTCTTCCCTACCTGCCTGGGTCCTTTTACAATCAGCGGCTTCCGGTCCTCATCCGCTTTCCACTTCATCAGATAATCATCAATCTTCCGACGCAGATAAATCATAAAAATCCTCCCTTGTATTTATTTTCTAATCTTTATTATACTCTCGTGAAAATGAAATACAACAAAAAATTAGGGAATTTTTTGCCTGTATACAGCAAAATCATAGGGAATTTTATCTGCCTGGAAACAAAAATATGAGGGAAAATCAGTTCACATCCTATAATCGAGCAGGAGGCGTTTTTTTCCGCGCTGCCCGGGTGCTGCGTCAGCAACTGATTTCCCTGCCCGGGCCTGCGCAAAATTGAAAGAAGACCGGCCTGTTTAATTCAGACCAGTCTCTCACAAAGTGTAATCAGTTTTTATTCATGGTGTTGTCCTGTCGGCAGGACAGGATGATTTACTTAACCATTTTTTCGTTACAGTAAACTTTCATGCCCGCGCTGCGGGCACCACCATGAATATAAGTCCACGGATTGCTCCGTGCTTGCATGGATATTTGACGAATGCCGCGAGGATCAAATACCCCGCCCCTTGGGGCGCTGCAAGATTGATACCCCGTTGCTTGCGGCGGGGTCTTTGATTTACATCCCGCGCTTCGCGTACACTCTCTTCTCAATCTGGCGGAACACCGTCTGATCGATCACAATTCCGGTCAGCACGATCACGATCATGACCAGCATAACCTGATTGATATCCGCGAGATTCCTTCCGGTGATCAGTGTCTGTCCAAGCCCCGTGCAGGTAGTCATGACTTCGCCGGACATGAGCGCCCTCCACGCAAACGACCATCCCTGCTTCAGTCCGGAGACCATCTCCGGCAGGCTGGCCGGCAGAATGACCTTCCTGTAAATCTGTCGTTTATTCGCACCCATCGTCCTTGCCGCCTTCAGACAGATCGACGGCACATTGCGGATCGCATTGTCCACCGAAATCGCCATACCAAAAGCCGATCCCATCACAACCACGAAGATGATGGCCTGCTGCGTAAGCCCGAACCACAGGATCGAAAACGGCACCCAGCAGATACTCGGCAGCGTCTGGATTCCCATTACAAGCGGACGCAGGTTCCGGTGCAGATACTCAAAATGATTCATCAGAAACCCCAGAACCGCTCCGATCACAAGCGCGATCAGATACCCGATAGCTCCGCGCACCAAACTGTACACGATTGCAGCAAGCAATGAACCATCTCCCGCCAGTTTGATGAAACTGATCCACACGCCGGACGGAGACGGCATCGCGTAGGATTTCCAGATGGAGAGCAGATCCAC
>CANQUH010000404.1 GCA_947626965.1 uncultured Lachnospiraceae bacterium
CGGAACTTCCCGTCGTACCGGTAATAGGCGTGCGCGCAGGCCGGTGCGGTCGGGATCATGCAGAGTTCGCCGCAGCCTCGCGCGCCGAGCGCCTCCGGAATCTTTCCTTTGCCCTGCACCAGGATGACCTCAAGCTCCGGAGCCTCGTCCGCGCGCATGATTCCGATCTTCCCCAGCTTATCATCCGGATATCCGCCGTCACATTTAAATTCTTCCGTGAGCGCATAGCCAAGCCCCATAATCATGCCGCCCTCGATCTGCCCTTCCACGGACTGGATATTGACAGGAGTTCCCACGTCGTAAGCGGCCACCATCTTTTCCACTCGGCCCTTTTCATCGAGAATAACCACCTGCACGCCATAGCTGTATGCCACATGACTGATCGGATTGTCCTTCTGCGCGCCCAGCGGATCCGTCTTCGCGGAATATTCCGCATAAAATTCCCGGCCTTCCAGATCCTGAACTGAACAACCCGCATCCAGCTCTGCTTTCAGCTTTTCGGCCACTCTTCTTGCCGCCTCGCCGGTCACGGTCGTCTGACGGGACGCGGTGCTGGTTCCAGAATCCGGCGTGCGGACTGTATCCGGATGCTCATGCACAAAGAGCGCGGGATCAAGCCCGGTCACCGCGCAGATGATCGTCAGGCACATCTGCCCGATGCCCTGCCCCATACACGCAGCGGAGGTTCGGATATGTATTTTTCCATCTTCCACGGACAGCAGCACTCTGCCGATATCCTGCTTCCCCATGCCGGTGCCGCTGTTCTTGAAGCCGCACGCAATTCCCGCGTAGGGATGGGACTCATAAATATCTTTGACAGCCTCCAGACATTCGGCCAGCGCGACCGAGTCATCCGCGATCTGCGCGTTCGGAAGTCTCTGTCCGGGACGAATCGCGTTGCGGTAGCGGATCTCCCATGGAGAGATTCCCACCATCTCTGCCAGCAGATTGATATTATTCTCTGTGGCAAAACAGCTCTGCGTGACACCGAAGCCGCGGAACGCGCCGCTGACGACATTGTTGGTATACACGGACATGCCCATGATATCAAGATTCTGATAATTGTACGGCCCCGCGGCGTGCGTGCAGGCGCGGTGAAGCACCGGACCGCCCAGCGAGGCGTAGGCGCCGGTGTCCGCGATGATCGTACCTTTCATGGCAGTCAGAATACCGTTCTCATCACAAGCCGTCGTAAATTCCATCTCCATTGGATGACGCTTCACATGGTATTTCAGGCTCTCCGCGCGGGTCATCTTACATTTGACCGGGCGGTGCGTATACCAGCACATCAGAGCCGCGTACTGCTGCACCGACATATCCTCTTTTCCGCCGAAGCCGCCGCCCACCAGCATCGCGTGGACATGAACCTTCTCCTTTGGAATTTTTAGCATCGTCGATACTTCTCTCTGCTCATCGTAGATCGACTGGCTTGTGGTATACAGAAGCAGGCCATCCTCCCCTTCCATCTGCGCCACCGCGCACTCCGGTTCCATAAAGCCATGTTCCTGCCACGGCGTCTTGTACTTTCTGGTAACCACATATTTTGAATTCCGGATCGCCTCGTCCGCGTTGCCGCGCACCAGCTCCGCACGGCTCATGATGTTTCCGTCCGAATGAATCAATGGGGCGTCCGCTTTCAGAGCATCGCACGGATGAAGCACGGGCTCAAGCTCCGTATAATCCACCTGCACCAGGGCTGCCACTTCCTCCAGATAACGCTTGTCGTCCACGCCGACCAGAGCCACAACATCTCCCACATACCTGGTAATGTCCCCTTCTCCTCTGATGACATCCCAGTCCTGCTTGATATGACCGATCTTGTTGCAGGGAACATCTTTCCTGAGCAGAACCTTCACGCAATGTTCGTGCGCCTCCGCACGGCTCACATCGATCTTGTTGATGAGCGCCCTCGGATAGCGGGATCTGACCGGCTTCGCATAGATCATCCCCGGAAGCTCGATATCATCCGCGTACAGTCCCTTGCCGTTCACCTTCTCCGCGGCGTCGATACGCCTGAAACGCTGATTCATTGTCAGCGTATCCGGATTTTCCGGAATCTCCCGTTTTTCCCGGAAAAAATCAGCCGCCATGAGGATTGCGTCCTCAATCTTCTTATATCCCGTACATCTGCATATGTTCCCACGGATCGCTTTTTTTACATCCGCGCGAGTCGGATTCAGATTGACGTCCAGCAGACTCTTGGCGCTGAGCACCATGCCCGGAATACAGAAACCACACTGAACAGCGCCCGCCTCGGCAAAACAGTACTCATAAACTTTTCGTTCTTCGGGAGAAAGACCTTCGACCGTAAGGATCTCTTTCCCCGCGAATTTTGAGAGTTTCTGCGCGCAGGCTTTTACCTTCTTTCCGTCCGCGAGCACCGTACATGTCCCGCAGACGCCCTCGCTGCATCCGTCCTTCGCCGAGGTGATCCTCAGATCATCCCTCAGAAAAGACAGCAGCTTTTTGTCCTCCTCAGACTGATATTTCTTTCCGTTCACTGTCACTTCAAACATAAGGTCCCCTCCTTGCCCAAAACCCATATTATGAAAAAAGAGCCAGCCGTA
>CANQUH010000405.1 GCA_947626965.1 uncultured Lachnospiraceae bacterium
CTTCGCGCGAAACAGGAAAAGCTGGCCGCGGAAGCCAGGTCCGACGCGGATCTGCTGAAGGAAAAGGAGAATTCCCTTGGCGATGCGTTTGTGAAATTATGCGGACGGATGAACCGAAACGCCGTGGAAGGGTTTCAGCTGCGGCTGAGAGAGCAGCTTGCTGATTCAGGCGGAAATGGGGATGATTTTCTGCATTTTGCCTTTGAAGAAGACAGAAAATCTGGAGAGAAAGAAGACATTTTCGGAACAGGAAAACAGCCGGAAGAAGCATCCGGAAATTCTGTTGAGAGAGAAAAACCGGAATTTTCTGTGACAGAGATTGCCGCGGCCATGAAAAAAATCCGCACACTGCTCACGGATCAGGAAAAAGCCGTCCGTCTGCAGGGAGAACAGCTGCAGAAGGATGGACAGCGGCTTCAGGAAGTAAAAGAACTGCTTGTGCATGCTGGGAAGAGAAAGAAACAGCTGGAGGAGCGTACGACACAGGCAGCAGAGTCGCTGACGAACGCGAAGGCGGAACTGGAAGGCAGCAGGGCTGTTCTGCAGAATCTTGAAGAGTCGCGGGAGTATCCGGCGAAAGAAGATGCCCAGCGCGCCCTGAAACAGGCGAAAGCACAGAAGGACAGGCAGAATCGGAGCTGGAAGGCAGCAGGAAAAGCTGCGGCGGACGCAAAAGCGGCGAAGGATCAGACAGAGGCGCTGATTGCCCGGTATATGCGGGAAATTCCTGTTTTGGAAGAACAAAAGAACGAGAGAAAACATGCGTATGAGGAACTGATGCTGCAGAAAAATCTGAGTGAGTCACAGTGGAGTACGCTGGTGAGGCAGTATCCGGCGGTAAAAGCGGAGAAACTTCGGACGGAAGTCAGTGAATACCACCGGAAACTGGCGGTTGCCAGGGCACTGAAAGTTTCCGCGCTGGAAAATATCGCGAACCGTCCCCGTCCGGTAATTGATGAACTCCGGGCAGAACTGGATGCAGCGGAGGAACAGCTGGAGGCTGCCGGGAAAGTGCATGACCGGTGCCGGGAAGACTACAGAAATGACTGGAAAGTGTACGAGGAGCTTGCGCCCAGAATGGAGACAAGGCAGAAGATTGTGCAGGAACACGCGAAGCTGGATACGCTGTACCGGCTCCTGTCCGGGAATGTGAGCGGTTCGCGCATGGATCTTGAAACGTATGTGCAGCGCTGTTATCTTGAGCGGATTCTTTACGCGGCGAACCGCCGGTTTCGCGACATGTCCGCCGGACAGTTTGAACTACGCATGGTGGAGCTTGGCAAAGCCGGAGAGGGAAAGAACCGCGGGTTGGATCTGATGGTATACTCCAATGTCACCGGCAAGGAGAGGGAAGTGCGCACACTTTCCGGTGGGGAATCTTTTATGGCGGCGCTCTCGCTTGCACTTGGCATGGCGGATCAGATTCAGGAAAATTCCGCCGCGGTGAATCTGGATATCATGTTTATCGATGAAGGCTTCGGTTCGCTGGACGAACATTCCCGGAACCAGGCAGTCAAGGTGCTTCTTGAGATGGCGGAGGGATCGAAGCTGATCGGAATCATTTCCCATGTGACGGAACTCAAACAGGAGATCGAGGATCAGCTGCTGGTCAGCAAGGATGAGGACGGGAGCCATGTGAGGTGGCAGCTCAGCTGAGCTGAGCCGCGGGCAGATCATGACCTCTTCGTTTGCGGAGTGTTGTTACGTTCACGACCTGCAAGGGAGTGGACTGTAACGACCGTGCGCGGCTGCCGGGCAGAAGCTTTCTGGATAAAACAGGAGAAATTCGATGCGGCATTTTTCACGAAATACGGGGTCTGTATCCCTAAAAATACAAAAAAAATTATAATTGGGACATTTGCCAAATAGACAAAAAAACATTGATGTGCTAGAATGAGTTGGTATAATGTGTTAGAAAGGGCTGATAAAGCCCCGAAAAATAAGGAGGAACATACAAATGGCAAGAAAAATGAAGACCATGGATGGTAATCATGCTGCAGCTCATGCATCCTATGCTTTTACCGACGTAGCAGCGATCTTCCCGATTACCCCGTCATCCGTCATGGCTGAGGCTACTGACGAGTGGGCTACCCAGGGACGCCTGAACATTTTCGGACAGACTGTTCAGGTTACGGAGATGCAGTCTGAGGCAGGCGCAGCAGGTACCGTGCACGGCTCACTGGCAGCAGGTGCTCTTACAACGACCTACACCGCATCACAGGGTCTGCTTCTGATGATTCCGAATCTGTACAAGGTTGCAGGCGAGAGACTTCCGGGCGTATTCAACGTTTCCGCACGTGCTCTTGCAAGCCATGCACTCTCAATTTTCGGTGATCATTCTGACGTTTATGCATGCCGTCAGACCGGCGCATGCATGCTCTGCGAATCCAGCGTACAGGAAGTTATGGACCTGACGGCAGTCGCTCATCTTTCCGCGATCAAGGGACGTCTTCCGTTCATCAACTTCTTCGATGGTTTCCGTACTTCCCATGAGATCCAGAAGATCGAGACCTGGGATTACGACGATCTCAAGGAGATGCTTGACTTTGACGC
>CANQUH010000406.1 GCA_947626965.1 uncultured Lachnospiraceae bacterium
ACGAATCTGTTCAGGTAAGCCAGAAACAGCATGTTGATGCCGAACAGTCCGGAAAGGAAACCGGAGGTGACGGAAACCAGCCCCATAACGACGGGGTTGTTTTTTCTCTCCACGGAGGTGTTCACTTTGCGGGTCATCATCTCAATGCCCAGAGCGATGATGAAAATACCCAGCAGCGCCTTGATGACCCACTGACTTCCCACTTTCAGAAACAGGCTTCCCGGGACGACGCCGATCATGATGCAGATGGCGATGGGGAGCGCCAGTCTGGTGATAAAATCCTTCCGATTCTTGTAGGATATGTAGAGATTGACAAACATGTCCACAGGGAGAACCCCGGGCGTGATCTGCACATTATCGATGCGCATGGCCATGATGGGGTTGGCGATCAGCGGGTTGCCGAATCCCACAAGCCCTTTGATGATGTAGCCCAGAAACTGGGCGATAAAGATAAAAACTGCCAAGTCTGCTGTCATTTTCATACGAATCTCCATTCCGCCGTCCTATGGCTGACGGCACAATAATAAAAATCTGTTTTTTACATGGGCATTTCCGGATCATTGCGCTGTTACCTGATTTTAACACAGATTCTTCCTGCGAAAAAGAAGAATATTGAATATTTTTTTTCAAAAATACAATAAATTTTACCTGTTGTCAGCATGAAAATGCCAGGATACAATATTGAGAAGCAGATTTTCCTGTGATATACTGAAAAATATTGATGGAACAGGATACGGCGGTTGATATCTATGAGGAAAGAATCTTATGAGTGTTGAAAAAAACAGAATAGAAGGAAACGAAATTGAGGAAGATGGGGTAGAAGAAGAAGAGTTATATCCCGAAACATGTGAAAGAGAAATGACTGGGCCTTTCAATCCCAAGGATGTGGATATCATTTCACAGATGATGGTAGTCTCGAATATAGTTGACCAGTTAAAATGCGGGTATATTATACTGAACCCTGATTTTCAGAGGCACCTTGGTCTATGGAATGATGTACAGCAGAGCCGGTTGATTGAATCATTGATGATCCGTATTCCATTGCCGACATTTTATTTTGACAGTACAGATGACGACAAATTGATCGTGGTGGACGGACTGCAGAGATTGTATGCGATCAGGAGATTTATGGTGCTTGAGGAAGGTGATCAGGACCGTCTCAGGCTTACTGGCCTTGAGTATTTAAAGGAATATGAAGGAAAAAAATTTGAGGAACTTCCTCCGAATATACAGCGGAGAATAAAGACGCAGATGTTAATTGCCTACATTATCAGACCAGGGACACCGGATAAAGTAAGGATAAGTGTATTTACAAGAATTAATACGGGAGGTTTGACGCTGACGCCTGCGGAAATCAAGAATTCTGTTTACAGAGGGCAGGCGGCCGATTTACTGAGAGAACTGGCGCATTCTGAGGAGTTTACAGAGGCGACCAGGGGCAAAGTAGACTCCAGAAGAATGCTGGATTGTGAGTTTGTGAATCGTTTTCTGGCTTTTTATCTGCTGGGGACAGAACAGTATCCGGGTAATCTGGAAGAGTATCTGAATGATGTAATGATCCGGCTGCAGAAAGAATCAAAAGCTGTGATTGAAAAATGCCGGGCCGATTTTCTGAAGGCGATGAGATATGCGGCTGGAATCTGGCAAGATAAAGCATTTAGAAAAATTAATAAAAATGGAAAGTATGGGAGGATTAACAAACCTCTTTATGATGCGGTATCGGTTAATCTGGCAAAATTAAGTATACGGGAATGCGAAAGATTATTGAAGAAAAAAGATAAATTATTGAAAAACTATACAGAATTGTTAGATGACGGAACATTTGTGGATATCATTACGAACGGAACCGCCGCAATCGATAACGTTAGAGAAAGGCATGAAAGAATTTATAAATTATTTCAAGAGGTATTGGCACATGATTAATTATTTGCAGATAGAAAATTTTAAATCAATAAAGAAACTGGCATTGCCATTGGAAAGATTAAATTTGTTTTTCGGAATGAACGGGATGGGAAAGTCTTCTGTGATACAGGCCCTGCTTCTTTTAAGACAGAGCTTTTGGGAGAACTATAAATCAGGGTTAGATTGTCTGTATACAAATGGTGAAATAATACAGCTGGGAACAGGTAAAGATATTTTTTGTCAGAACGGGATTTCTGATACCATAAGATTTTATGTCCAGTATGGGGAGCAGGCAGTTTATGATTGCTGTTATAAATATGAGCCGGGAAAACCGGACAGCGACCAGTTGGAAAGAATTGGAACAGAAAGAGCTGAGGATTATGTGGTTCCACTGTTTTCTGATCAGTTTTTTTATGTGGGAGCAGAGCATATAGGCCCCAGGAAGCAGTACAGCACTGAAAACTGGAGAAAAAACAGCGCCGCACGGTTAGGAGCAATGGGAGAATTTATAGTTCCTTTTCTGGCGATGGAAGGAGAGAAAATACGGATCCCTGATGATATGTGTCTGCAGACTGGCAAGACAAACCGTTTAATTGATCAAGTGTCCGCATGGATGGCAGAAATATCTCCGGGCATAAGAATATCAGCGG
>CANQUH010000407.1 GCA_947626965.1 uncultured Lachnospiraceae bacterium
CTCTTTGTCATCTCCTGGCCGCTCTTCTGCCTGACTGTGTGCCTGCTGCTCTGTCTTTGGCTGCTCTTTTTCAGACTGACTGCTTTTTATCTGATTTTCAATATTCTCATACTTTTCTTCTTCCTGATGGATCCTTTCCGTCTCCGCAAGCATACTTTTATATTCAGTTCTTTTTTTCTTTGTTTCATTTAATTTATTGAGTCTGTCTTCTATTTCCTCCGAAATCTTTTTCAGTTCCTCCCGATAATGTTTCAGTTTATCCAGATTCTGTTCCCTGTGATTTCTCGGTGAAAATATTTCTGATCCGTCATTATTTTCATCTTCCAAAATTTCAATTAGCTTTTCCAGTTCTTTTTTTCGATTTCTTCCGTTTTTTATATCACTCTCCAAATCTATTATCAGTTCTTCATTTTCCCTTATTTTTCTGCTAATATACTCCCTTAGCATTTTTCTCCTCTCCTTATTGTTTCTTTCAATCCATCCACCCTCTGTAGAGATGGAGGATTTGCTAAATCTCATCAAAAATGTTTCACGTGAAACATTAATCGCTTCCTTTCATCTTTTCCTGTCCTGTTTCACATAAAACTTAGCCAACTGCCTCTCACGCACTGCCTTTTTCATTGCTCGCAGAAATAAATTTAAAAGTTATCATTGTATACAGGTAAAAAATAGTCTATACTATTTACAGACATTTTCGCCTCTACCTCTTGAAAACATCCCGGAATTAAAACAGGCTTTTACTGGTAATATAAAGTATATCCGGGAATTTTGCAAACAAAAATTACAATCATAAGAAAGGAAAATATCTATGAAAAAAAAGAGAAGCATTATAAAATTTTCACTTGCAACAGCAGGAATTTTCCATCTGATTAATAAATGGATTGATTCCTCCTCGATCACAAAACAGTCTTCCTCGAATTCCGGCACTTACTATCACTGGAAACACGGCGACATCTATTACAAAAAGAAAGGCCATGGGGTTCCTCTTCTCCTGATTCACGATCTCAGTCCTCTGTCCGCTTCTTTTGAATGGAACGAACTGATCGACTCTCTGAAAGACGACTATACTTTATATATCGTTGATCTGCCTGGCTGCGGAAAATCCGATAAACCTGCAATCACTTACACAAACTATTATTTTGTACAGATGATAACAGATTTCGTACATGACGTAATTGAAGAGCCCGCTCATGTCGCCGCCACCGGATTATCAGGTTCTTTCGTGATTATGGCCGATGCAATGCAAAAGGATCTGTTCAAAACAATAACTTTGATCAATCTCCCTGAGTTGACTCAATTAAAGAAACAGCCCGACAATCATTCAAAAGCATTGCAGATATTATTTGAACTTCCGTTTGTTGGTACGACTGCATACTATATGATTACCAATCGAGTCAACACAGAATACTTTTTCACGGAAAAGCTCATGTTTAACCCGTTCTATGTGGAACCACGGTTAATTAAGGCAAGCTACGACGCTTCCCACGCAGGAAATGGTTTTGGAAAATATCTGCTTGGCAGTATACGTGGAAATTATGTAAAAGTCGATATTGCAAAGTCTTTAGGAAAGACCAAAACTCCTGTTCATCTGATTTATGGAGCCGAGTATCCTCATTATCATCAGGCAATCACTGAGTACCGGAAAATTAACAATAATATTACAGCAGAAATCATCGACGACTGCAAGATGTATCCTCAGATCGAAACCATTGACGACATACTGGAAAGTTTCTTTATGTATATCAACTGAATCTTTGAAATTTTATATTACGCATCTTTGGAAGCAGAATGTTTCACGTGAAACATTGCTGTATAAGTCCAATCTTCATGCAGACGATCTGCCACTGGCAGCTCGCCCTGCATACTAAGGCATGCAGAGGTGTTGCGCGTTTGCTTCTTACGCTGCTGACGCACAACACTCTCTTCTGTGGCCGATTCCCGATTCTTCCATTCAATTTTCTTTCATCAGACCAAAATTCACCTCTTCAGCTTCTCAAGATTCTCAGCATCAATATAAATGGATACTTCGCCACATTTAAAGCATACTGCCACTTTAGGATTAACAGCTTTCAGACTCATTCCTTTAGGACGTATTACATTACCGCCTCCTCCGGTAAAAACAAAATCCTCTTTCATTTCTTCTCCGCATCTGATACACTTTCTCATATTGACCAACCCCCTTTAAGATTTCAGTTCCAACCTTAACTACAACCATCAGATATACGATACTATACTCCTTTTTAATCCTGTTTTCAATTACGAAACATTTGTTCATATATCCACACGATATAACAGACCGGGAATAATTCCCCACCCCTCCCCGAAATGCTTCACAAAAAAGAAAAAGATGGCTGCCTATCCAACCATCCTTTCTCCGTTATATATCAGACTGGAGATAACTCCCGCCTCTCCAGGCGGTGAGCAGTAAATTCGTATCCAGCAGCGAGATTCAATCCCCATCTGATATAAATAACAGCACTTTACAAGTTTTTATAGATAGCCATATTTGCGCATAAGCTCCTGAAAGGCCTTTTTTAATGGTAAATCTT
>CANQUH010000408.1 GCA_947626965.1 uncultured Lachnospiraceae bacterium
CTGCACCGGGATCTGCCTGATCTGATTGCCCGCATCAAAGAGCTGGGCTATGAAGTCAAGCTTGACACAAACGGAACGAACCCGGATATGCTGCGCAGGCTCCTTGACGATCATCTGCTGGATTATATCGCCATGGACATCAAAGCAGGACGCAGGAATTACGCGGCAGCGGCAGGCATTTCCAAAGATGCGCTGTCCAAAAAAACAAAATCCGATCCCGCGCACAGTTTTCTGTCGTTCGAAAAAGACCGGTCTGGCCCCGGCTGCAGCTTTCTTACCCGGATCCAGCGCTCCATCGATATCATCCGAAACAGCGGGATTGACTATGAATTCCGCACCACCGTCGTAAAAGGAATCCACACGGAAGAAGATTTTGAAGATATCGCGCAGTGGCTCGCCGGCAGGACTCCGGAATTCTCCGATTCTGCCGCTGACCTGCAAAAAAAAGATATGCAGGCGTCCGTTTTTGCTTCCAGCCAGACTTCTGAAACCGATGACTCCATTGCCGCCCTGCCAGATGACCACACACAAATGTCTGCTTCTTCCGGTAATCTGCGCTACTACCTGCAGTCTTTCCGCGACTGCGATACCATCCTGCTGCCGAATCACAGCTTCTCTGCATTTTCAGAAGAAGAAATGCTTCATTTCCTGTCAATCATAAAAAAAACCATCCCCAACGCATCGCTGCGGGGGATGGAACCTTAATATCGAATTTTTTCCGCGGCGGTTCATTCCGCCGCATTTTCCGCATGGTAATTTCTGTGTGAAACTTCACAGCGCCATGAATGAAAGCCGATTTCTCCGCTGCTTCACGGCTCAATGGCACATTCACCTGTCTTCTCTCTCCAGAAAACGATACCAGTATCCAAATGATGTACCGCTTTCCTGATCGTCCGCATATTTGAAATTCGGAAATCCGAACATGGACGCCATATATTTTTCCTGCGGATTCATGATACCCGGCACGCCCAGCACATATCCGCCGTCAGAATTTCTTCCGATCAGAAGATGCCTGTAGTTGTGGTATCCGTGAAGAAGGAAATTATTCCTTCCTGTCCTCCAGTGTGCATTCTGCAGCACGACAATATCTCCCGGAACCACACGGATACAGCTGCTGATCTCCTGATCCGAAAATGGCTGAAAACCTGCTCTCTTCCTGTAAAGGTCTTTCCAGAGCCTGTCATCCTCCGGATTTTCTGCTCCCTGTTCCAGTTCTGTCGGATCCCCGTCCTGTCGTCGTTCTGCATCTGCATTTTTATACTTTTCCGGAAGTTCTTCCGTTTTTTCTGTACTCTCCGGCATACCTTTCCTGGCTTCCACTTGCTCCGGCGTGTCCTCCCTGACTTCCGCCTGCTCCGGCACACCTGCCTTTACTTCTGACCGCTCCGGCTCAGCTTCTCCGCCTTCCGGCATACTTTCCCTGACTTCCAACTGTTCCAGCACAGTTTCTTCGCCTTCCGCCTGCTCCGGCACATCCTCTCTCATTTCCACCTGCTCCAATGCGCTTTCCCTGGCTTCCGCCTGCTCCGGCGCTTCTTCGCTCACTTCCGCCTGTCCCGATATACCTTCTCTGGCTTCTGCCTGCTTCTCATCCTGCACCTCATATCTCATAAACTGTGCAGGATCCACAGGCTCGTCATCCCATACCGTGGCAAAGCAGCGCCCGTCCCCGCTCTGTATCCAGAGACCGGAGATATCTGACAGACCGTACTTTCCCATCCAGACCGGTTCATCGGCACGATAAGCCCACTCTTCCGTCATCTCTCTCGCGGCGCGCATTGTTCCCATCGGAAGCCCCTTCAGTTTTTCTCCTTCCCGCATAAAGCCAAAAACCTCCACAGGAGATCCCGGCTGAACGGAAACAGTCAGACGAAACAGAAGTCTCCAGACGCCGTTGCGGAGCTCTACCTTCGCAAATCCCGTATTTTTCTGTTTCTTTCCATCTATGTACTCATAGAAATATGATACAAATCGCCTGTACTCCGGCATGGACACCACTTCCTTTCTGTTCAGGAAAGTATATGCGCCGAAGCTGCGATTTATGACAGATTCCTGTCAGATATCAAACGCCGGAATCCTGCGGCAAATATTTTTGTCATGATGCCGCGAATTGCTCCTCATTTCTTTCAGCTTCCTAATACTCCCGGCCGGAGCACAAATCTGACAGCTTTAAAGCTCATCCTCACTGACCATGATATTGTATTTTCTGAGAAATTCATCCGACAAAATCATTCTTCCGATATTATCTGCCTTTCCTTTCATCTGCGCGTTCATATCCTCATCGATATCGACAAGCAGTTCTCCGCCCGGCATTGACACGAAAACCTTCGGATCCGTAAGCCCCATCCGGTATGCCGCGCCTGCCGCCGCACAGCAGCTGCTGCCGGACGCATACGTATAGCCTGCGCCTCGCTCGTACACTTCCGTGTAAATGTGATTTTTATCCTTGATCTGGATAAGCTGCGTGTTGATTCCATCCGGGAAGCGGCCGCAGGTCTCCAGCTCTTTTCCGATCTTGCAGACAGCTTCCATTGAAACCTCATCCAT
>CANQUH010000409.1 GCA_947626965.1 uncultured Lachnospiraceae bacterium
TTTACTGACATTTCCGTGGATATGGAGGACTATGAGGCGTCTTATTCCCTGAAAGCTCTGTCCGGTTATCTGTTTCGTTTTTATGGAAAGAAAGTAATTCTCCTGCTGGATGAGTACGACACGCCCATGCAGGAAGCTTATATGTATGGATACTGGGAAGAGTTTGCTTCATTTATCAGGAATCTGCTGAATGCGGCGCTTAAAAGCAACCCGTGGCTGGAAAGAGCGGTCATGACCGGGATTACCAGAGTCAGCAAAGAGTCGGTTTTTTCGGATCTGAATAATCTGGAAGTGGTTACCACCACATCAGAAAAATATGCCGGTTGTTTTGGATTTACAGAAAAAGAAGTCGCGGCAGCGCTGGAAGAAGCCGGAATGGGCGAACGTATGCAGGAGGTAAAATGCTGGTATGACGGTTTTACTTTTGGGAGCCGCGGCGATATCTATAATCCATGGTCTATTTTAAATTATCTGGACAAAAGAAAACCAGGAGTATACTGGGCAAATACCAGCTCCAATGATCTGATCGGAAAACTGTTGCAGGAGGGGAACAAAGGCGTCAAGATGAAATTTGAGGGTCTCCTGCGCGGAGAATCGGTCGAGGCGGCGATTGATGAGCAGATTATCTACAGTCAGCTTCTTACCAGAAGGGATGCCGTCTGGAGTCTTCTGCTTGCCTGCGGTTATCTGAAGGTTGTAAAAGCAGAGTTTGTGGAGCAGACAGGGAGAGGAGCCTGAGCGGTTATCATGGTTTTGTTCTGGGGTTGCTTGTGGAGCTGAAAGACCGGTATTTTGTGACTTCCAACTGTGAAAGCGGTTTCGGCAGGTACGACGTCATGATCGAGCCGAAGGACCGGACGCAGAATGCGTTTATTCTGGAGTTTAAGGTGAGAAACGAAAGGGACGAGAGAGATCTTTCTGATACCGTGGAAAAAGCTCTGCTTCAGATTGAGAAGATGGATTATGAGGCAAGTCTGCGCGAAAGAGGAATTCCATCTGCTCAGATCAGGAAATATGGATTCGCGTTTCAGGGAAAACATGTGCTGATTGGAGAGAGACTTTCCACAAACCGGGAATTGTCATAAAACATAAATTTGCAGAAGGATCATCGCTCATTGCCATTATAAAGGAAGATAAGGAGAAAATGTTCAGTTTCACACCTCTGGTCCCGGACCATTGCAGTCATAAAACAGATGAGGAGAGGGTAACATATGCCGAAAATAATGAAAATGATCGTTTTTATCAGTTTTGTCTCCGGCGCTGCGGCCGCAGCATTGTTTTCTCATTTTAATAAAGGTGCATATCTGACACTGGCGATTACTTTCGGCACGGTGTTTTACCATTTTGGGATCAGACTGCTGATCGGGACGTTTTACGATACTGTGATGAAAAACCGGGCGGATTATACAAAGCGCTGGTATCAGCTCCGTCCGTGGGAAAACAGGCTGTATCAGGTTCTGCATGTGAAAAAGTGGAAAAACCACATGCCCACGTATGCCCCGGATGTTTTTTCACCTCAAAAACGTACATGGGATGAGATTGCGCAGGCGATGTGCCAGTCGGAGCTGGTGCATGAGACGAATGTTGTATTCAGTTTCCTTCCGGTCACAGCATCCGTCTGGTTTGGCGCGTTTCCAGTGTTTTTGATAACATCTGTGTGCGGCGCTCTGTGTGATCTGCTGTTTGTCGCTATGCAGAGATATAACAGGGCACGTATCATGAAAATTATAGACTGTTCCCGAATTTTTTGACTGCTTTTATCAGGTGAAGGATATCTGCTGACACAGATTTGAATCCTGCGTATAAGGTTCGCAGGAAAATTTTGAATATTTTTTAGTTCTATGAAACAATTCTGCCCCTTCCGGCGTATTATCAGTGAAAAGCTTTTCAAGATAAAAGAAGAGTCCCGCAGCAGGCATACAATGATTCGCTGCCTGCGGGAACAACAATGACTGAAGGAGACGGACAATGCTGACAAAGGAAGAGTTCGCCTGTGCCGTCAGGGATTACAAGGATACGGTTTTTCGTGTGGCCTTTGGCTATATGAAGAACCGGGATGATGCGGACGACATCACGCAGAATGTATTTCTGAAGCTTTTTAAGAGCGATACTGCTTTTGAAACTCCGGAACATCTGCGCAGCTGGCTGATCCGCGTGGCCGTCAATGAGTGCAAATCCGTTTTCCGCATGCCGTGGAGGAAAATGGAGAACATTGAGGACTATGCGGAGCAGCTTGCGATGCCGACGCCAAAGCATACGGAGCTTCTCTCCACAGTGATGGGCATGCCGGAGAAGTACCGTGTGATCATCTATCTGTTCTACTATGAAGAATATTCGACAGAGGAGATCGCGGGACTGCTTGGTATTCCGGCTGCGACGGTTCGCACCAGACTTGCACGGGGAAGAAAGAGACTTAAAAATATTCTGACGGAGGATTAGATTATGACGAATAAAGAATTGTTTCACGAGACATTTTCGCAGCTTCACGCCTCCGATACGCTCTATGAGGAGGTGCTTGAAATGGCAGAAAACAGAGGAA
>CANQUH010000410.1 GCA_947626965.1 uncultured Lachnospiraceae bacterium
GCATTGTCTTGTAACAGATTCGACAAGACACAAAGCTTACTATACTTTATGCCTGTTTTTGTGTCAACATTTTTTGACGGCTTTCACGCCGCCGATCCCAGGATTCCCAGTCGGACAAACCTCCCCGAAAAACACAGGTGTGAATCTGATCCCTTTTCATTCACTCCACAACCGAAGGATTCTCCGGCTGCTCTTCACCCATGATCAGTTTCATCAGCCCCTCCCCATAGGGAAGAATCAGAGGAATGATCTTTTCCTGCTCTATCGCGCTCCCGGCCGGAAGCGGTTGGACTTCTCCCAGATGAAACGGAACTTCCGGAACCTTCTCCGCGGGTTCCATCTTCATCAGTCTGCGCAGGGACGCCGCGCCTTCCGTCACCTCTTCCAGAGAAAGCATTCCCCAGACCGCCTGATCAAGCAAATGCGCGTAAAGCGACGTATAAGTAACGAGCATACCGCGGCTCAGCAGCTCTTCAAGACATTCTTCAAACTCCGCCCGCGGTTTCCGGCCGGAATAATTCCTCCAGAGCACATCATTCGTGATTCCGAACCGGTCCATCCTCCTGACAACCTGATGCTGCCGGGCGGGACAAAGTCCGCTCTGCTGATTCAGCGCTTCTTTTACCGCCGCCTTAACCGCTTTCCCAATCAGTTCCCCCAGCTTGCTGTGTTTCCCCGCATTAGTCAGACAGACCGGGCTGTCCATATTTGCGGCCAGGATCGTTCCGTCCGTGCCGGACCCCGTCGCCAGTCCCATCGAGTACCTGCTCGGAGCCAGCAGTTCCTGAATCGCCGCCGTCTTCGCCTCGGTGCAGGTGACAAGCGCGCGCGTCAGTGCCTCCGCCGTCAGATCAACATTAAAAAAAAGCATGATATTGATCGTTCCCAGCTCCGCCTCCACAATCTCTCCATCCGCCTCATGCCAGGAAGCAGTGTCTCCGACTCTGCCGCCATTGATTTCGATCCCCCCTGTCACGATGGCCGTGACTGCCGTCTCCTTCCAGCGTTCTGTCCGGACCGACACATTCTCCATCTGCGCCGCCGTGGATATCCCGGCCGCCGTATCCGCGTCCAGGCCAAGTTCTTCCGCGACCAGCGCCATATGTTCCGCATAAGTCGGCGCCCGCAGCGTATAACCCATCCCGGCGCCAACAGTTCCGTCCTGATTAAATACCGCCGTCAGATCCTCCCGGTATCCGCCGTTATGCGGCGCCGTGCTCAGCACGCGTCTTTTCCCTGTGAAAGATACCACAATTGCCTTTTTGTACCTGTGAACCACTTCTCCCGTCTCCAGAACCGCTATTCTCATCCTCTCACCTCTTTGGAATTTTCTGCGTTAATTAAAAGAAAAAACCCGGGAACCATTTTCCGGCTCCCGGGTATATTACCCTGATTCATCTGCGGAAGCGATATCCATATTGCCCGGAATACCGCTCCTCCTGCGCAGGCCCCTGCAGGGTACTGATCAGATGTCATGCTGTAACTGGAGCACATCTTAAATACCAGGCAGGTTTCCTGACTTACAGATCAACGTCCGCTTCACCTTCTCACATATCGAATATGCAATGGTATGCCGAAGTTTACTCCCTGAATACAGTGACCAGTTCGTTTAGGATTTACACCTAATTCCCTTTTCAGAATAAAACACTGTCTATCCTGCACCTGATATATCGTATTAAATTTACAAAAAATATACTATATACCACGTGCTGTGTCAATATTTTTATTTATTTCAGGCCTGTTTCAAGCCTGTGCCAGCTGCCTGATCTGACTGCTGTGTCCTGACACCACCTTTTTCAACACCTCAACATCTGAGATGACCTGATCCAGTCTCCGGGAATCCTTTTCATACCTCTGAGCGGCAGGTACGTAATTCTCCACCAGTATCTGAATGGCAGGCCTGATCTCATTTTCGAGTTCCAGCCTGATCTCCCGAATTCCCTGCGAGTGTTCCTGAAGCATTTTGCTATGCTCGTGAAGTATTTCACTGTGTTCCTGCAGTATTTTGCTGTGTTCCTGAAGCATTTTGCTGTGTTCGTGAAGTATTTCACTATGTTCATGAAGTATTTCACTGTGTTCCTGCAGTATTTTGCTGTGCTCATGAAGTATTTCACTGTGCTCGTGAAGTATTTCACTGTGTTCGTGAAGTATTTCACTGTGTTCCTGCAGTATTTTGCTGTGCTCATTCAATATTTTCCCATGTTCTTCCAACGTTGCCTTTACTTCTCTGATATCCTTCTTAAGAGGATCCAGTTCTGCTTTGAGTTTGGTATCCAGAAGTTGGGAAAGTTCTTTTAAGTCTTCTTTTGTCAGCATATAAACCCCTCCTGATCTTGTTTTCCTGATTTTATCACATTTTAAAAATTATGTCAATTATTATATTTCAAATAATTTAAACTATATTAATATATTTCTTATTATTTTAGTGATTTATGTCAGAGATTTTTTGAAGAACCAAAACAGCCTGCAATTAAAGCAATTTTCCTGTTGACAATCATACCTTTTTCGTATATAGTAAAGAAAAA
>CANQUH010000411.1 GCA_947626965.1 uncultured Lachnospiraceae bacterium
AATGAAAGAGAGGGAATTAACATGAAAAAGAGACTCGTTGTTTTGGCAGCTATGACAGCAGCGCTCTGCATGTCCGCGCTTTCCGCACAGGCTGAGGGAGACCTCATTACAGTCGGTTTCGCGCAGGTTGGACATGAGTCAGACTGGCGTACAGCATCCACAAAGTCCGCTGAGGAAGTTTTCTCAGAGGAGAACGGCTATGACCTTCAGTTCGTGGACTGCGACAATAACCCAGATGCGCAGCTTGAAGCAGTTCGTAACTTCATCCAGCAGGATGTTGACTACATCATTATCGACCCGATCGTCGCAACAGGATGGGACACCGTTCTGACAGAGTGCGAGGATGCCGGAATCCCGGTTATCGTAATCGACCGTACAATCGACGACTCTGACAAATACGTTTCTTGGGTAGGTTCCAACTTCCTGACAGAAGGTATCGCATGCGGCCAGTGGCTGAAGGCATACGCAGAGGCGAAGGGCATCGAGGAGATCAACGCTCTGGTGATTGAGGGAACCAAAGGTTCTTCCGCACAGATCGGACGTACCGACGGCTTCAATCAGGTAGCTGAGGAGAACGGCTGGACGATTCTTGATTCTCAGGACGGCGACTTTACACAGGCAGGCGGCCAGGAAGTTATGGAGTCTTACTGCAAGAGCTATGAGGGACAGTTCAATGTAGTCATCGCTCAGAACGACAACGAAGCATTCGGCGCAATGGACGCTATGAAGGCAGCAGGCGTTTCCTATGGCCCGAACGGCGATGTGATCCTTGTTTCCTTCGACGGCAACAAGCCGATCATGGAGTCTCTGCTTGCAGGCGATCTGACAGCAGTCTTCGAGTGCAACCCGCTGGCAGCTCCGGATGTTGAGAAAGTTATCCAGCAGCTTGAGGCAGGCGAGGAGCCGGAGAGCGAGATCTACATGACAGAGAGCTGGTTCGCGAATGAGGACGTTGTTTCTTCCATCGAGATCGACGGCGAGGAGCAGCCGGTTACTCAGATGACCGACGAGGTTCTGGCAAACCGCGCATACTAAAAATATTTATGTCCTGCGGACATGATAACGCCAAATAATCTGCGGGGTATTTGCTGCAGTTCACACCTGCACTGTTTTGCAAAATGGTTTTCATGTATCCCGCCCGGAAATCCTGGGAACCGGAGTGGGTTTTCCTGAATTGCAGCGGCAGATGCCGTGTGGAAAAGCTCCACAGATGAAAAATAAACTGGCAATTGATTTTCAGAAGGGAGTTCAAAAAGGAACTCCCTTCTTACTGTATAAGTCCAGTCTCCGTGCAGAGACGGGAGGCAAGTTTACTTGCCAGACCGACTATGCACAGGAGACGACAACAGGTATGAGCAATACAGCAGCGTGAACAAAGTGAACGATGCGAATTGCGAATACCTGTAGGATTGCGGGAGTTGCAGAGCAACGAAGCAATCCGTGGACTTATATTCATGGTGTTGCCCACAGCGCTGGCATGTGGGTTTAATTAAAACAGGGAAGGAGAGAATTATGGAAAACAATGTATTACTTACGATGCGCGGCATCACAATGACCTTCCCCGGCGTGAAAGCATTGGATAATGTGGACTTTACCCTGCGCAAGGGCGAAATCCACGCGCTGATGGGCGAGAACGGCGCGGGCAAGTCGACGCTGATCAAGTGCCTCACCGGTATCAATGCTTTTGAGGCAGGAGAGATTCATGTGGACGGCATTCAGGGACCGGTGGTAAACCACTCGACGCTGGACGCGCAGAAAAAAGGGATTTCCACCGTGTACCAGGAAGTAAATCTCTGCCCGAATCTTTCCGTGGCGGAGAACCTCTACATCGGACGTGAGCCGATGACCCGCTTCGGCACGATCAACCGCAGGAAGATGATTCAGGGCGCGCAGAAGATCATGCAGGAGCTTGATATCAACATCGATGTGACGGAAAATCTTGAAAACTTCTCGCTTGCGATTCAGCAGATGATCGCGATTGCGCGTGCGGTTGACATGGACTGCAAGGCGCTGATTCTTGACGAGCCGACTTCCTCCCTCGACGACAACGAGGTGGAGAAGCTGTTTGTACTGATGAACAAGCTCAAGGCGCAGGGCGTTGGCATCGTGTTTGTCACGCATTTCCTCGAGCAGGTGTATGCGGTCTGCGACCGGATCACGGTGCTTCGGAATGGTCAGCTTGTCGGAGAATATCCGATTGAGGATCTTCCGCGCGTGAAGCTGGTGGCGGCCATGATGGGCAAAGATTTCGATGATCTTGCTTCCATCAAGTCGGATGAGGTTGTTGACTACAGCAACGCGGATGTCTATATTGACGCGAAGGGTCTCAGCCATAAGGGGACGATCAAGCCATTCGATTTCCTGCTGCATAAGGGCGAAGTCGTCGGACTGTGCGGTCTGCTTGGTTCGGGCAGAAGCGAGCTTGCCCGCGTAATCTATGGGGCTGACAAGGCTCAGACCGGAACGATGAAGGTAAACGGCAAGGAAGTGAAGATCAACGCGCCGATCGACGCGATGAACCT
>CANQUH010000412.1 GCA_947626965.1 uncultured Lachnospiraceae bacterium
ATCACCCGGAGAATAAGAACAATAATCGCGAATACCATCAGAATTGAGGATGACGCAAACGCACCCGTAAAATCATATCCCTGGTAAAGCAGTTCAATGTAGAGCGGCAGTGTATTCGTCTTTCCTCTCAAATGCCCGGAAAGAACGGATACCGCCCCGAATTCCCCCATCGCCCTTGCCGCGCAGAGGACAATGCCGTACAGCAGCGCCCACTTAATATGCGGGAATGTGATATTCTTAAATATTGTGAATGCATTTGCGCCCATCAGAGCTGCCGCTTCCTCCTCATCTGTTCCCTGTGCCGTCAGAACCGGGATCAGCTCGCGCGAGATAAACGGAAATGTCACAAAAATGGTGGCCAGTATAATTCCCGGAACCGCAAATATGATCTGAATCCCCATATCATCCAGAATCGGATACAGAAAACTCTGTCTGCCAAAGGTCAGAATATAGATCAGACCTGCAATGATCGGGGAAACCGTGACCGGCAGATCAATGAACGTCGACAGAACTTTCTTTCCCCGGAACGTGAATTTACAAATGCACCAGGACGCGAACAGTCCGAATATCGTATTGATCACTACCGCAAAGAAAGTGGCTTTCAGTGTCAGTAAGGCTGCCTTAACCGCGTACTCATCTGTAACCGCCTTGATATAGCTGGGAATCCCGTCCCGGAACGCGGTGGAAAGAATATAGACGAGCGGCAGTATCAAAAACACTGCGAGAAAAACCACGCATACGGTAATCAGAATCCACTTTACCGCTCCGCCTTTTTTCTGAGTTTTCATGTACAGTTCCTCCTGCTGATTCATTTTTTCAATATCAGGCAAGTCCATTTACCCGCTTGGCGGCCATACTCTGCAGAAACGCGTTTACCGACAGAATAAGAAACGCAATCACAAGCATGACAAGAGCGATCGACGTCGCGCTCGCATAATCATATTCCTGCAGCTGCGCCATAATCATAAGCGGGGCAATCTCCGTCTTATATGGCGTATTTCCCGCAATAAACACGACACTTCCGTACTCTCCGATGCTTCTCGCAAATGCCAAGGTAAACCCTGAAATCATCGCCGGCAGAATTTCCGGAAAAATAACCTTGCGAAACGTCGTCCCTGAACTTGCGCCAAGCAGCATCGCCGCTTCCTCACATTCATGATCCACCTTTTCAAGCACCGGCTGAACAGCCCTCACAACAAACGGAATCCCGATAAAGACCAGCGCGACTGTGATTCCGATCCTTGTGTATGCAATTTTTATTCCGAATACATTATAGAAGAAACTTCCCACCCATCCGTTTGTCGTTGTCAGATGGGTCAGGGAAATGCCGGCCACCGCCGTGGGAAGCGCAAATGGAAGTTCTATGATCCCATCCACCAGCCGTTTTCCCGGAAAATCATAACGGACAAGCACCCACGCCAGAATCAGCCCCATGACCGCGTTGATCAGCGACGCGATCAGGGCTGTGCTGATGCTCACATAGTAGCTTGAAAGCACTCTGGCGCCGGTAACTGCCCGGATAAAATCCGAGAGCGAAAGTTTCGCTGAAAAGACAACCAGCGAGCAAAGCGGAATCAGTACAATCAGACTTAATATGGTCAGTGTGACCCCCAGGGAGATGCCAAATCCCGGGATCACACTTCTGGATTTTTTCCTCCTCATAAAACCATTTTCTCCTTCTACTGCTCGTAGATCTGGTCAAAATACGCACCGTCCGCAAAATGCTTCTCTCTTGCTTCCGCCCAGCCTCCAAAATGCTCGATATTAGTCAGCTCGATCTGATCGTTGATCCACTTGCCGTCCTCCGGAATACCTGTGATTGTGTTTCCATCATATTCCGTGACATACTCGTCATAGATGGACTCGGTGCTCGGTCTGTAATAATTCTGCGCCTCGATCTCCTGGGCCTCATCCGAGTAGAGATAGTTCAGATACTCCTGGGCGATTTCCTCTGTCCCGTGCTTTTTCGCAACTTCATCGACTACCGCAACCGTAGGCTGGCACAGAATTGAGACAGACGGTACTACAATTTCATACTCTCCCGGATGTTCTTCCAGAGAGAGGAACGCCTCGTTCTCCCAGGCAAGGAGCACATCGCCCTGGCCATTCTCAACAAAGGAGGTCGTCGCGCCTCTCGCTCCGGAATCCAGAACAACGACATTTCCATAAAGCGTGCGGATTGACTCAAGAATTTCCTCCTCGCTCTGCCCCTGCTGCTCGAAATAATACCACGCGGCAAGATAGTTCCACATTGCGCCGCCGGACGTCTTCGGATTCGGTGTGATCACGCCCACATCGTCGCGGATCAGGTCATTCCAGTCCAGGATGTTCTTCGGATTTCCCGATCTTACCAGAAAGACAATCGTTGACGTATACGGCGAACTGTCAAGCGGAAATTCTGATGTGAAACCCTCGTCGATCAGTCCCGCATCGGCAACCACCTGAACATCTCCTTCCAGAGCCAGTGTGACGACATCCGCCTCCAGGCCGTTCGCGACTTCCAGCGC
>CANQUH010000413.1 GCA_947626965.1 uncultured Lachnospiraceae bacterium
ACCGGGAATCCAAGTGCGATTGCGCCTGCGCCGCATGCCACAACAACCGGATTCAGTTTTCCAAGCGCGTTTACGAACGCCGGAACACGCTTGAAGGTGTATTCCATCAGTCCTGCCGCGTCGCCCGGTTTGATGTTACCGAAGATCAGGGCCGCACGGACTGCAACGGATACGACATGGATCACAGAGGTTACGTCCTTGCCAAGCGGGATCACACGTACGTTTGCGCCTGTCTTGTAGCCCATCTGCGCGCACTGGTCGATGATATCGCCAACCAGAGTTACGAGGATACCCTGCGCCTGATAGCTCTTTACGAGAGCCACGCCCTCTTCCGGAGTCGGAGCTGCGCCAAGGATAACCGCAACGCCCGGGATATCGCCCGTTACAAGCGGTACGCCCAGCTCACGGATGATCGCGTCGCCGAGATGTCCGTAGCACGGTGCCTCGTACGGTGCCGCGCCGTCCATATATTTCAGTACTTCGATGAATTCTGCGCAGAGCGCTGTAGCAACACCTGACATGAAGACGTCGTTCAGTCTCTTTTCTCTTGTCATCAGCGTCTTTACAACGCCGAGGGCCGCTTTCAGCTCACCGAGATTGCCAACCTTGGTTCCCGTCACGCCATAGTAGCACGGAAGGCTGTAAGCGGTATCCGGGAAAGCGATTGCCTTATCTTCACCATACTGTGCGATGGCATCGTTGATTGCGTTTTCTGTGAGCCCGTACACAGTGTCGTTTCCACTAAATACAACATCAAATAAAGTCACTGTTCTACCTCCAATTTTTAGGATAATCTATTTTTTCAGATGATCTATTTTTTCTTTTATACTTCTGACTTCCTCATTCAGCTGCTGACTGAAATCGTACGGGGATTTGCCCTGGCGGTCCGCATCGATCACCTCGGAATTATAGTGAATAAATCCGAGCAGATCCTCCGCCGGAATCCTGGAGCGGATAAACGCTTCATCCTCCGCACTGCGCACCTTGTTCGCAACAACGCTGACCTGCTTTACGCCGAGATCGTCTGCAAGGCGTTTAACGTTCTTGTAGGTCTGGATGCTGCGGGCGCCTGGTTCTATGACAACGATGAACTGATCCATTCCGCTTGTTGTGCCGCGGCCGAGATGCTCAAGCCCGGCCTCCATGTCAAGAATCACGACATCCGTGCTGCGCAGCATCAGATGATTGATGATTCTTTTGAGCATGACATGTTCAGGACAGACACAGCCGCTTCCTCCCGTCTCCACCGTGCCGAGTACCAGAAGCTTTACCCCGTTGCAGGTTTTCGCATATTTATCAGGAATGTCGTCCACCTTCGGATTCATCTTGAACATCCGGTTGAACTCATCCGCTTCCGTGCGTTCCTCCACAAGCTTGCGCATCTTGGAGATCGGGATGATTTTTTCAAGCTCCTCATCCGTAAATCCGAGCGCAAGTCCCAGATTCGCATCCGGATCCGCATCCGCGGCAAGAACGCTTCTTCCTTCATTCGCGTACATCCTTGCAATCGTAGCCGCGAAAGTCGTCTTTCCGACTCCGCCTTTTCCGGTAATCGCTATTTTCATAATTCAGTCACCTCTAAATGTGTTGGTCATCCGGCCCGGAACTCATCCGGGCTGCATCCGCTTCAAAGCAGGCTGACAGATCCGCATCATCAGATACCGATTGCCGCTCTCTTCTCTTCGATTCTCTCGATCATCAGATCGCCAAGCTTGTCAATGTCCTTCTCAACCGTGAAAGCAGCCTCAACCCAGTCTCTGATGCCGTTTGTCAGAAGTCCTGCAACCTCTGAAGAACCGCTCACATACGGATCCACGCCGAGGAACGTGTCGATACCCGTAGCAACTACATAGTTGCCGATAGATACAGCCTTCTCGGACATCCACTCCGGAGCACAGCCGACAACCGGAAGCTGGGAAATGTTCAGTCCGGAATCCTTTGACAGCTCAGCCACCAGGATCATCATACGGCTGATATCAACGCAGGAACCCATGTGGAGCACCGGCGGGATGTCTGCCAGCTCACAGACTCTCTTGAGGCCCGCGCCGCAGAGATCTTTTGCTCTCTTGTCCATCAGACCGGCCTTCGCGGCAGCCTGAGCGGAGCAGCCGGACGCAACGATAATGATATCGTTTGCGATCAGTTTCTTCATCAGCTCGATGTGAGCGGTATCCGGTCTTATCTTCGGGTTGTTGCAGCCTACCATGGCGACAGCGCCGCGGATAACGCCGGAGGTCACGCACTCAAGGAGCGGCTTCGTTGTGCCAAGTACGTCTACCTGTGAGTTTGTAACGCCGTCAAGTGTCTTGACGATTGCTTCTACAGAATATCCAACCGTAGCTTTCTGCTTCATCTGCGGGATGTGAACCAGCTCAGGCTTTCTGTTCTTGAAGTTCTCGATTGCGAGCTTCACGATCGCCTTTGCGTTCTCGCCTGCGTTCTCCGGTGAGAAGCGGATGAACTCGGAATCCGGCATCTGAGCAACCGGTGATGTTGTGAC